>CAYYSX010000005.1:0-4862 GCA_964474315.1 uncultured Verrucomicrobiota bacterium | reverse complement strand
GGGCTTTCGATGAGTTCCTTGACGCGTTTGAGAAACTGCACGGCTTCGCGGCCATCTACAACACGATGATCGTAGGTCAATGCCACATACATCATCGGGCGGATGACCACCTGGCCGGCGATTGCGATGGGCCGCTCCTGGATGGCGTGCAGGCCGAGGACGCCGCTTTGGGGTGGATTGACCAGCGGCGTGGACAACAGCGATCCATAAATGCCGCCGTTGGTGAGGGTGAACGTGCCGCCCCGCAGTTCGTCCGGTTTGATTTTATTTTCCTTCACCCGCTGCGCAAAGTCAGCGATGCCTTGCTCGATCTCAGCAAAACTCATCCGCCCGGCGTCGCGGAGCACGGGAACGACCAGCCCACGACCGCCGCCGATGGCAATCGCGACGTCATGATAGTTGCGATAGACGATATTGCTGCCGCGAATTTCGGCGTTGAGTTGCGGAACTTGCCTGAGAGCTTCCACGGTCGCTTTGACGAAGAACGACATGAAGCCCAGCTTGATTTGGTAGCGTTCGAGGAATCGCTCCTGATATTCTTTGCGCAACGCCATGACGGCGGTCATGTCGATCTCGTTGAAAGTGGTAAGCAGGGCGGTAGTGTGCTGGGCGGCGACGAGACGCTCAGCGATCTTCCGGCGCAAGAGGCTCATCGGCACCACTTCCTCGGCCCGCTCCGAATGAGCGGACGTATTCGCTGGAGTTGAAGATTCGGGCGCGGGCTCGTTCGCGGTGGTCTCTGCTGACTTAGTCTCAGGCGGAATGCCTTGCTCCACTGCGAAAACGTTCGGTTCTCTGGATTCAACACTCTCGGTAGCGCGCTCCTTGACAATTGGGGTTGGCGAAGCAACGGAGACAGATGGTGCTTCACTTTTCATTTTCATCGTCTGGGCGGCGGGCTTCTTCGTATCCGTCGGCGGTGCCGCGGCATCGTTGAAGTCACCGGCTTCGATTTCAGCAAGCGCTTCGCCGACCTGGACCCGTTCGCCTTTTTTCTTCAGGACTTTGGTCAAGCGGCCGGCCACTGGCGACGGCACCTCCAACGTCGCCTTGTCGGTCTCCAACACGAGCACGTTCTCGTCTTTAGCTACGGTGTCGCCTTCGCGTTTCAGCCATTCGGCAATTTCGCCTTCGGAGACTGATTCGCCGACCGAGGGCATGCTGAGTTCGATGATGGTGTTGCTCATGGGGGAGTAGTCAGTTGCTTGAGTCCAGGGACGGTTTCGGTATGTGGGCGCGCCGACGACTGGTCTTCACGAAACGCGCGATTGAGCAATTCTTGTTGCTCGACCAGATGGGCAGCATGGGAGCCGGTGGCGGGGCTGGCCGATGCCGAACGGCATATTCCGGTGCAGGGCAGTCGGCCGAGGAAAGACAGGGTCCCGGTCACCCGGAGGTAGCGCCACGCGCCCATGTTCTCCGGCTCCTCCTGTACCCAGATGATGTGGGTACCGTCGCGGCAGTCGGCCAAAAGAGTTTCCAGTTCGGCGCGGGGAAACGGGTAGAGCTGCTCGAGTCGAAGGATGGCCACTTGGTCGCGGCCCAGCTTCACCCGCTCCGCCTCCAGGTCGAAATACATCTTGCCGCTGCACAATAGAACGCGAGTCACCGTCTTGAGCGACAAGCCGCGCGGATCGGGCAGTACCCGCTGGAATCCACCCTGCGTGCAATCGGCCAGAGGCGAGGTCGCGCGCGCATCACGTAACAGGCTTTTGGGCGTGAAAACGACCAGCGGCTTGCGCCATTGCCGGTGCATCTGCCGGCGCAGCACATGGAAATACTGGGCGGGTGTGGAAGGCACCACGACTTGAATATTGTCTTCGGCGGCCTGCGCCAAAAAGCGCTCGAGGTGGGCGCTGGAGTGTTCCGGACCGTTTCCTTCGAACCCGTGAGGCAGCAGGAGCACGAGTCCGCTCAGGCGGCGCCACTTATCTTCGCCGCTGGTGATGAACTGATCCAGAATGACCTGCGCGGCATTCACAAAGTCGCCGAACTGCGCCTCCCATAAAATAAGGCCGTCCGGGCACTCGAGACTGTAGCCGTAGTCAAAGCCCAGCACCCCGGCCTCGGAGAGCGGGCTGTTGAAGATGTCGAAGGGAGCCTGGGTCTCAGTCACGTTCTGGAGCGGCGTGTAAGTCCGGCCCGTCTGGACATCGTGCAGGACCGCGTGGCGCTGGCTGAACGTGCCTCGCTGGCTGTCCTGTCCCGAGAACCGCACGCGATGTCCTTCGCTAACAAGACTAGCAAACGCGAGCGCCTCGGCGGTGGCCCAGTCCAGCGGCTGGTCGCCCCGGGCCATACGGCGGCGCTGTTCCAGGAAACGCTCCAGCTTGGGATGCAGATCAAAATCCTCCGGAACGACTGTGAGCTTTTCGAGCAAGGCGGTGAGTTGCTCCATCGGGAAGCCGGTTTTGGGATGGGGGTTCTTATCCGCCGACTCCGACCCGCCGAAGTATCCATTCCAGACTCCTTCCAGGCTACTGGGCAACCTGGCTTTGGTGGAACCGCGTGCTTCGCTCAGGTTTCGTTCGAGAAGTTCCTGTCGCTTTTGCGCGATCTGCTCGGCTTCCTCTCGAGTGACTTCGCCCAGCTTAAGAAGGTGATCAAGATAGCTGTCGCGAACCGTCTTGCGGCGCTCGATTTTTGCATAGAGCAGCGGCTGCGTGAAAGCCGGTTCGTCACCTTCATTATGGCCGAAACGCCGGTAACAGTACATGTCGATGACCACGTCCTGCTTGAACGTATGACGAAAATCCATTGCGAGTTGAAGGCAACGGGCCACGGCCTCGGGGTCTTCGCCATTGACGTGTAGGATCGGCATGGGCAACATTTGGGCCACGCTCGTTGAATACAGGGTGGAGCGGCCTTCCGACGGCTGCGTGGTGAAACCAATCTGGTTATTGATCAGCACATGCACGGTGCCGCCCACGCGATAGCCCGGCAGACGGCTGAGGTTGAGCGTCTCTTGCACGATGCCCTCGCCGATGAACGCTGCGTCGCCATGGATGAGCAGGCTCATGATACGCGTACCGTCGGCATCCTGCGCGCGATCTTGCTTGGCCCGCACGCGACCCAGCACGACGGGGTTGACGAACTCGAGATGACTGGGGTTGAAGCACAGCGACAGGTGAACCGAACGGCCCGCCTCGGTTTGATAGTCACCGCTGTGACCCAGATGGTATTTCACATCGCCACCGCCACGATAGAGATCCGGGTCGCAGTCTTCGAATTCACGGAAAATTTGCTTCGGACTTTTACCGATGATGTTGGCCAGGACGTTCAGCCGGCCCCGGTGGGCCATGCCGAGCACAATGTTCTTCACGCCCTGCCGGGAGGCGCGCTCGATGGCGAGGTCGAGCAGGGGGATGAGGCTTTCCCCGCCTTCCAGTGAAAAGCTTTTCGCGCCAACAAACTTCTTGCGTACGAAGCGTTCAAATACGTCCGCATCGGTGAGCCGGGTCAGAATGCGCAATTGCATCGGTCTCGACATCGGCTCCCAGTAGTTCGTGTCTTCCACCCGCTGCTGCACCCAGCGTCGTATCCTCCGATCATCGATGTGCAGGTATTGAAAGCCAATCGAACCGCTGTAACTTTCACGCAGGCGGTGGATGAGCGCTCGCAGCGTTAGCCGGCTTTTCGCACCCAGGGTTTCGCAGACGACCAGCTTGTCCATGTCGGCATCGCCGAATCCGTAATACTGTGGATCCAACTCCGGCACGTAGCGCAGGTTTGGATCGAGCGGATCAATTCTGGCCTCAATATGTCCGCGCTCCCGGTAAGCACGGATCAGACGATCCACCTGGTGTTGTTGTAGCATCATCTCCCTTTCGGATGAGGAATCCGGCCACCTCGCCCCCCCTGGATGAAAAATGCTTCGCTGTCGAAACGACGGTGCCAGTTTGAAATCTCCGTTGAACGTCTCGCCGTTTCCTAACGTCGCAAAGTAGGCCCGCCATTCTGCGGACACGGAGGTAGGATCCTGCAAATACCCGGCGTAAAGCGCTTCTACAAAGTCGAGATTGGCGACCATTGGCAATAACACGTCGGGATTCATAGCCGTTCCAACGAACCTGACCCCTGGGTTCGTAGCCGTCAAACCGGATCCCATTGCTTGACCAGATACCACCCTTTCGAATGGAACCGCAGCCGGTCACCGGCGCCACTGTAGAGGCGCAGACACTTCCGGGAGTGAGCCTCGGGAGAGTATCGGATAGCCGCGGGGTATCGGCGCGATGCAAACAAGGTATTGGTGGGCTCCCTTGGTCAACGCGACCTTCCCTCGGCGGCGTGTACTGGCTCTGAATGCCAGCGTCAATCCCGCTGCACGCGTAAACTATGAACGAAGGCAAAGAACCATCCCGAGACAGCTCCCGGCCGAGTACGGCTGAGTGGAGGCGAATTGTGGCCCAATACCAGCAGCCCTCCGCCGGCAGAGCACTTTGGCAGATCGCAAATACGCTCATTCCCTACGCGCTGCTTTGGTATTTGATGTACCACACTCTGGCCGTGTCCTGGTGGATCACCGTACCGCTGGCGATTCTAGCGGGCGCGCTATTGGTGCGGGTGTTCATTATTTTTCATGATTGCGGGCATGGCTCGTTCTTCAAGTCCCGAGCGGCCAATGATGTTTGGGGATTCCTCTGTGGAATGTTGACCTTCACGCCCTACCATCACTGGCGTTGGGAGCATTCCTTGCATCACGCGACCTCGGGTGATCTGGACCGGCGCGGAACGGGTGACGTGTGGACCATGACGGTGCGCGAGTATCTGGAGTCGTCTCGTGGAAAACGATTGGCGTATCGGTTGGCGCGCAACCCGGTCGTGCTCTTTGTGATTGCACCGCTTTACCTGTTTGTGATCCG
>CAYYSX010000004.1:29685-64061 GCA_964474315.1 uncultured Verrucomicrobiota bacterium | reverse complement strand
AAAAAGAGAAGGGACAGGGCTTCTATTAGAACGCAACGGAAACGGAAGATCCGGAATTGACCGACTGCGTCGGGAGATGGCTTAGGTTGATCGCGAGCGGCGATTGGAAGCCTGTCGGCCGCGATCAAGACTCCGATTTTGGTAGGGGGAGGAAAGCCAGGTTGATCTGGGGCGTTAATCGAGCCTCAGGGACCAGACTTCGAGGTTTTTGGAATCGAACTTCGGACGGTCGCTTTTACCCAAACACCCGCGCGCGGAGTTGGCGGAGGGTGAATAGCTCTGCTCTTTCAGATTTCAGTCCCTGCATCGCTCGCGCGCCGTCCTGGCGCTGGGGACTGAACCGGTCCCGTAACGCCGTAAACACCCCGTTCACAAATTCCCGCGTCCCCAACACCGCCCCATCACTGAAGTACCGAACCTTCAGGCGCAGATAGTCTTCCAGCGCCAGTTGGCCCTTGGCCACCACCACCGCCAAGACTTCGTCGCGCTGGAATCCTTTGCGTAGCGGTTCTCCGGTCTCGGTCACTCCTTCCCGCTCTTCTCCCTGTCCGAAAAGCCACACCCGATACTTGGCCAAGGCGTCCAGGAACGACAGCTTCTCTTCCGCCACCCGTTCGCCGCCGGTAATCACCACCCGCAGACCGGCTTGCGCTTGGCCTTCACCCGCGGTCGCCGCTCCGTAGCCGCACCAGCGGTAGTCCTTGGGATCGTCCACCATCCCGGCGCGGACGGGGTTGAGATCAATGTAGGCGGCCATGGTCGCCAAGGTTTCCCCGGCCCCTTCCACCAACACACTCTTGAAGCGTTCTTCCCACAAGGTGCCGGTGCGGCCTAGATGCCGGTTGAACCATTGGGTGAAGCGTTGTTTGAGCCGCTGCATGAACCCACTGACGTCCCACATGCTGGCGCAGAGCCGGTCGATGAATTCGCGTTCCCCGGCCGAATCCCCGGCTTCGCGAAACATGTTGATGCGCTGACGGACGGTCGGAGCGGTCCAGGCGGTGCTGGAGAGGGCTTCCAGTTTAATGAGGAGTTCCTCGGCGCTGAGGGGTTCCTGGGGTTTGGTCGGAACTTCGAGCAAGAGGTGGAAGTGATTGGAGAGAATGCAGTAGGTGAGGACGCGCACGCCGCAGAAGGCTTCGTATTCGCGGAGATAGCGGACGAACTGTTCGCGTTCGGTGGGACCGAAGAAGAACTGGCGGTCCACCACGCGGGATAAGCAATGGTAGTAGGCGACCGGGAACGAAGCGGGAGCCTTGAGACGACGCTGTCGCATCGCGCCACTATCACCCCGCTTTCCTCCTCCCCGCCATCGCTACATTTATTGATAGATGTCCTGTCCTCTCCCCTGTTTTCCTGTCCTCTCCCCTGTTTTCGAAGCTCCAAAGAAGCTCCAAATCCCAAGACGCCAGGCATGGTCCGGTCTCGACGCGGGTTCTTCCGGCTGAAACTGGAAGCTTGGAACTTGGAGCTTGGGTTTTGGAACTGCTCACCCAACGGGAGGTTCCATTTTTGAGCTTTGAGCTTTCACTCCCTCGACAGAAGTCCTGTCCCCCCGTCCCTCCTCCCCCTCTGTCCCCTGACCGACAAGGGGCGCGCGACAGAAGCCCTGTCCCTTCCCCCTTCCCCCTTCTTCCCTGTGGACGAGCGGGCGAGCCGCCCGCGCTCCCGGTGCGTCCCCAGCCCACCTCCGCCATCGACGTCGAGCCCGTCCTGCGCTTTCGTTTTCCCAGCTCTCACGCCAATCTCCTCCCATGATTCCCACTTCGCTCCGTTTCTCCGCCGCGCTCGGATTCGTCCTGGGTCTCGCCGCCGTGGCCGCTGGACCTCGCGTCCTTCCTCCGGGACAGCTTCCCGATGACGCCCGGCTGGCTCCGCCCACAGACCTCAACGGATATTTCCCGTTCCAGCCGCCAGCGAGCCGCGAGGCGTGGACCCAACGAGCCGAGTGGGTCCGGAGACAAATCCTGGTTTCCCAAGGACTCTGGCCCGAACCGACCCGAACGCCCCTCAACACCGTCATCCACGGTCGCCTCGATCGCGACGGCTACACGATTGAGAAGGTGTACTTCGAAAGTTTCCCCGGCTTGTTCGTCACCGGAAACCTGTATCGACCGAAGAACGTGACCGGGAAGGTGCCGGGGGTGCTGTTTGCCCACGGGCATTGGACGGATGCCCGCCTTTCCGAGACGCCGCCGGAAGATCTCCGGCGCGAAATCGCCACCGGAGCGGAGCGGTTCGAGGAGGGGGGCCGGAGCCGGTTCCAGTCGTTGTGCGTCCAACTCGCCCGCATGGGATGCGTGGTGTGGCAGTGGGACATGCTCGGCAATTCCGACGCGCAACAGCTCTCCATGGGATTGGTCCACGGATTCGCCCGGCAGCGTCCGGAGATGAACACCACGGAGAACTGGGGATTGTTCAGTCCCCAGGCCGAGGCCCATCTGCAGAGCGTGATGGGATTGCAGACCTGGAATTCCATTCGGTCACTCGACTTCCTGCTGACGCTTCCGGAGGTCGATCCGGAGCGGATCGCCATCACGGGTGCCAGTGGAGGCGGAACCCAAGCCATGTTGCTGGCAGCGGTGGATCCGCGGGTTTCGCTCTCGTTTCCCGCGGTCATGGTGAGCACGGCAATGCAGGGAGGCTGCACGTGTGAGAACGCCTCACTGCTGCGGGTCGGCACTGGCAACGTCGAGTTTGCCGCGCTGTTCGCCCCCAAACCCCAAGGGATGACCACCGCGGACGATTGGACCCGCGAACTGGCGACCAAAGGGTTTCCGGACTTGAAACGGCTCTACGCACTCCTCGACGCGCCCGACGCCGTGATGCTGACACGGGGCGAGCACTTTCCGCACAACTACAACGCCGTTTCGCGCTCCGCCTTCTACACTTGGTTGAACCGGCATTTTCAACTGGGACAAACCGCTCCAGTCATCGAACGCGACTATGTCGTCATCCCGCCGGCGGAGTTGAGCGTATGGGACGCCGCGCATCCGGCTCCCCCGTCCGACGATGCCGACTTCGAACGCCGTCTGCTGCGCTGGTGGCGGGAGGACAGTCAGGCCCGCTTGGCCGCGCTCACTGAGCCGGAACGAAAAGCGGTCCAGCTCGGCGCCCTGGAAATCATGATCGGAAGAACGCTTCCGGAAGCCGGCGAGGTTTCCTGGAAACAGCAGGACAAATCCGAACGAAGCGGCTGGCTGGAAATCACCGGACGGCTGGAGAATTCGACGTATCACGAGGCGCTGCCGGCGGTGTTCCTTTATCCTTCGTCGTGGAACGGCACGACGGTGGTGTGGCTCACGGGCGCGGGCAAAGGCGGGTTGTTCACCGAATCCGGTGCGCTGGTGCCCGCCGTCCAATCCCTCGTGGAGGGCGGCGCGACCGTCATGGGAGTCGATCTGCTGCATCAAGGGGAGTTCCTCCCGGACGGCCAACCGTTGACTCAGACACCAAAGGTGAAGGAGACCCGGGAAGCGGCCGCCTATACCTTTGGATACAATCCCACCGTGTTCGCGCGCCGGGTACAGGATGTGTTGTCGGTGGTGGCGTTCATCAACGGGCACGAGCGCCAGTCCACTCGTTTGGTGTTGGTGGGAGTGGACGATGCGGGGCCAGTGGTTGCGGCGGCCCGGGCGCTGTGCGGCGACCGCGTCTCGCAGTCGGTAATCGACACCGGTGGGTTCCGGTTTGGGCGGCTTCTTGATTTCCGGGATCCCCAATTCCTGCCGGGTGGAGCGAAGTATGGCGACCTGCCGGGTCTGCTCGAATTGGCCGCTCCGGCCCCAACCCTGGTCATGGGCGAGACCCCCGAGACTTTGACCGAAGCCCGCCGCCATTATGCCGCCCTGGGCGCGCCTGATGAGATAAAAATCATATCCGCCTCCGATCGGGATCGGATCCGTTCCTGGATCCTGGAATAGTAGGTGGATTGGCGGAGGCCCGTTTCCTTGACGAATCCGGGTCCGTTATAACGACGCTCGATCCCGTCAACATCACCCTTAACGGACAGCCCTCGCAACGGGGGGTTGTCGCTGCGCAGAAGTGTTTTCCGACCGCCACCATCAACGCATGAAATTCCTGCCAAAGCGGGACGGGATCCACGCCCTCATTCGGGACCAAGGCGGTGGAACACACTTGCTGTAGTTCGGCGTAGGGTGAATCGACTCCGGGCCAGCCATGCCGGGCGAACACACGTCGCGTGTACGCATCCACGACGAAACTGGGACGTTCCCCGGCGTAGAGCAGCAGACAATCCGCCGTTTCCGGGCCAATCCCGTGAATCGCCAACAGGCGTTCGCGAACCGCCTTCACCGGCCCGGCGAACAGGCGGTCCAGCGAGGCGGCGTGTTCGTGGACCAGAACCTCCAGGAACTTCCGCAGTCGGGCCGCCTTGATCCGGTAGGTTCCGGCCGGCCGGATCAATTCTTCGAGCCGCTCCGGTGGCAAGGCCAACAGACGAACCGGATCGAGGAGGTTCGCCTGCTTCACGGCCACCAAGGCCCGCTCGACGTTCGTCCAGGCAGTGTTTTGCACGAGGATTGCGCCGACACAGACTTCGAACGGCGTTTCGGCCGGCCACCAGCCCTGGGGCCCGAAATGCTGGAGCAGCCGTTGGTGGGCTTCGGCCAGGGGAACGGGTGGAGAAGGGTGGCTGGTCATTGCCAGAGAGTATCGTGCAACGGTGCCGCAGACATCTCCCGTCTGCGGTTCCGGGTGGACCGGGGGGGCAGGTTAAAAACCTGCGGAACAGCAGGCCGGGAGGCCTGCGCTACCGAGGTAGCGCAGACATTCTTGTCTGCTGTACCGCAGGTTTTTAACCTGCCAGTGGACTCCAGGGGCAGGGTTAACAACCGGCGGCACAGCCAACCTGGGGGCCTGCGGGTACAGGCTTGCCTTCGACTTCCTGTGGGAACGAAGCATCCTAGCCCCGGTGCCGCCGATCTACTTCGACTATAACGCCACCACGCCGCTGGACGCCGCGGTGCGCCAAGTCATGGAGCCTTTTCTCCACGAGGTCTGGGGCAATCCTTCCAGTGTTCATCAGGTCGGACGGGCCGCCCGAGCCGCTCTGGACGACTGCCGCTACCGGTTGGCCGCTCTCTGGAATTGCCGTCCGAGCGAGGTGGTATTCACCAGCGGCGGTACCGAGGCCAATAACCTGGCCGTGCTGGGCACCGCCCGTCGCCGTCGTTCGCAAGGCCGTCATCTGATCACCACGCCTGTGGAGCATCACGCCGTGTTGCACGCCTTTGAGTTCCTCCAGCACCAAGAGGGATTCGAGGTCACGCAGGTACCCGTCGATGACCACGGACAGGTCTCGCCCGATGACGTCGCCGCCGCGCTACGACCCGACACGGTCCTGGTCTCGGTCATGGCCGCGAACAACGAAGTTGGAACGCTCCAACCGGTGGCGGAAATCGGCGCGCTGTGCCGAGAACAGGGCGTCGTGTTCCATACCGACGCGGTACAGGTCATCGGCAAATTGCCGTTCCAGGACATCCATCAATTCCAAGCCGACCTGGTGGCGGTCTGCGCCCATAAGTTCCATGGGCCGAAAGGAGTGGGTGCCCTCTTCATCCGGTCGCCGCTGCAACCCCTGGCGGTCCAGGTGGGAGGTGGACATGAGAATGAACGGCGAGCCGGAACCGAGAATCTGGCGGCGATTGCCGGTTTGGTGGAGGCGTTCGACCGGTTCGTTCCTCACCCGGTCTTTCCGGAGGCGCCACTGCGCTCGTGGACTCGCGAACTCGCCCAGGCCGCGGAGGGCATTCCCGGCGTCACGCTGCGGGGACATCCAGACCAACGGCTCGCCAATACCGTCGCCTTCTCCGTGGCGGGCACGGACAGCATGGCGCTGATGGCCGCCTTGGATTTGGAAGGGGTTTGTGCGTCGAGCGGATCGGCGTGTTCGGCGGGCTCCTTGGAACCGAGCCATGTCTTGAAGGCGATGGGCGTTCCTCCGGCGGAGGCCAATGCGTTGGTTCGCCTGTCGTTGGGCCGGGGCAATACCAGCGAGGAAGTAGCACAAGTGTGCGAAATTCTCCCCAAAGTCATTGGCCGTCTGCGGGGAGGTCTTTGAAGACCCAGGATTTAGGTCTAAAACCAAACGCTTCCCACGCCCCCGTCACCACGCCCCCTGACTGACCTGAAGCCAGGAAATAGGGCCATAGTCGCGAGGAGGCTTTCCGCAGTCTTTTGACGCATATGCAACAAAAGATTGTCGAGACGATTCCAACGGGGAAGTGACGAACGCTGCGTGCTCGGGACTCCCAAGGACCGTACCCCCCCTGCGAGGTGTTTCATCGTCACCGCTCCCGCCACCCAGGAAATCCTGGCCGCCCAGCTCCATACCTCCAAGTAGCCGCCAGCCCGCGACTCGTGTTCGAGCGGACGAGCCGTCCGCGCTCCCGACCAGGACCTATTCAAGATGCGCCCCCCTGCCCCTTCTGAGGGCTTCCTTCGCGGCGCATCGTCGAGTAAGGAGACGGCGTGCGTTTTCCCGCTGTTTTCCTGGTCCCACCGGTCCTCCTGGCCGGTTTCCTGACTACATTGGCTGAGGATCCGCTTCCCCAGGTCGAACGGCTCCAGACCAGTCCGGTCCTCCGGCACCTCCGCCCTAATCCGACCCCGGCTCCCGCCCGAACGGGTCCCGAACAGACCGTGGCCCAGATGTATGTGCCGGAGGGGTTCCGCGTCGATCTGGTGGTGGCTGAGCCGGACCTGCATCAACCGGTGGCCTTTGCCTGGGATGAACGCGGCCGCCTCTGGGTGGCCGAGGCCTACAGCTATCCGACCAAGCGACCGCCGGGCGAAGGACTCGACAAGCTGGTGGTGTTTTCCGATGCCGATGGCGACGGGAAGTTCGAGACGCGGAAGGTCTTTGCCGAAGGATTGAACCTAGTGAGCGGGTTCGAGGTGGGATTCGGCGGGGTTTGGGTCGGAGCCGCCCCCGAGCTGCTGTTCATCCCCGACCGCAACCACGACGATGTGCCCGACGGTCCGCCCGAGGTGCTGTTGGATGGCTTCGGCTACCAGGATACTCACGAATGCCTGAACAGTTTCCTCTGGGGGCCGGACGGTTGGCTGTACGGAAACCAGGGGGTCTTCAACCTCGCTTACATCGGCCAACCGGGATCGCCTGCGGAACAACGGACCGAACTGCGGGCCGGCGTCTGGCGGTATCATCCGGTGCGCCATGAATTCGAAGTGTTCGCGCACGGGGGCAGCAATCCCTGGGGGCTCGACTACGATGAGCGGGGCCAGTTGTTCATGACCCACTGCCGCAGCTATTGGGGACGCGGGTTGACCACCCAGGTCGTCCAAGGCGGCCACTTTTGGAACCAAGCCAATGCCAACTATGCGCCGTTCATCGTGGCGGAGCCGCCCGCCGACTTCCCGGGCTTCCGGAACTTCCTGCTCGCTTCCGCCCGGTACGATCACGGCGCGGGCGGAGCGGGTGTGCGCGGAAGTGACGCGATTTATGGTGGGCATTCGCATGTGGGAACGATGATCTACCTCGGCGACAACTGGCCGGACTCCTTCCGCGGCCACCTGTTCACGCACAACCTGGGCGGCCATCAGATGAACCAGCAGGTGAACCTCCGCCTGGGTTCGGGCTTCGACACGGTTCACGCGGGACAGGACCAGTTGTTCTGCACCGATCCGAAGTACGTGGCGGTGGACCTCCAGTACGGTCCGGACGGAGCGGTCTATTTCATCGACTGGTACGACCAACAACACTGCCACAACCCCAACACCGAACGCTGGGATCGCAGCAACGGACGGGTCTATCGCCTGCAATGGCAGGCCACCTACCAGCCGCGAACCGTGAACCTAGCGACGCTGGACGACCTCCAGTTGGTGGAACTGCTGGATCATCGCAATCACTGGTTTCCCCGAACGGCCCGACGTCTCTTGCAGGAACGAGCCCAGACGCGTCCGGCGGATTCCCAGGTGGTATCGGCCGTGACGGATCGCTTCACGAACCAAGTCGATCCAACCCTGCGTCTGCAAGCGTTGTGGACGCTTCATGCCTTGGGACAGTTCACGCCGGCCGTGGCGGACCGAGCGCTGAAGGATCCCGACGAATTCGTGCGGGCCTGGGGCATCGAACTGGCCAACGACCCACGGCAAGCGACGCCGGAACAACAGGCGCAATTCCTGCAAATGGCCCGGAGCGATCCTTCGCCCGTGGTGCGGCGGTATCTCGCTTCTGCCCTGCAACGCGTTCCGGCCGAAACCGCGTGGGCGCTCGCTGGAGATCTGGCCCAGCATGGCGAGGATCGAAACGATCGGTATATCCCGTTGCTGTTGTGGCACGGGTTGGCGCAGCGGATGACGGAGGACCCCAACCGGGCCCTGGAGATCGCCGCCCAAACACAACTGCCGCAGTTGGCGGACTTCATCTGGTGGTATGCGGCCACGCTGGAGGGCGAGCCGCTGAACCGGGTCGTGGCCGAGATGGGGCGGACCGGGGGCGAGGAACGCCGGCGTCGGCTGGCCGGTCTGGCCCTGGCCTTGGAAGGCCGGGTCAACGTGCCGATGCCCCCCGCCTGGGCTTCGGTGGCGCCCGCGCTCTACTCGAATTCCGATGGGCGCGTGAAACGGGAGGCCGAACGCGTGGCCGCGGCCCTCGGAGATGATTCCCTGTTTCCACACCTGCGGGAATCGCTCGCCGACCGCCAGGCCGCCGCGGCCGACCGCCAGCACGCCTTCGCCGTCCTGAGCCGTGGTCCCGACCGCGGTTCGCTGGCCGTGTTTCTCGGGTTGTTGGACGACGAGGCGTTCCAGTTACCGGTGATTCCGCTGCTGGCGCGGTTCGATTCCCCTCAGATTCCGACCGCGCTGCTGGAACGGTTCAGCCGCCTGTCCCCACCCGCCCGGGCCGCCGCCTTGAACACCCTGACCAGCCGTAGTGCCTTCGCGTTCGCGCTGCTGGACGCTCTGGCCCGCGATAACGTGAAGCGGGATCAACTGACTTCGTTCCACGTGCGCGCGTTGTCCTCCCTGGGGAATGCCGAGATCGACCGTCGGGTCACCGAAGTCTGGGGGCGCATTCAGCAAAGTCCCGCCGAGAAACAGGCGCAAATAGATCAACTGGAGAAAGTCTTCAACGAGGCACCGCTGTGGGCGTTTTCCGGGCGGGAAGGACGGAAGCACTACCAGAAACTGTGTGCCCAGTGCCATCGACTGGGGGAAGACGGGGTGCGACTGGGACCGGAGCTGACCGGTGCGGGCAAGCAGGGCATCCGGTATTTCCTGGAAAACATCCTCGATCCGAATGCCGTGGTGGGAACGGATTTTCAACTCACCACGGTGGAGACGCGCTCGGGCGATGTGGTGTCCGGCCTGCTGATCAACGAGACGACCAGCGCGCTGACCTTGCGCACCACGACCGACCCGGTGTTGGTGGCCAAAAGCGACGTGGCCAAACGCGAGACCACGGCCGCCTCGCTCATGCCCGAGGGACTGCTCGAATCCCTCAGCGAGCGCGAACAGATCGAGCTCCTGAAATTCCTGGTGGAGAACTAAGGGCGGAAGTCCATGCCGTCCGGGAAATCCGCAATGGGCGCATCTTGAATTGATCCTTATTGGAACCGCGGACGAAAGCTCCAAAAGCCAAGTTCCAAGCTCCAAAGAAGCTTCAAGGCATCGTCGCGTATCAATCGTTGCGAAAGTAGGCGTGTAGCGTGCGGTGTCCTCACCGCACCACCGACGTGCCATCATCAAGTAGTGTGAAGGCACTTTCGCAACGATTGATACCATCTGGAGGTGCTCGGTGGCTCATGGGACTCAGTTCAGATTTTCAGGTTGAATCACAAGCAATACGGCGCTCCGGCGATGCATTGCGCATGCTTCACCGCACAGAATCCATGCAGGGTGCATGCTGACAGTCAGGGACTTGGCATGATGTCCCTTCAGTCCAGGGTTGCGGTGGCAACGGAATGTGCCTGTTCCACTTGAACTTAGGCCGTCGGCATCGGTTTGCGGACCGTCTCCGGCATCAAATCCGCTTGAAATGGAATCCATGATTGCAAAAACTTTGTCCAAATTGATAGCACTGTCGGCCATCCTCGCGCTCACGCCCGTAGCATTCGCTGACGAGCCAGCGGTCGGTGGCGACTCTGAAAACCAAGCCGAAGCTCAACGCACCCTAACCGGGGTCATCAAGGAAAAGGCTGACACCTACTTGGTCGTGATCCAGGATGAGGGGCAGGGCGATACCAAGATCACCCTGAGTGAAGCGGTTCTCATAACGAAGGACGACCTGCCGGTCGATCGGACTGAGCTCCTTCCTGGTGTCGAGGTGGAGGTCAAAGTCAAAGGTCCGGCCGATGCCCCCGAAGGCGTCGCCATCAAGATCCTCACCAAAAAGCCCGAACCGGCTTTGGGAGAGAACCCCTGATACTAAGTTGATCTCGGTTGCCGGGGCGCGCCAAGCTAATGGCTGGATGGCGCCCCGGTTTTTTCTTCACCGGCATTCCCACAGGCATCGACCCTTTCTCGCATCGGCGGCCATCCCTGGCAGCAAGGCCGCTGGGTGAAGCGGGAGCTCCTCGCGGCGGCCCCGCCTTGCACGCGCCGCACCGGAACGCGGCCGTTCGCCTGTGCAGCGTCGATCGTCCTGCGGCGCGAGCGGTGCGAGTGCGAGTTCTTGGAACCTTTGGGGAGCTGTGAACTTGGATCTTTCGTCCCCCCGTCCCGACGAGATCAGTTCAAGATGCGCCCGGATGCAGCTCTCCCGGGAACTTCGACTTGACGCATCGGGAACCGCAAAGTTTACTCGTTCCTCGTAAGCGTCCTGTTGGAGGCGAGGTTCGCCACGGAAAAGTCGGTTCTCCAAACCGGCTTTTTTGTTACCCCAGTGGGATGCTCATTGACAACCTATGAACGCCGATCTGCTCGCACAGCTTGAGTTCTTTGAACGGGAAAAGGGTATCAGCCGTGATGTCCTGCTGGGAGCGATTCATGAGGCGCTCCTGGCGGCGGCCAAGCGGGCCGTTGGCCCGGCCCGGGAGCTCCGGGTCGAGATCAATCCCAAGTCGGGAGTCATTCAGGCATGGGCCAAACTCATGGTCGCTGATCGGATCATTTCGAAACACGACCAAATCACGGTGTTCGATGCGCGGCGGGCCGGCTTTCCCGAGGCCAAGGTCGGCGACGAAGTGGAGGTCGAGGTGACGCCCTCTGGATTCGGCCGGATTGCCTCCCAGCACGCCAAACAGGCGCTCACGGGGTATCTCCGGAAAGCGGACAAAGAACGGGTTTATGCCGAGTACAAGGACCGGATTGGGGAGATTGTCAGCGGCACGGTTCGGCGGTTCGAGAAGTCCGATGTGGTGCTGGACCTGGGCAAATCGGAGGCGTTGTTGCCCCACCGGGAGCGGGTGCCCACCGAAGAGTACCAGATTGGCGAGCGGATTCGGTGTTTCCTGAAGGCCATCGAGCTTTCCCTGCATGGGCCGGAGATCATCCTGAGCCGGGCCGATCCCGCCTTTGTGTTGAGCCTCTTCAAATCGGAAGTGGCCGAGCTGAAGGATGGCACCATCGAGGTCAAGGCGATTGCCCGGGAGCCCGGTTTTCGCACCAAGCTGGCCGTCTATTCCCGCGATGCCAAGGTCGATCCGGTGGGCGCCTGCGTGGGCCTCCGGGGGCAGCGGGTGAAAAACATCGTGCGCGAACTCAACAACGAGAAGGTGGATATCATCCCCTGGTCGCCGGACATCCGGACCTTCGTGGCCAAGGCCCTGGATCCCGCCCGCGTGAAAAGTTTTGAAGTGGATGAAGCACGAAAGCGAATCCGGGTAACGACACCCCAGGATCAATTACCGCTGGCCGTTGGACGCCGAGGTCAGAACGCCCGTCTGGCCTCCCGGCTGACGGGATGGGAGATCGATATTGAACCGGAAGCGGACGTGAATAGCTTTGCCGCCCGGGTGGACCATGCGGTCCAGGAGTTGGCGTCCGTTCCCGGCATCACCGAGGAGCAGGCAAAAATTCTGGTCAATATGGGCTTCCATGGGGTCGAGGATTTGCTTGACGCTGAGGTGGCGGATTTGGCGCAGAACCAGGACATTGGTCCGGCGGCGGCCATAATCCTGGAAGCGGCCCGGGGCGAGTTGGTGCGCCGACAGGCGTCTGGCCCATCCGCCGAAGTTTCCGCGTCCGTCTAGCCTGACTTACAGGGAAGGCGGGCGGTCCGCCCTTGCCCCTAACCCGGCCGGAGATTCCGGTCATGACCGTCTTGAGTTGAGAATAACGAACGTATGCCCGTCCGAATCTACGAAATCGCCAAAGAGCTGAAGCTGGAGAACAAAGTGGTGCTCTCCAAGGCGAAGGAATTGGGCATCGTCGCCGCGAAGGTCGCCTCGAGTTCACTCGACAAGATCACCGCCGAATACCTGCGCGACCAACTTTTGCCCCTGGTGACATCCCCGACTGCGGAGCCGGTGAATGAAGCGCCTCCGGCTCCCGTTGAATCGGAACGTCCGGTGATCATCGTGCCCCCCGCACCACCGACGATGGCACCCGTGACCGAAACACCGGTGGCGGAGACCCCGGCGGTCGTTGCCGCGGATCCCACGCTGGGGACGGAAGAAGCGCCCATCCACCAGGAGTCGCCCGAGTTTCCTCCTGGTGAGCCCATTGCCGAAGCACCAGCGGAAACACCGGCCACGCCTCCTCCCGCTTCCCCGGCCCCTCCGGTGGCTACTCCCGTCGTTCCCCCAGCACCTCCCGCCCCTCCGGCACCCCGCGTGGGCGACTTGGTTGGCCGGGTGAACCTCGACCGGTTCCAGCGTGGCCGGGGTGGGAGTGGCGGAGGAGGAAGTCGGGACGACCGAGGCCGTGGAACAGATCGGGGTCGAGCCAGCCAACCCGCCCCCAGCCGACCGGTTTCCCCGCCGCCTTCTCGTCCGGCTCCTCCCCGTTTCCAGACTCCGCCCAACGCCCCGGTCATCATCATGAAACCGCCCATCGCCATTCGCGAATTGGCGGAGAAGATGAATCGGCGGGCCTTTCAGATCATTGCCGACCTGATGAGCATGGGAGTGTTCGTCACCGTCAATCAGACTATCGACGCCGAAGTCGCCCAACGGCTCTGCGCCAAAAATGGATTCCGCTTCGAGACCGAACGGCGGGACCTGGAAACCCACAAAACGAACATCCAGCCTCGCGAACCCCTCATCGAACTCGACAAAGACGATATCGTCGAAGACCTGAAGCCCCGCGCCCCCGTCATCACCATCATGGGGCATGTGGATCACGGTAAGACCACCTTGCTGGACCGCATTCGCAAGTCCGATGTGGTCGCGGGCGAGGCCGGAGGTATCACGCAGCACATCGGCGCCTACACCATCGCCTATCCGCACCCCAAAACCGGGCAGTTGGAACAACTCACCTTTCTTGACACCCCCGGTCATGCCGCGTTTTCCGCCATGCGCGCTCGGGGCGCCCATGTCACCGACATCGTCGTGTTGGTCGTGGCGGCCAATGATGGGGTCATGCCGCAGACCGTGGAGGCGCTGGATCATGCCAAAGCAGCCCGGGTCCCCATCATCGTGGCGGTCAACAAGTCCGATCATCCGGCTGCCAACGGCCTGAAGGTTCGCCAACAATTGCAGGAGAGGGGCTTGGTCCCTGATGATTGGGGAGGCGATACCCTGTATGTGGACTGCTCCGGCCTTTCTGGCGCCGGAGTGGATAAGCTGATCGAGAGCATTCTACTTCAAGCCGAACTGCTCGAGCTCAAGGCCAATCCGAACCGGAAGGCCAAAGGCAATGTCATCGAGTCCGGCATCGAACCAGGTGGCCCCGTGGCCACCGTGCTGGTGCGCAAGGGAACCTTGCGCCAGAGCGACGTCGTCATCTGTGGCGAATTCTACGGACGAGTCCGTTCCATGATGGACGAGGAAGGACGACGCCTGAAAGAAGCCGGGCCCTCCGTGGCGGTGCGTGTGTTGGGACTCAACGGGGTCCCGGAAGCTGGGTCGGAATTCAGCGCGGTGGACCATGAAAAGGCCGCCCGTGACCTAGCCGAAGAACGGATGCTGGAGCGGAAGAAATCTCATCTCGACGGCGGTCGTCCCAAACGCCAGACGCTGGAGGACATTTTTGGTCAGATCACCGACCGGACGGCCAAGGTTCTCAAGGTCATCGTCAAAGCCGACACTCAAGGATCGGTGGAGGCCATCTGCGAGGCGTTGGAGAAGATTGAGGCGACCTTGGTATCACTCGAAATCGTCCGCGATGCCGTCGGTGCGATCACCGAGAGCGACGTCCTGCTGGCCAGTTCGGCCGATGCCGTGATTCTCGGTTTCCATACGCGGGTGGACAGCAGCGCCGCCGAGGCCGCCAAGCGCGAGGGAGTTCAGATCAAGCTTTACGCCATCATCTACGAGCTGATCGACCAGGTGAAAGAGGCGATGGCGGGGTTGCTCGACCCGCTCTCCAAGGAAGTAGTGGTAGGGCAGGCCGAAGTGCGCAAGGTGTTCGAGTTGTCCAAAGGTGGGAAAGTGGCCGGCTGCTATGTTTCCAGTGGCAAGCTGCTCCGGGGCAAGATGCGAGTCCGCCGTCGGGGTCACATCATTTACGAAGGGGTATCCCTCACGCTGAAACGCTTTCAGGACGAGGTAAACGAGGTACGCTCCGGCATGGAGTGCGGGGTTCGGTTGGATGGCTTCGATGATCCGCAGGAAGCGGACCTCATCGAGTGCTATACCATCGAAAAGGTGGCTCAGAAACTGTCGTAGTTCCGGAAGAGCCGGGTCTGGGCAGCAGATTGGCCGCCACCCCCCCGGTGAGGGACCTCCCATGGAAAACAACAACCGCCGTATTGCCCGCGTCCGCGAGCTGCTCAAACAGGAGATCGCCACAGTTCTCCGGCAGGAAATGCCCATCGAGCAAGTGGGTCTCTTGACGGTGAACGACGTTGGCGTGGCCCGCGATCTGCGGTCGGCCCTGGTTTTCCTGGGATTCGTCGGAACCCCGGCCCAGCGCAAGCAGGCGCTCGCGGCGCTGGCCGAGCGGGCCAAGCTGATCCAATCCCGGGTCGGTGGCAGTGTACGCCTGAAGTTTACCCCGGAACTACGGTTTCAAATCGATGATTCCATCGAACAGGGCAACCGCATCCTCGCCATCCTGGATCAATTGGAGCAGGAGCCACCCCCACCCACACCCCCAGGCTGACCGTCAGCCTGATCGAAGTGTTCCTATGACCGTCATGAAATCCATTCCCAAGCCCGTTCAGGAGATCCTCACCGCGTTGGAAGACAGCAAAACCGCCTGCATCGTCGGGCACATCCGTCCGGATGGTGACTGCATCGGATCCCAGGTCGGGCTGGCGGTGGCGCTCGAGAACGCTGGTAAAGAAGTCACCGTCTGGAATGACGACGGCTGTCCGGACAAGCTGCGGGTTCTGGACCCCGCCCAGCGGGTAAAAAAGCCGCAGTCGGGCCGCGAGTTCGATGTGGTCATTGCCACCGACTGCGCGAGCTTCGAGCGTCTCGGCCAATGCGGAGAACACATCCAAAACCGCAAGGTCTTCATCAACATTGACCACCATGCGAGCAACACCCGGTACGCCGACATCAACTGGATCTCGCCGCGTGAACCGAGCACTGGAGAACTGGTGTACGACCTGTGCGAATGGGCGGGCTGGAAGATCACCAAGCCGATTGCCAACTGCCTCTTCGCGGCGGTGAGCACGGATACCGGCAGCTTCCAATATTCGACCACCACTCCGGAAACGCTGGAAGTGGCGTCAAAACTGGTGAGCGCTGGCGCAGACCTCGGACACCTCTGTCAGGAGATTTACCAGAGCTACCCGATCACCCGGGTCCGGTTACTGCGTCATGTGTACAACAAGTTCCGGCTTACTCACGATAGTCGGACCGCTTACTTCTGGTTGAAAAAGGCGGACTACGCGCGGGCTCGGGCGGATGAAGAGGAGAGCGAGGGGCTGATCGACCACATCCGAGCTATCGAGGGAGTCATTGTCGCCGTCATGTTCGAAGAGATGGATCCCGAGACCACCCGTCTGAGCATCCGCAGCAAGAGCAAGGCCGTGAATGTGGGTGACGTGGCGGCGCTCTTCGGGGGAGGCGGACACAAGGCCGCCGCCGGCGCCCGAATCAAGGGCAGTCCGCTGGCCGCCCAACGACGGGTTCTGGCCGCCGTCAAACGCTTACTGGCGGACCCATCTGGCGCCTGATGCAGACTTTTTCTCCGCTGGACGGCGCGCTGTTGGTGGACAAGCCAGGTGACTGGACCTCCCACGACGTGGTGGCCAAGGTGCGCAACCATTTCCGTCTCGAAAAGGTGGGTCATTGCGGGACGTTGGATCCGATGGCAACGGGGCTGCTGGTCCTCATGCTGGGCAAAGCCACGCGTCTTTCGGAACGGTTCACCGTCTCGGACAAGGTGTATGAGGGAACAATGCGCCTGGGAGAAGTGACCGACAGTTTTGATGCCGACGGCGAATTGGTGGAGACCCGGTTGGTTCCGTTGTTGTCGCTGGATGACTTGAACGCGGCGGCCCAGGAATTCATGGGTGATCAGCAGCAGATTCCTCCGATGGTCAGCGCCAAAAAAGTGGGAGGGGTTCCCCTTTACAAGCTGGCGCGCCAAGGAAAGGAAGTGGTCCGCGAACCGCGCCTGATCCATGTGTACACCTTCCGGTTTCACGAGTACGAGGAGCCGTTCGCCTACTTTCGGGTCAGTTGCACCAAGGGGACCTACGTCCGCTCCCTGGCGCATGATCTGGGACAAAAGTTGGGGTGTGGAGCTCATCTGACCGCCTTGCGCCGAACTGGGTCCGGCCGTTTCGAGGTGGAGGAGGCGTTGCCGCTGGCACAGATCCTCCAGTTGGACCGGAAGGGCCTGGAAGCCCGGGTGATCCCGTTGCTGAAGCTGCGGGGCTACGAATAACGTCGTCATTACGCCATGCAGGTCATCCATCGTCCGGCCGACCTTCCTCGGGCGTCGCGGGGATGTTGTATGGCGTGGGGGATGTTCGATGGCGTTCACTTGGGTCATCAACACGTGATCCGGGCGGCGCTGGCGGACGCCGCTACTCATCATGCTCCTTCCGTCGTCTTCACCTTCGATCCGCATCCGCTCGCCGTGGTGCGACCGGATCGCGCACCCCGCCTGCTCCAGCCTTTGCCCCAACGGCTACGCGCTTTTGCCGACTTGGGGCTGCAGACAGGGTTGGTTTTTCCATTCACGTCCGAGGTAGCGTGCTGGTCTGGGGAGACCTTCATCCGTTGGCTGGTGTCGGAGGCCGGTGGGTTGCGCAGTCTGAGCGTAGGAGAGGGGTTCCAGTTCGGACAGGCACGGAGTGGTGATGTCGGCCTCCTGCGGCGGCTGGGGCAGGAATTGGGATTTGGCATTCACGTCGTTCCGCCCGTGGCCGTGGGTGGAGACGTCGTCAGCAGTTCCCGCATCCGCCAATGCCTGCGAGAAGGAAGGCTCGAACTGGTGACCGAGCTGCTCGGGCGGCCCTATGCCCTCTCCGGTATCGTCGAGCGGGGGGATGGTCTGGGGCGGAAGCTGGGAATCCCAACCGCCAACCTCGGCATCGGGGGCCTGGAACTCCCGCCCTCGGGAGTTTATGCGGCGCGCGTTCGGCGGATCAATCGGGCGGGAGATTATCCGGCGGTGTTGAACCTGGGCATGCGCCCGACACTCGGCCGGCCGGAAGGCGAGCAACGATTCGAGGTTCATCTGCTCGATTTCCATGCCGATCTTTATGGAGAGGAACTCGAGGTTACCTTCGTGGATTTCCTCCGCCCGGAACGCCGCTTCGAGTCCCTCGACGCCCTCGGTGACCAGATCCGGCGGGATCAGGAATCGGCGCGGGATGCGCTGGAATGACCGTGGAGAGGGGAGGTGGACGAGCCGTGCGAGAGCCGTCGATTCAAGAACGGGTGGTTCGCGCGCTTAAAGGGAACCGGGAAGGAATGCGGAATAGGGCAGGCACCGGGGTTCATCGACGACGAGAAGGAACTGGAGCCTTGGGAACCGAGACGTTGCTGCGGGTCACAGGCCTGCGGTCGGCCTTCAGAACTGAAACGGAACGTTGGTCCGCCCGCAGCTCGGGCAACGGGAACGTTCCACGTGGGGGTCGTCGGTATAGACCAGTCCGCATTTCGAGCAGCGGAAGATCCGGTCCTCGGACACTTCACGTTGCACTCGCCTTCGTCGCAGTTCGCTGCGGAACGCAATACTGGCCAGGATGAGCAGCATGCCCAACACCCAGAGCGCAATGAGGGAATCGGGGGACATGGCTAACGCAGGCTCGGTGCCACGTGCCACACCACCACGGCTTCCCCAATCTCCCACGGCGCCGCTTCACTGCCACCGGGGCTGAGATCCGGCTCGTCGGGTCCGATCGGGGCAAATCGCAAGGCCCGGATCCAGACCAACGCCACACGGTCGGCCTCCGGATCACCGCTACTCGCAACCAGGCGGGTAAGCAGGACATCTCCGGAGGGCGTGACGGCGAGTTCGATGACGGTGGCAGCCAAGGCATCGGCCCCCGTCAGCGTGGGTAGGTTTCCTTCGGCGTCAAAGGGGCGTCCGGCCAAATCACCCCGAAAAGAAACTCCGCTCGCTCCGGCCAACACGAGCGGGGTGTTGGTGGAAGGAAGCGGGCCGACCAAGGGCGCGAAGGCCCGGCTCGCCGGAGCGGGAGCGGGGATGACGGGCATGTTCCCAAGACGTCTGGCCCCCGCCGCCGCGGTCAGCCAACGAGGGGAGGCGGACCATTCGGCCAGCCGGTATTCCGGAGCCGGTAATGCCCGATCCGCCAGCCCGGAAAATCCCACCGGATCGCGCGAGGCAAATAGACGCGGATCCGGTGCCCAGGCCCAGTCCGGATCCTGCTCCGGCACGGACAGACTCAACCGGATACCCCCCCCCGCTGCCACCGGAGCCGGGTCCAGACTGGGCCAGCGGGTCAATCTCAGAATCATTCCGACCTGGAGGGCGGCGATGAAGAAAATTACCACCATCCATCGCCTGGGCGTCCACCCTTCTGACGTTGGAGCGGGGGCGGTCATCGCCGGGCAGGCAGGGCCCCAAACACCGCCTCTTTAACACCCGAACGTCGGGCCAGCGCGACCAAGTCGGACAATTGGCCATAGGGGACGGTGGTATCGGCCTGGATCAGCAGGAGCGTCGGGGCACCCGATTGAATGCGCCGTTGCAGCGCCCTCTCCAGCTCCGCGGGAGAGATCTGTTGATTCTCAAAGTAAACGCGGCGGGCCGAATCCACCGCCACCACCAGCATCGGCTCCCCCGCCTTCACCACCGCACTGGAATCCACCGCGGGAAGGACCAGACGCGCCCCATGGGGCAGGACGAGGTAGCTGTGGAACAACGCCACCAACGCGACCGGAAAAATCACGCACAAGAAGGGCGCGAGATCGAGCTGGCCGCGAAACAGACGGGTGGTCCGGGCGATCTTCATCTTGAATCCAACCGTACTAAAAACCACGGATGAGGCAGATCGACCGGATGAGGAAAGGCCTCGTCACCCTGGGAACCCGTCACCGCCTGCGCCTGGCAAGGGACCGCTCGTTCCGTCATAACCTCTTATCCATCTGTGTCATCCGAAAAATCCGCGGTTCCCACTGGTTCGTTTGGCTCATCCATTCCGTTCGGCGTCCGACCCGCCGCCGTTCTCGCCGATCGTCAGACGGACCGCTTCACGGCTGGCGCGTTCCATGTCGAGTACGATGAGGTTCACCCGATGAACCAGGTAGTTGTAAGCGGCATAGCAGAACGCCGCGATGCCAATACCCAGCGCCGCGGCATACAGCGCTTGCATCAGGCCGTCGAACATCTGGCCCGGCGCCGCATATCCCACGGCCAGACCGTCGGGACGACGCAGTTCGCGGAACACCGTGGCGAACCCCAACAGCGTGCCAATCAACCCGAGCAGTGGGGTCACTTGAGCGATGGTCGCGAGCAACGGGAGATTGTGCTCCAAGCGCGGGACTTCGCTCTGGCCGACTTCTTCGATTACTTCGTCCACCCGGGCGCGTCCTCCGTCGCGGTTCAGGATGGCCGCCTTGACCAACCGCGACACGGGTCCCGGCGTGGCGTCGCAAATCGAAAGCGCCTCAATGACATTGTCCCGCTTGAGCACGTTGCGCACTCCGGCGAGGAATTGAGCCGAGTCGATCTGCACTCGGTGAAAATAGAGCAAACGTTCGACCACCACGGCGATGGCGCTGGCGCTGATGAGCACCAGGACCCAAAATATCAGTCCGTAACCCGCTGACGGAACCGACGGCGAAGCGGCCGGCGCGAGCGCATTGGTATTGGCGGCGGCGATCAGCAGCCCAAGAGGCATGAAGGAAAGCTACGCCCCGTGAGGGCGGTGGACGAAGTCAAAAACTTGGATTGGGAAGGCCTTGTTATTCATTCGATTCAGAGCCGGGGCGCCGCGGGTCCGAGGGGAGGCTGGGCGCTCAGAAGGCCCTTCACCCGGGTTCCCAATCAGTCCGACGCGTGATCAGATCGCTCCGCGCCGCAATACCCCCGAGACCAGGATACGAGCGCGCAGCCCGCCGCGGCCCCGCAACAGTTCCTCGGCACCCGGACCAAACGCGGTATTCATCCAATAGCAGGGACGTGATTCCTCCGTGCCGATAAACCGCACACCTTGAATCACAAACTCCACGCCGATCCAGGTCCGGAGATCCACGCCGCGAAGAATGACGTTGCGCCGATAAACCGAGGGTGGTTGGTCCGATCGGTTCAATCGCTGGCAAAGGTCGAGGTGAGCCTCCCAACTAAAGAACGTGATCTGGCCCTTGTGATCGCGATCGCGCTCGAAGTAACGGTCGCCGACCACGCCGCGACCGGCAACGCAGTCGAGCTGTTCCTCCTCCACCATCGGACTGCCGCCGGGTGGCCGGCCGTGATGCCCCACAAACGAATGCGCGGGCGACCGGTAGAGATGCAGTATTTCAGGGCTCATGCGAGGGCAACCCCAGGGCCTCCGACGACCCGCTCATTTGGGATCCAGTCCGCGACGCGTCTCGGCCTGAAGCTTGTCCAGCTCGCCCTTCAGTTCCTGGCGCGTGGACGAATCCATCCGGTCGATAAACAGGATCCCGTTGAGGTGATCGACCTCATGTTGAACGGCCCGAGCCAGGAGCCCGCCAGCGCGGAATGAGAAGGACTCGCCGCGTTCGTTCTGAGCCGTCACTTCCACTTCGGATGACCGGGGCACTTCGGCGTACATTTCCGGGAAGCTCAGGCATCCTTCCGGCCCCTTGATCGTCTCGCCGAGGGTCCGGATGACCGGGTTGATCAGGACCAACGGCATGAACGGCTCCACTTCGGCCGGCTGTCCGTCGAGCCAGAGTTGCGAGGGTCGGTCTTTTACTCCACGCACGTCGATGACGGTCAATTGCAGGGCCTGGCCGACCTGCTGGGCCGCCAGCCCCACTCCTTTGGCGGCCCGCATGGTGTCAAACATGTCGGCGATCAACTGCTTCACCGCGGGCGTGATGGCCTCGATACGCGCACCTCGGCGACGCAACACCGGGTTTCCGAACTGCACAACCGGAAGTTCCATGGTCAGGTTTGGGGCCAGGTTCGTATCAGGGTGACCAGGTCGGATACGGTTGGGCTTTCGGCCGTGCGAACGTAGTAGCCGCTGGCGCTGACTCCGCACAGGAGGCTGGCCGCGTTGTCGAGGCCGAGGAGCTTGCCCAGGCAGAATCCGCTGTTGAAGTGGTCGCCGGCGCCCGTCGTGATCTTCGGACGCCGGCAGATGGGGCCGGCCACGATTTCCGGCCGGCCGCCCGAAACCGCGAGTGCGAAGGCCGTGGGATGAATCAAGATCGTCTCCACCGGCACTCGCTTTTGCAGTTCGACCCCCAGCGCGGCCAAGCCTTCGGGATCGCACGGCGATCCATCCAGCCCGAGCACGCGGGCAATTTCATACGCCTCTTTCTCATTGAGCCCGAGGATGACGTCGAATTTGTCCTGAAACGTGGCCACGCGGTCCAGCGCCGCGGCAATGTCCGAGGCCAGTCGCTTCTCCGGATCGGCCAGATCCACGAAAAGACGCCGGCGCGGTCCGTCGAGGTCCGGGAACAGCTCGGTTTGGATCGCGGCCCAAATATCGGACATGAACGGCAACATCGTCCAGTTCACGAAGGCCACTAGCGAAGCGGTCTGAAGCTGGCGGGCGAACTTCTCCCGGCCGTAACGGGCCGCGATGTTCTCCCAGGTAATGTGTTTCAGCATGTAATGCTTGCCGAGCATCAGCTTGCCGTCGTCGAACTCCAATGCATCGGTCAACCCGGGTTCGCAGATGGTGTTGACGTCGGCGCGTTGGGCGAAGGTTTCGAAGACCGGATGCAACGCGGGCCAGCCGAGCGAACCGACATAAGTGACCCCCAAGCCCAGATGCGAAAGCGCATTGCCCATGATCGGACCGTTGCCGCCGAGTTTGGTCATGACATTGACCAGCTCGATGTTGGTGCTCTTGCCCGCGGCACCGGCCAGGCGTTGCGCGTAGGCAGCGATGGTTGGAACGCGATCATAGCGATGGGCATCATAGCGCTTGTCCACCACGTGGAGGATTTCATCGACAAATCCATCGAGGCCCACGAAGGCAGTCAGCGCGGGAACCCGGGCGGCGACGGATTCGAGCTGGGCGGCGGTTTGCTGGCGGAATTCAGGGGAATCAATCATGCGGAAAAGGGCGGAGGCGGAATTTCGGATGGGGTGTACCGCAGACATTCCTGTCGGCTGTTCCGCAGGCTTTTAGCCTGCCTGCGGACTGGGGGGGCAGGTCAAAAACCAACGCCACCGCAGGCCAAGAGCCGGGCGGTACAGGGGGTGGCGTTGCGCGGCTGGAGTCCATGCGGGAACGGCGAGGTGCGACCACACTTCAATCCAGCGGCAGGCCGATGAGACCCAGGAGGCGGTTCAATTCATCATCCGAAAAAAACCGAATCTCGATCGCCCCCTGGCCACGACGGTAACGCAAATGCACCGCCGTTCCGAGCCGTTCACGCAGGCGGTTTTCCAAATCAGCCACGTGCGGATCGGTGGCGGTGGAGACCGGCGGCGCTGCGGTCGGCGGCGGCACAACCGAGGTCCCGTTCCAGCGGGCGGCCAGTTGTTCAGTCTGCCGGACATTTAACGCTTCCGCCATCACCCGTTGGGCGAGTTTCTGCAGGCGGGAAGGTTCGGAAACACTGAGCAAGACCTTGGCGTGCCCCACGCTAAGCTGCCCCTGCCGGACCAACTCCCGAACCGGATCAGGGAGTTTCAGGAGGCGAAGCGCATTGGCCACGACGGCCCGCGATTTTCCCACCCGCCGGGCAATGTCTTCCTGGGTGAGTTGGAACTGCGAACTGAGCTGCGCATAACCGAACGCCTCCTCGATGGGATTCAGATTTTCCCGTTGAAGATTTTCGATCAGCGCCAGTTCCACCACTTCGCGATCGGTCGCCTCGCGAACCACCACGGGCACTTCGGTGAGACCCGCTTGTTGAGCGGCCCGCCAGCGCCGTTCCCCGGCAATCAGTTCAAATCCTTCTGGACCCGGACGAACAATGAGCGGCTGCACGATTCCCTGTTCACGAATGGAATCGGCCAACTCCTGGAGCGATTCGGCGGAAAACTCCTTTCGCGGTTGGAGCGGGCTCGGACGGATCTGGACCAGGGGCAGACTTCGGAGAGGTGATTCGAGAGCATCCGGCGGCGGCACCGCGGAAGGAGCGGGAGCAGGACGCGGCCCGCTGCCGGCCAGCAGCGCACCCAAACCCCTTCCCAGACCCGATTTTGACATGACCACAAGAGTAGGAACCGGCGAACCGCGATAGCAAAACGGATTTTGGCGGGAAAAGCTCAGGAAGCGATCACGTCCAGGTCATTGGAACGGAAAGACCGCCGCGGCACCGGGAAACCCTCGACGGGTGCTGACGTTCCGCCCCCAGCCTTCCCTGGTCCCCTCACTTTCCCAACAGGTGCTCCAGCACCAACTGGTCGAGGTCCTGGTAGTTCAGATCGGCAATGAACGCCTGAGCTTCCTTCTCTGGATAGGACCGGGCCTTTTCCACCAGGCGCAGGAAGGTGTCGCGGGAGTTGGCCAGGTGTTTCAGCCAATGCTCGGGACGCGTGGTACGGAAGGGATGCACATCGAAGCACACATACTCACCCCGGCGCCCATAGCCGTTGCGCTCCAGGGCGCGCACCTGGTTGAAGGCCACGCGGAGATTGGCCGAACCAAAGGGCTTGTCCTGGTCGAACTTCAGCCCGTTCTGGTCGTTCAGGTGCAACGACCAGAGCTTCTTGAACGCCATGACGAAGTCGATTTCGTCCGCCGGATCAAGACCGGCCAGGATGGCGTGGGCCGATTCGATGAGCGCTCCCACCCGTTGCGGATCGCGCGTGAGCTGGGCGATGGCCAGCGCGTGCCCGATCGTCGGCACATAGGCGACGTCGGCCGGTTCATTCGGCTTGGGTTCGATGGCGAGCCGGATTTTGGAGTCATGAGCCAGCAGGGCATCGAGCGCCTCCACCAGCAGCTTGACGGAATGGGCGCCGGATTTGGCCTCCCGCAGATAGGTCCCTTCCCGGGCCAGCCAGAGGACGATCAAGTCGGTCCCCAGGATGCGGGCGATGTCGATGGACTGCTTCGAACGGTCGATGGCGTACCGCCGGTGCTGCTTGTTGTTCGACGTGTAGGCGCCGTCCACGGTCTGCGGCGCAAACCACAGGCGCGGGGCCACCATTTCTGCGGCGATCCCTTCGCCGTCGAGCCGCTTCTTCAGTTCCTTGGCTTCTTTGCGCACTTGGGTGGCCGACTTCGAATCCAGATCCGGCACGGCGTCGTCGTCGTGAAACATCATGGCTTCGAAGCCGAGCTTTTTCAGCGCGTCGAGCTTCCAATCGAAGGTTTGGGGGACTCGGGTGGGCGGGCCGTAGGGATCCTGGCCTTCGCTGAAATTCCAGGGGCCGGCGCAAAAGCGATAAACAGTGGGTTTGGCCATAAACGAACGAATTCCGAAGGCTAGTATGTCAGATTGGCGGAAGGGGAGAGAAAAGACGCGGCGCAGATGAAGGCGAGCGCCTCTTGAATCGGTCCTTACCGGGACGGGGATCGGGAGCAGGGCGAAAGCTCCAAGTTCCAAAACCCAAGCTCCAAAGAAGCTCCGAGGACCAACGTCCAAGCGCTCCGTCAGTTCCCGGGTCAGATTGGTGATGCCGCTCGACGGCCAGGGACAACCGAAGCGCTGTGCCCCAACGCCTGCTTCGCCGCGGTCCGCACGGGAGCTTGGAGCTGGGGATTTCTTTGGAGCTTGAGTTTTGGAACTTGGAACTTCCCCCGGGGGGTTGTCCGGCGGGCGAGCCGCCCGCGCTCCTGCCGGTAAGGGCAGTGTCCAGATGCGCTCGGTGAAGCCGTGTATCCGGGCGCATCTCGAGTCTGCCGCTCAGACGGAAACGGCCGGGCCACCGCCGGTCAGGAGGGAACGCAGGGCGGTCAGGTTCTCGGCGGGATCGAACAGGGCCCGGATCGGGATCGCGAAGTCCGTCACCACCGTCGAGCGGACCTGCCCGCTGCCGGACTTGAGCGCCAGTGAGTAAGTCCCGTCGCGCAGGAGGAACTGTTCAAGCGTCTCCGCCTCAGCATCCACGAGCCAGTATTCGGCGACTCGACGGGCTTCGTAGTCGCGGAACTTCACCCCGCGATCCCGACCGGCAGTGGAATCGGACAGAATTTCGCAGGCGAAATCGGGCACGGGCAGTCGGAGCTGCCGGGGTTGAAGCGTCGCCGCCTTTTCCCGGCCGAAGAAGATCACGTCCGGCATGAAGTCATTGCGGGGAAACACACAGAGCGCCTTTTCGGCCAGGACGGTACCCAAGCCGTGCAACTGGACATGGGTTAGCAAAAGCGTCTCCAGCCGTCCGCGCACCGCCATGTGCCGCACCATATCGGGTGAGTGCATGACGATCTCGCCGTTGATGAACTCCCACTTCGCGCCGTCGGGAATCTGCGCGTAAAACTGGCGGCGGCGCTCGCGCTCGGCGGCGAGCCGGGTATCGAGTTCGGCCACGAACTCCGGCAGCGTGGGCAACTCCATCACCTGTTCCAGCAGCCCGGTCATGGCCAAAAGGCTAGCCACCGCCACTGAGGCGGCAAGCACGCATCAATCAGGTGTTGCCCGTGCGTGAAAATGGGAGCCCTCTTCCCGATTCTGATCGCGTTGGTACGTCGGCCGGAATCTGATCATCACTCATCGTGAATACGGACGAGCTTCGTAACTGGGCGACTGGGCTGGTACACTCAACACATCCTCAAGGTGATCTCCGAAGGGGACCGCCAGAACATGTTTTGGGAACTGGCGCTGGGATATCTCGACGGGTTGGCGAAGGACACGGCAAAATATGAACGGCTGACACGGAACCAACGTGAGCGGTTCTGGCGTTAAGAGCCTCACCCCTTCACTATTGGGTCAGGAAGTATCCCCGTTGCTTCTTCGAAATCGGCATTTGCAGCCGTTCCATCACCGCTAACATGTCCTCCCAGACCTTGCGTTTCTCGGTGAGCGCTTGGTTGCGCAATAAATAGGCGGGATGATAAGTCGGCATCAGCGGGATACCGCGGTACTGCTGCCAGGTTCCCCGCAATCGGCTGATTCCCACCGTCTTGCCGAGCAACCCCTCCATCGCCGTGGCCCCCAACGCCACCATCACCTCCGGCTGGATCAGATCGATTTGTTCCTGCAGCCATGGCCGGCAGGTGGCCATTTCATCCGTCGTGGGCTTGCGGTTTCCCGCGGTCTGTCCGGGGGTGTCGGGCCGACACTTCAGGACGTTGGTGATGAACACCTGGGACCGCGTCAGCCCCATCGTGCCGATGATGCGGGTCAGCAGTTCGCCGGCCTTTCCCACGAAGGGTTCACCCTGCTCGTCTTCATCCGCTCCGGGAGCTTCCCCGACGAACATCAAGCGCGCCTGACTATCCCCTACCCCGAACACCACCGACTTCCGTGACGCGGCCAAGTGGGGACACTTCACGCAGGCCAGGGCACGTCGGCGAACCTCTTCCAGGGCCGCGGCCTGGGCGACCGGATCGAGCTTAGGAGGAAGAGGAGCGGAAGGAGGCGCAGGCACGGTTGATTTCGGCGCGGATACGGTGGCGGAACTCCACCGCGCGGCCACGCTGGCCGGCAAGGGCGCGGGAGAAGCGGTTGGCTTCGGGGCCAGACTCGTTGGTGTGGATGGGGGGGTGACCCGAGCCGTTATGGGCCGGGAAGGGCGAATCGGTTCCTTGACCTTGGGGCGTACCGTCGTCAACTCCGCCAACAGTGCGGCCGGGACTTTAACGTAGCGGACACCCTGATCCTGGAGCCGTTCCAGGTGGGCAATCGTGGCCTCGAGAAGTTCGCGGTACGTTGGCACGCGCTCAGCGTGGTAGGATCAACCGGGAAAGTCCACCGCCCGGGACGTGCCGGGGGAAGCTCCAAAACCCAAGGTCCAAGCTCCAAAGAAGTTCCAAACTCCAAGCGCCTGGTTCCTGCCAGAAGCGCCCTTGAAGCTGGGCGTTCCAGGCTCATGGAGCCACACCTGATTCCCATTTCCCTGCTCAAGGCTTCTCCACATAGCCGTGGTACATCCCCAGGTAATAAGGTAGCAGAAACACGGTTCCCGATCCCAGCGTGTGACCATTCCCCCCATAGTCGAGGGTCCACGGGTCGGTGTTCCAATGATTGAAATCGCGGTTCTCCACCGGAACCACCTTCTGGTTCACCCGCCAGCCCCGCGGACGCTCATCCGGCGCCACCAGGTCGATGCTGTTCTGTCGGGGAAGCCGGACCACGTCCAGGCGATGGCTGTTCCGGGCGGAACGAGTGACTCGGTCGAGCGGAATGCCGCGCAGGGTCGCGGCCGAATCCTCCAGCCACCCCTCCCAGGGGGAAACGTCGAACCGACCCCATTGATTCGTGAAGCTCTGGTCCAACGCTCCCGCCGCAAAGGCGAAGTTGAAGAACGGATTCATTTCCGGTTCCTCCAACGCCCAAAAAGTGTGGAACGACAGCCGCATCCGCTCCCGCAGAGCCTCGTCCTTCGAGTAACGGAGCAGGTTGTAAAAGCACATGAAAGCCATCTCGTCGTCCGACTGGTTTCCCGATCCAACGCCGGCTTGAATTTTGGGAACCATCGCGTTCTGGGCATATCCATGAACATCGATCAGGTCCCGGGCGGCGCGGTCGTATTTGGCATCGCCGGTGATATGAGCGGCCACGGCCAGGTAACTCAACAGACTGAGGGAATTGAGACCGCGTTCCCACCACCAGCGTGGATCGAGGTTGAGCGACCGGGGATCATAGACCCCCCAACGGGTCGCCGTGCCGTCCACGTCCACCAGGACATAACCGTGTTCGAGCAAATGATCGGTCAGCCCGCGCACCACCTCGGCCACCCGCGCCTTCTCCTCCGGAGTCTCGGCGCACAACTCATAATATTGGGCGTAGAGAAAATAATGTCCGTCCAGCTCGTCGCTGCTGGTGTCCCCTTTCCAATACCACTGCCCGTCCGCGCTCCGAGGCCAGCGCGGCTCATACACCTTCCACATTCCATCCCGTTCCGTCCGGAACCTCCGGTCGCTCTCGATCCGTCCGGCATTCGGATCCGGTCCTTGCGTCGGGAGGATGGTACGCGCCACGTAGCCAGGCGGTGGAGACGGCTGTCCGCCTTGGGTGACTACTTGTAGAAAACGCAACGCCTCGAAGGCCTTCTTCGCTCGTTCCCGCGCCGCCGGATCCCGGGTGGCGGCCCAGGCGAAACACTCGCCGGCCCCGTACATCGCCGTCCACAATCCGTCGTTGTCGTTGTCATCCGGATCGGCCGAAGCCCGGTCGCCCGCCACCTTGAGCCGCGCTTCGGCCACGAAGCCCAACGGAGTTCGCCGGATGTAACGGTCGATCTCGTCCTCGAAGTACGCCGCCTTCTCCGCCAGGGTGAACGCCCTTCGTTCAATCCAGCCCAATCCGGCAGGTGTCGCCAACCAAGCCTCGCCCCGGGCATTCACCGCGATCTGACCCACCTCGTCCGACGGAAGCCAGCGAGTTCCCTGCCGGTACTGCCATTCCTGGCCGTCAAAGCGGATCGCGCCCAGCCGCGTGCCCAGCCAGACCACCCCGTTTTCGCCCGCGGCGATTCCCGTGAAATCGTTCCAGGGTAGTCCATCCCGCCCCTCGAAAAACGTCCAGCGGTCGCCGTCCCGCCGGGCCACCCCCGCCCGCTGCGCCAGCCACACTCGCCCCAGCGAATCGAACGCCACCCCATGCACCTCTTCGGCGCCCCACACCCGTCCCAGGTCATCCGCCACCCGCACCGGTTCCCAGCCGCGCTCCGTCCATCGATGCAGTCCGGCGGCTGAGGCCAGCCACGGCTCCCCCGCGGGCGACACGGCCAATTGGTACACCCGGAAACGACTCGGCCAGTTGAGCGAGGTGAAACCGGTTTCGGTCAACCGGAACGGATCTTGGGCGGTGACCACGTAGTGGGTGCGACCGAACGACACCACTTGAATGACGTCCGATGCGGGCACGGGCGCGCGCTGCACGTTCCCCTCCGCATCCGGAAAATGGAATTCGCCCGGCCCGCTTTCTGGAATCCCGGCCAACGATTCCCAGCCCTGCCCATTCCAAGTCCACCAACGACCAGCCGCCCGGACGCGAGGTTCTCCCGCTGCGCCGAGCGTTACCAATTGAACCCCACCCGCGGGCAGGCCGTTGGTGCGGTGATGATGGTGGGCGATTTCCTGAATGAAACGCTGAGGAATGGGCGTGATCGCACCCACGCTGGGCCCAGCGAGGGAAACGAAGACCAACCCGAGGAAGAGACGATGCATAGACGAAAAAGCGGCAGCCGCCGGAACGGCGAAGGGTGCCGCGGGATTCCGGGAATGGGCAAGGACGCGGCGAACGAAGACCTTCTTTCCGACGCATCGCCGCCGAAGGTCCGTACGGAGTCCCGGCTTCAGCCGGTGCCGCGTCTGCAGTCGGTCGGAGGAAGACTTCTCAAGCCTTTTTCGAAGGGACCCGAGGCCGCCTGAAGGCGGAACTCCGTACTCGGCTCCTGCACCTCCCGGAGGCCGGTTCCTTGACTGGACCTTCGACCTGCGTAGCCTCGGACACGATGTTACGCCGGACCACCGGAACTGCGATTTTGTTGGGTTGCCTGGTCGCTTTTCCTTTTACCTGTCCCGCTCCGATCATCTTCCGGGCGGGCGAAGGCTGGACCTACGAGGCGGTGGGAGGCAGTGGCTCGAACTGGGAACGCCGGCGGGCCAAGGACCAACTCCAGGTGGCTCAGGAGGCATTTGACCGAGGCGACTACCGGATCGCCACCAAAGCCGCCAACCGCGTGGTCCAGGTGTGGCCGCTCTCCGATTACGCCGGGCAGGCCCAGTATCTGATCGGCCGCTGCTATGAGGAACGGAAGATGGACGAACGGGCGTTCAAATCCTACCAGCACACCCTCACCAAGTATCCCAAGGTCGAGAACTACGACGAAATCCTGGGCCGCCAATACGCCATTGCCCAACGCTTCCTGGGCGGACAGCGCTTCAAGCTCTTCGGCGTTCTGCCCTTGTTCCGCAACATGGAGAAGACCGCCACGATGTTCGGCCAGGTGGTGGGGAACGGCCCCTTCAACGACACCGGACCGAAGGCCCAACTCGACATCGGCTCGGCCCAGGAAAAGCTCCGGCATTATCCGGAGGCGGTAAACGCTTATGAAAAGGCCGCCGACCGGTATTATGACCAATCTCTCGTCGCGGCCGACGCGACCTACCGGGCCGCGAAAGCCTGGGAAAAGCAGGCGCTCCGGGCGGAGTATGACCAGTCCAAGGCGGGCGCTTCCATCGACCTGATGAGGGACTTCGTCGAGTTGTATCCGGACGACAAGCGAGTTCCCGACGCCCAGGACACCATCAAGACCCTGCGTTTGGAGCAGGCGCGCGGAGCCTACGAGACGGCCCGTTTTTACGAGCGCTACAAACGGTGGCTGGGCGCGGTCATCTATTACAACGAGTCGCTCCAGCGGGATTCCGAATCGCCGTATGCGGAACAGTGTCGCCAGCGCATCGAGCTACTGAAGCCACTGGCCGATGCGCAGGCGAAACGGATCTCGGAGTATGAGAACCGGCAACGGCAACGGGTACGAGACCGGGCCACCAACGCACCGCCGCCGACACCCCAGGAAGGTCCTTTGGGACCTCCGTCCGTTGCCCCGGATACGGGTCGGCCCACCACGCCCGATCCCGCCGTACCGCCGGCCAATTGATTCACCGCCTTGCTGTCTGCGCTTCCCATGAACCGTCCCTTCCCACCTTGTAGAGTCGTCTGTCCCCAGACGACAGTCGTCTCGGGAGAGACGACTCTACAGGGGAGAGTTCAGAGCTTCGATTCACGTTCGGATTTTTGGGGTCCACCCTTCGAATGAACCTTCACTTGGCCGCGGCTGGTCTGACCGCCTTGCTGTTCCTTTCCGGCTGCGCCTACCAGCTCGGTCCGACCAATGAACAGGTGGCCGGCGCGCAGACCATCGCCATCCAGCACTTCCCCAACCAGACGTTGGAACCGCGCCTGACCGATTTGGTGGCCACCTCCGTGCGCCGGGAGATCCAACGCGACGGCACCTTCCGACTCGCCACCCGCGGTCAGGCCGACCTCGTGGTCACCGGAACCATCATCAACCTCAACCGCCAGCCCGTGGGTTCGCGACGGGATGATGTGCTCACGCCCACCGACTACGACGTGCGGATCACCGCGCGGGTCAAGGCGCTGCGGGGCGGACAAACCGTCTATGAAGGAGAGGTGTCTGGCAGCGCCCAGGTCGTGTTCCACGCCGACCTGAACAACGCGGAACGCGAAAACCTTCCCGTGGCAGCGGATAACCTCGCCCGCAATCTCGTCAGCGCGATTGCGAATGGCGGCTGGTAAATTCCCGTCCGACCCCGCCCATGTCGATCCCCCTGCCCCGCCTGCTGCTCCTGGTGGGGTTGGTCTTGGCCGTCCGTCTCTCGTTCGCGGCGGACTGGCCGCAGTGGCGTGGGCTGCAGCGCGACGGTCATTCGCCTGAACCCTTTCCCGCCACCCTGCCCGAGAATGCCGAGGTAAAATGGCGCGTTCCCCTCGGCCACGGCTACGCCAGCCCGGTGACTACCTCCGGCCGGGTCGTGGTCTTGGACGATTCCGGCGGGCAGGAAACGGCGCATGCTCTGGACGTCGCCACGGGGAAGTTGCTCTGGTCCACTCCGCTGGGGGAAAATTATCAGGATGAATTTGAACCGGGACCGCGTTGTACGCCGGTGGTGGACGGCGACCGGATCTATGCCCAGACCTCCAAAGGCGAGTTCCGCTGCCTTCGGCTCGCGGACGGGGTCACTCTGTGGCGAACTAATTTCGCGGATTTCGGCATCACCTGGAATCCCAACCCGAGCGGTGGGGTGGGTGCCGCCAACCGACGGGGAAATACCGGATCCCCGCTCGTCCGAGAAGACTTCGTGCTGGTGCAGGTCGGCAGCCCTAACGGGGCTTCCGTCGTCGCGTTCGACAAGCTCACCGGAAAGGTCCAGTGGCAGTCGCAAAACGATCTGACGACCTATACGTCGCCGGTGGTCGGCATCCTGGCCGGGCGGCCCCAATTTGTCACCGCGACCTGCGAAGGTCTGTTGGCTTTGGATCCCAACGACGGTGCGGTGCTCTGGCGGATTCCTTTCAAAACCGGCGCCAACCGCAACGTGCTGACCCCGGTACTCCTCGACGACACCGTCTATTTTGCCAGCCATACCACAGGCATGCGGGCCATCCGGGTCCGGCCCGCCGAAGCCGGAGTCCAGGCCGAGGAAACGTGGTTGAACCGCGACCTCCGGATCAACCTGTCCAGTCCGGTCGCCGTGGGCCGTCATCTCTACGGACTCGGTCCGGCCAAGAATTACATCTGCGTGGACCGGGCCACGGGGCGGGTCGAGTGGTCTCAGTCCGGATTTGGTGACGTGGCCAGCACCATCGCCTCCGGAGATCGGCTGCTGGTACTGACCGATATCGGCGAACTACGCCTGCTGGCCGCCAACCCGGAAAAGTACGAGGAACTCGGCCGCCTGCAGGTGTGCGGCAAGACGTACTCTCATCCAGCCTTCGCCAACGGCGTGCTCTATGTTCGCGATCCCCGGGAACTCCAGGCGGTCGTTCTGACGCGAAGGGAGGGGTGAGGGGCGATTCCAAATTCCAAGTTCAAAGCTCAAAGCTCAAAATTCCCTGCCTCCGCACGGCGCGTTGGAACGCGGGGCCGTCGCAGCGCGACGGCCCTACACTCCCCCTTCCGTAAGCCGCCCAGAAACTGAGATGCCTCCCGCTACCGGCTTCCCCTTTTCTTCCATTCCACCTTCGCTGGCTCGGGCAGTCCCAATACCCGGTAGGAAGTGCGGAAATGCATCTTGGCCACCTTGGGCAGGGCCTCGGCTCCATGGCGGGCCACGAATTCCCGCGCTGCCGCCTCCACGGCCGCGGACGCCCCTTTGGGTAGCTTCACCCCGTACTCCTTTTCCAAGCGTTTGAGTCGCTGAACAAATTCGTCGCGCGCCAGGATGGAAGCCGCTGCCACCGCGATGTCCTGCTCCGCGTGGTGACGCTGCACCAACTCGATGCCGCGTCCGAGCGACATCAAGGCTTTGCCCACCGTTTCCTTGTCCGACGCAAACTGGTCGCTGATGGCCCGGACCGGAAGTGGGTTCATCCGGTGCCGCTGCAACATCAGATTCTCGATCACGCGGGCATGTCCCCAGGCCAGAACGCGATTCACCGAGCGATTGAGCTTGTGCATACGGTTGTAGGCCTCGTTCCCAATCGGAACCACCGTGGTCACGCAGTTCGCCGTCTCGCGAATCACCGTGGCCAGCCGCGCGATCTGGGTGTCGCTGCCAATGGCCTTCGAATCACGAATTCCCGCGTCCTTCCACGCCCGGATCACCTCGGCATTCACATAGACGCCAGCCACACACAAGGGGCCGAAGAAGTCGCCCTTGCCGGACTCGTCCACGCCCAGCCGCGGGGCCAGCAGGGTGGGATCGAGTTCTTCCTCATAACCCAGGCGCGCTTCCTGAAGGACCAGCGGTTCGAGCACGAATTCGACGAACTCCTTGGTCCCCTTGCCCTGGACAACCAGTTTTCCCGATTCGTAATAAGTGAGGTTGAAGTCCTTCTTCACGCCGCTGAACCGGGCGTAGGGAACGTCTCGCAGCGTGAACGTTCCGTCCCGCACGATGCGCTCGAGGCGTTTGGCTTGCTCACCCGTGAGTTTGACGGTGTAGGTGGTCAACGGGC
>CAYYSX010000004.1:0-29585 GCA_964474315.1 uncultured Verrucomicrobiota bacterium | reverse complement strand
CCACAGCGTGGCGAAGCCGCGACTCCCGGAGCGCGGGTCTGCGACCCGCAGCGGCGTGGCAACGAGGAGGGCGGTAGAATGAAGTGGAGCCCGGAGAGCCGGGACGTTTGCTGCGAGTCATCGACTCGCGCTCCGCGGAAATCCCATCCAGGCCTCATTCCAAATACCGAAAGTCCAGGGAACTGAAGAGCGCGTGGAACACCCCCGCCCAGCCGTCCAGCGGATCGTCAGCTTGCTGCAACGACGCCCTGAGCACGGATTCTTCCGCGACGGTCAGCGGTCGTCCGAGGGTGGCTTGCCCCAGCCCCTCCAGCCGTGCGGTGTCTGGACTGGGCTGGGCTTCCACCCACCGTTGCGCCGCCGCCCGGGCCCGTTCCCGAACGAACTCATGATTCATTAGAAACAACGCCTGCGGAGCCACCGTACTTTGGTTCCGCATTCCCACCACCCTGCTCGGATCGGCGAAGTCGAAGAGGGTCAGCATTTCCGGCAGAGCATTGCGGAAGACCGGCAGGTATAGGCTCCGGCGCAGTGCGGTGCTGCTGAACCCGTAATCGGCAGTTCGCTGGGAATCGAAGGTCGGTCCCATCGGCCGGGACAGATCCAGTTCCCCGCTGTGGGCCAGCATCGCGTCCCGCAGGCATTCCGCTTCCAGGCGTCGGCGCGTATGATGTCCCAGCCTGCGGTTCATCGGGTCCCATTCCGACGCCGGAGCCACGGCCTGCTGATAAGTCCGCGACTGCACGATTTCCCGGATCAGCCCCTTCACCGACCACCCCTGTTCGGTAAAGCGCGCGGCCAGATGATCCAGCAAATCCGGGTGGGAGGGCGCCTCGCCCGTGGTACCGAAATTATCAACCGAACGCACCAAACCGGCTCCGAACAGCCAATGCCACACCCGGTTGACCCAGACCCGCGCGGTCAGCGGGTTCTCCGCAGCCGTCAGCCACTCCGCCAACTCCTTTCGCCCGCTGGTATCGGACGGCAAGGAGCCCACCGGCGCGGAGAAGGCGACCGAGAGCACACCTCGCGGCACCACTTGCCCGAGGTGATGCACGCTGCCGCGGCGATGGATGGGCAGATCGACCGGCTTCCCTTCGACCGGGGCCATCACCCGGGGCCGACGCGGCCCGGAAGCGAGCACCTGTTTCCGGGCATCCTCCAGTTCCTTGAGACGACCTTCCAGTTCGGCAGACCGGGACGGACCGACTGAATCGGCCGAGGAAGGCGCGTCCTCCGGAGAACTCGGCGCGCCCGCCACTTCGGCCAAATCCACCCGAAGAAACTGAACGGCGTCGGCCACGACATGACCGGTCGTGCCCTCGTTGCTGATCAGAACGAACCCGGCACCCCGGGCCTCGAAACGGTGGCGCCCCAACGAGACGAACCGCCCTTCTACGGGCGGACGCTCCCGCTGGTTCACCATTACGGTCACTTCGCCATCGGCGCTGAAAATGGTGACGGGGACCGCGCTCGCACGGTTTTCCCCCGGTGGGTAAGCGAGCCGGACTTCATAGAGCCCGGCCTCGGCCAGATCCGGATGAAAGGTCAGCGTCTTGGCTCCTTTGCCGTTGGCGTCATCGTGAAGATATCCGTTATCGATGAAGGGGCGGGTATGGGTGGACGACCGCCATTGGCCCACCGCGATGGCCGCCGAATCATCCAGCACGACTCCCGGCAGATCCCGCGCCGCTACCACCGGGACGGCATTCGAAAGCGCGGCCTCAGTTATCTGTTTCAGTTCGGCCTTCACCTCCTCCATCTGCGCGGCCAGGTCCGCGACCTTCTCCTCGGAGGCCCGCAGCACGGCCTCTTCGGCCTCGGGCAGCGGGAGGGAGCGTTCCAGCCATCGGGAAACATTCGCATGCTCCAGCAGGCGGGTACTCGCGAGAATGCCGGCGAGCGCGTAGTAGTCGCGGGTGGGTACCGGATCGAACTTGTGGTCGTGGCACCGCGCGCAGCTCAGCGTCTGGCCGAGGAACGCCTTGCCCAACACGTCGAGCTGTTCGTCGATCACGTCCATTTCGAGCTGCCGTTTGTCCTGTTCCTCCAGGTTGGTGTTGCCCAAGGCGAGAAAGGTCGTGGCCACCAGTCGTCGTTGACGTTCCTCGATCGAATCACCCCCCAGCAGGTCCCCGGCGATCTGTTCGCGCACGAACTGGTCGAACGGCAGATCGCGGTTGAACGCCTCGATCACATAGTCGCGATACCGCCAGGCCTCCGGGAAAATGAAGCCGCGCAACGTCACCGACTCGGCAAACCGGACCACATCGAACCAATGCCGGGCCCAGCGTTCTCCGAACCGCGGCGAAGCCAGCAAGGCGTCCACCAACGCGGCAATCGCCGCCGTCCGGTCGCGTTCGGCGGCGGCCTGGAACGCCGCCAGTTGTTCCGGAGAGGGCGGCAGGCCGAGGAGGTCGAAGAAGAGCCGGCGGGCCAACGCCCCGGCGGACGCATCCGGGGCCGGCGTCATTCCCTCCGCCTCCAATCGCGCCAGAATGAACGAATCCACCGGGGTCTGCGGCCACGTTGCGTCCTGGACGGCGGGAATCGGCGTCACGCGCACCGGTTGATAGGCCCAGTGGTTGGTGCGGGTGAGCGGCGCGGCGGTCTCCACCGGATCCCCATCGACTTCGGGCGCGGGTGCTCCGCGCTGCACCCATTCTTCCAGGAGACGGATCTCGCCGTCATTCAACGGTTTCTTGGGCGGCATCTGGAAGTCGGGATCACTCCACCGCACGGCCAGCACCAGACGGCTGGCCGCCGGATCACCCGCCACCCACGCCGGACCCGAATCGCCTCCGCGGGCTCGCCCGGCGGCGGTATCCAGCCGGAGCCCGCCCTCCTGTTTCTTCGGGCCATGACACTCGTAGCATCGGTCGGCCAGCAGGGGCCGGACCCGTTTCTCAAAGAACTCCAGGTCACCCGCGAGGAGCCCGGTCGCACCCAGCATGCCCCCGATCCAGCCCAAGATGGTGCGGGAGGAAGCGATGGACATGGGATGAGTCTGCCCAAATGGATCGCCTTTGGAAACCCACTTGGCAGCCGTAGGAGCCGAGGTGATGAGGCTCCATCTGGTTGCTCCCACGCCCAAGACCATCCGACGCTCCACTTTCTCCGCGCCCGACGCTCCTCCGCAGCTCGCCCGGTCTTCCCTCCTCCTTTCGCTTGACGCATGGTGCGGCGGTGAGCGCGCCGCTGGATTTCCTCCGCATCTTTGCCGAGCTGCTACGCTCGGAGCACATTCCCTTCGCCATCACTTCAGGCATGGCGTGCGTGCATTACGGCCTCCAGCAAACAACGAAGGACTCGGATTGGATCATCCCAGCCGACGGACTACCGGCGCTGGTCGCTCTGCTCAAACGCAAAGAGGGTGAGCTGCCGCCCTGGCGCATCACCTACCGGCAGATATTTGGCGCGCCGCTCGACGCCGAATACATGAGGCACGGCTGGACCAGTCACCTCTCGATTTGGGACCAAGCTTCCTCGGTCGAACACAAGGTGGATATCTTCAGCAAACCGCCTCGGGTGCGGGCGGAGGAACTGGAGGTCGATGCGGCCGGCTGGGCGACCGAGCATGTCGTGGCACAAATGAAAAAAACCGACCGTGACCGCGACTGGCCAATCGTTCACGGTCTTGGCCGGCTGCTTTGGGAAGAAGGCAATGCGCTGGGCCTGCTGCACCTCAATCAGCCCGACTCCCTTTGGGCCGCCTGGGAGCAGGCTCCGGTTGAGATGAAGACCGCGGCGGCCCGACGCCGTCCACTCTTGAACCACTTGCTGGACGCACCCCCTCTCACGAACGCCCAGTTGAAGGATCTTTTGTTGATGGAACGGCGGGTGTGGGAACGCGTCAACGAGGAGCGCCATGGTCGGTACACCCGAGCCTGGAAAGATTTCTACCGTGCTTGGCGACGCTCCGGAACGATGGAATGGCCCACCACGGACTCTTTCCTGCGGCAACACCGGATGCTCAACGAGGCGGTGCGACGATATGACTTGCCGTCGAATCCACTCGCGGAATTGAGTCGGGAGGGGCTGGTCCAGACGGCGGTGGAGCAGATGCTATCAACGGGCCGTTATTCGTCGGCGGAGGTTGCTTCCGTGCTGCCACCGGCGGTTGAATTGCTGCCATGACGCTACGCGTGGTTTCTGACCATCTCCGACCGGCCATGCCGGAGGACTATTTTGAGGAACTCGCCCGCACCATCGGCGACGAAGCAGCCGACTGGGCGCGTCTGCCACCCGCCGAACGGGAAAAAGAGATCCGCTGGTATCACGATAATTTCTGGACTCCCGATGACCTCAGCATCTGTCCGCCCGAACTGGGCGGCGACGAGGGTTGGCGGCGCGCGTGAACGCCCGTCTTCGTTTGCTCTAAGTAGCGGCTGGAGTTCACTCCACCATCAGGCGCAGCAGACGAAACGACCCATCGACCGGTACATAAACCGACATCCAGTCCCCGGCCCCCTCGACGGGACCCGTCAGCAGTGGTCCGGCCTCCGACCAGGCCAGCGGACAAAACTCCCACGCCGATTCCGCTAAGCTAGAAACACACTCGAGACGGTAGGTCTTGCCCGCCACGCCCCAGAAGGTGATGCGGAAGTTGCCCAGCGGCGTCAGGGTCGATTGCTCGGCCAGAAAGCGGTCGTTCTCCAGAAAAGCGAAGGTTCCGGCCCGGTATTCGTCCCAATTGGTCAACCCGTCGCCATCGAAATCGTCCTCGGGCCGCACGTCGTCGAGATTCTTGAGCGTTCCGCCCGACCACGCGATCAGCTCCTCCTCCCAACGATCCGGGAGTCCGTCTCCATCCGCGTCTTCGGCGGCGGTCACCTGGATCAGCATCTGGCTGCCGGGCGGACCGACCGGTGGGACCGTCCCTTCCATGATTAGCTTCTCCCCCTCCAGGTCCCGTACGACCACCGTAACCGTGTCGCCGGCGCGCACGGCACGGGAGGAATAATTTCCACTTCCGACCGCGCGACCGTCGTCCAGATGGGCATACAGCGCGAAGTTCACCCCGGGAGACAGGGATCCGCGGATGACGTGCCGCGCAATCTCATTGGTGCCCTGGCGGAGGAATACGGTGGCATTAGTGGTATAAGGCAGTCCAAAACCGTCCACTGCCCGGCCATAATAGATAAACATCGGCTGAGGCACGCCTCCCCCAACCGTCCCGGCCAACAGCAGGCCAACGATGAGGCCCACGTACCGGCGCCCCAGCCCGTCCACCAGTTGACGGACTCCACCAGGGCCGGGGTGATGTTCGCTCCTCGAGATGTTCATGTTCACTCTCCGCTGATGGAATAAGTCTGGAAGAAAATCTTGAGGTCCTTGACACCGTTTCCATCCCGTTTCGTGCCCGTGGAAGCACCGTGGATGAAGCGTTGAAGCCCCTCATTCGGATCGGACAGGAGGGTGCTCCCGGGAATGATCAACAGCCAACGGGTGTTCCAGACCGAACGCCCGACCAGGCGGCTGTCGGTGATGGTTTCGGACGGATCGAAGTTCCCGCTGTCGTGATAAGCGCGGAAGGAGGCCAGCCGGCGAATCTGCGCCAGCGGTTCCGGGAGGGCGTCCACTACCGGGCTCCAGTCGGGGTGGTCCATGTCGGCTCCGCCGATATTGTAAGGCAGCGGCAGGGCCTGGTTGAAGACCGTCCAGGATCGCAGCGACTCGGTTGCCGTGGGCGAGCGCATGAGGTCCTGGCCGGCCGGCACCAGATAGACCTGGGGGCCGTTGGCCAGGCCGCCCCCGGTCGCGTTCGGGTTGAAGGCGTTGTTGTAGCCGCTGAACCAGACCCCGACCGACCGAATTTTGGTGGCGGCATGGCTGGCGTTGTAAGCATTGTCGCCGCCGGCCAGGTCGTGACCGAAATAGTTTTTGCCCCGCATGATGTAAGTGGGAAAGGAGAAGACCAGGGCCGGCTCCACATTGGTCGGACTGCCCAAGGGGCGACAGAAACGCCGGTACTCGGGAAGCTGGTTCAAGTCGGGCACCAGACTGTTCTCCAGCACCTGCGCCCAGGCGGCATCGCCGGACGCCGCCGGGGAAATCCGGAACAACTCGGAGCGCAGGGAAAACCGACTGGTTTCGGTGTCCGGGTTGTTGAATCCAAAGCGGCCCTTGACCACGTCCCAGTCCCCCTTCATCCGGGCGAGGAGGTCGGCCAGGCCGGGCTCACCCGGCGCGTCGAGGGCCAAGGGTTCGCCCAGCCAGGTCTGGAACCGGCCCGGCAGACGGGCCCGGACCACCTGAGACAAGAACTGATTCCCCGCGGTCAGGCTCGGATCGAAGGGGAGCAGCCCGGTCTCGTAATCATAGGCTTGGGCCGCGAGATAAGTATAACGGGCGGCCAGATCGAACGTGGCCTGGTAGCGCCGCAAGGCATCGTTGCGGTAGAGGCGGAACGCCACGTCCCCATAGCGTGCCAACTGAATGCGCTGGGCGGCCCGGGAGCGGACCTGACCGCGCTGGAAAAGGATCTGCTGCCCTTCGGCCAGTAGCTTCTGAATGCGCTGATAAGACTGCTCCAACGCTTGGATCTGGGCGAACAGCTCGGCCTGGGCCACGTGCTGCCCGCGCAGCCGTCCCAGCGTTTCCACCACGCCGCCCCGGAGTTGAGCATTGTAACTGTTACCGGCCAGCAGCTCCGCCAGTGCCGTATCGGAATTGCTTTGTATAATCTCCCGGGCCGCAATGCCGACTTCGAATCCTTGAGCGATGGCGAACTGGGCCCAGGCGGTGCCAGCGATCGCCAGCGCCACGGGCACCGAGAGGTCCTCCGCCGCCTCCGCGACGGGAAAGACACCCACAATTCCCGCCGTCGTATTCGGAAGAATCCTACTGGAGATGAATCCGATGTCCTTAACGGCCTGGGTGATCAGGGTCAGTATCTCTTTGGTGATCTTCAGTCCCCGGGTGATACTGACCGTCGCATTCCTTTTTTCCTGGTTGTCGATGACGTGGGCGAACTCATCCGGAAACCGGTCAAAATCAGCCTGCCGTTGCTGCAGATCGAGATTCAGCTCATACATCGACTGATCGTAACTGCGCATCCGGGCCTCCAGCGCGTACCACGTTCGAATGAGATCCGACAGGGCCAATTGCAATTCCCCGGGCGCCCGCCGCTGGCCGGTCCAGCCCGGTGGCTTCACCTTCAGCCCGTTCTCCGCCACATAGACCGTCACGCTGCCGAGCTGGTTGGTGCTGGTCTGGAGGGCATGGGGATTGTTCAAGTAATCGTCATGGCTCCAGGCAAACGGGTTGTTCGTTTTGCCGCCGTTCGGGTCGGACGCCACGAACCCCAGGTCATACACCAGCACCTCCATCGGCTGGCCGGTGGGGGCGTTCGTCAGCAGGTTAGCCAGATCCAGGTACTGCCAATTAATTAAGTCGGGACCATCGTAGCCCTGGGGATAGGTCCCGGCCGGACCGATGTCATCGGCATACGGGTAGCCGTAGATCGCAATCAACCGGTTATGATAGTCGTTCTCGGTGGCGGCCAGCGCCGAGGCCAGTTCGAATACCGAATCGAACTGGTCGCGCAACGCCAGCGTGGCCCCGCGGGCGCGATCATAAGCGAGGCAGGCATTGTGGACGGCGCGGAGAGCCCGTTGATAAACCTGCTCGAAATGGGTTTGCCCGGCATCGATGCCGTTCGGATCGATATCAAACGGCACCACGTTCGGCGCCAATCCCAACGGATTGAGGCCCGAATTGACGTTGTCCACCTGGGTCTGGATCTCACCGAAGCTGGAGGCGATCTCCCCGAGTTCGGGCGTCGAGGCGCGATCGATCCGTTCGATGCCCTCCGGCGGCCGGTTGGTGTGCTCCGGCCCCAATTGGGTGAGGTTGGTCAGGCTGTCGAGCATCAGGGAATTGGCCACCGCCCAGTCATAGTAGGCCGCCTGGCCGGCCCGGCTGGCCCAGTCCGCCGCCCCCCAGGCGCGGTTGGTGTTGCTGTCGTGATACTGTGGCCCGCGGCCGCCGGGGTTCCCGGTGTAAGACTGCCGGAAGGTCAGTTGCACGATCTGCGCGCCGGCGCGGGCCCGGGCGGCCGCCGTCTCGGCAAACTTCTGCTCGTTGAGGAAATCGGTGCTGACGGCCGCATTACCCAGCAAGGTCGCTCCCGGCTCGGTCTGCCACCAGAAGTTCGTATAAGCCAGCAGATCGTAATACTGCATGATGGCACTCAAATAATGTCCCCAGGCGTCGCCGTGCCCCTGGGGATACAGGCGCTTGGCGTCTTCGGCGGTGATCGTTCCGGCGGTGCTGGTGGGATCGCCCCGGATGTTGTAGTTGTAAGCGTAGGCCGGCTCCCCACCGTTGATGCCCTGGGTGAAGTTCCAGATCAGCCGGTTGTAGATGGGGGAAGTACTGACCAACGGGCTCAGCGTGTCGTCCCGCCCCCGCAATAAAGCCAACTCCTCTTCCAAGACGTTGGGGACCTGGTTCATGAACGCGAAAATCGAGGTGGCGGTGGATCCCGCATACGTGTTGCCAGTTCCCGTCAACGAGTCGGGAAACGCGACGGTGGGATCCTGCGCATCGGCATACGCTTCATTGCCCAGGAGCCGGTAGAGGTCATTCAACCGGGTGGCGGCGAAGAGGAGGGTTTGATTGATCGCTGAATCGCCGCTCAGCCCGGCGAGCAGGCTAAATTCCTTGGCCCGGCGAAAGATGGTCTCATAGGCCGGGATCAGGCCCGCGGTCTGGGCCGCCTCCAGGTTCAGGGCGATGTCGCCCTCGTAGGGACCACCCGCCTGGCTGATCAGGGTCACCCGCGTGTCCACCGGGTTGTTAATCAAGTCGGCGACCATCTGATTGAACGGGTTGATCCCGGTCATCGCTCGCACCACCCAGCCGGGCGCCAGATTGTAGGTCCAGGCGCTCCAGTTGGTGCCGCTCGGGCCGTTGGTACTAATCGGCCGATACTGCACGGCAAAATAGTGGTCGGCGAGCGTGAAGGGACTGGCACCGGCGATGGTGACCTCGTTGGTGGCGGGCATGGGATCCACTCCATAGGGCAACCAAGCCGACAGAAAATTCGTGTTGGGAATCAGCCCTCCCACCGGATCCACGTATCGCCAGCGAAACTCACACTGGGCCACCTTTCCGGCCAAATCCGGGCCGTAGCGCAACGAAAGCTGCTCGGCTAACACATCGGCCGGGAGGATAACCTCCAGATCGCCGGCATACAGATTGGTATCCACTCGCAGCACGCTCAGGCTGACCGGCAGTCCCGTCGGGACCTGTTGTTCGTTCGTGCTGTTGTTGAAAGCCAGTGTCACATAACCCGTGCCGTCCGTCAGACGGGCGCCCAGCGCCGCCTGCACGAAGGGCTGGTTCGGCTGGATGGGCGTGAGATTCCGAGGTAACTGCCGGACGGCCTGCATCCAGGCCGGATAGTTCGGATCGTCACTCGGAACCTGGCCCAGCACCGCGGACCTTTCGAAATCCTCCAGCAGGTTGAGCAACAGGTAGCCGCTGCCCGTCAACGTCTCCACCCGCTGTCCGAGCAAAACCAACTGCCCCTGCGCCCCGGCATGGGGATCATAATGCAAGCGGGGATAGAGCGAGGGGGGAAGGTTGGGAAACCGAATCAGGCCGCTGGTGAGGTCCGTCCGGGCCTGCTGATTCGCCACCATGGCGTTGATCACCGCGGGGGCGAGATCCACGCCGTGGGCGACGATTGGGTCAAACAAGTCCACACTGGTCCGGGAATTGGTCCCCTGGCGCTCGGACTGCTGGTAAAGAATCTCCGCACTGAGCTGGTCCCAGAGGTCGGGCAGGCCGTTGTTGGGCATCGTGAGGGTTTGCCCTAAATGCAGCACCGGCACGTCGTCCGGCCAGGACACGTGATAAGTGAAGGCCACCGGAATGCCGGTAATTATATTCTGATGCGGATTGGAAGGCAGCCACGGCAGTTCCGTGCCCACCGGGGGTTGGTCCGCCGGGGCGAGGTCCGGAAAATAAAACGTCGGCTGCATCGGATAGAAAAACCGCAGGACCGTCTCCGCCGGACCGCCATCGTCACCGGCGGAACGAGCCCACCACTGCAATTTCCGATCCCGCCAGGCCGGAGGCACGTTGTCGCTGGTGGTCTTGGTCGCCGGCGGCAAGACGGCCAGCGGCATGAGGGGTATAATGGGCTCGCCGGCCGTGACCGGCCGATCGAAGGTGTAAATCGAATTGGTCGTGCGCACGAAGAACGGCTGCATCTGAGGGCGGCCGGAGGGATCGACGTAATCGAGGAGCACGAACGGCTCGGAGGTCGCCGGCGTGTTGAGGTCGTTACGCAACGCATAAGCCACGTCGTCCACGATCAACGCGTGTTCCTCATTGGGATTGTAACCGGCCTGTTGGGGATCATTTTGATAGTAGATGGTGGACGAGACCACGAGGGAAGGATCCCACGTCCCGGCCTCCGCTGGCTGCTCGCCGTTGCTGCCCAAACCGCTGGCCAGAACGATTTCCAAAGGCTGCGCCGGCCACTGATTGGTATAGCGCACGACCTGCGACGGATAATACACCGGCGGCATATCGGTGTTCCGGCTCTGATTGGCCCACCAGACCTCGAGGTTGCCGGTGTTGACCGCAAAGATATGGGAAGTGTTGTCAGGCTCGAGCGAGGTCGGATAGTTGTAATGAAAGATATTGTAACGGTCCCCTTCGGCCAGGTGGAGGTACCCCGGGTAGCCCGACCAGCTTTCCGCCGGAGAGATCGGGCCGTAGGACCACCGGATATCTCCAAACAAAGTGCCGTTGTTGTCCCCCGCCAACGAGTGAAGGATCGTCCCCTGGCCCTCATCGAAGTCATAACGTGCCAGCAGCCCGTCCGCGATCGCGGGAGGCGGCTCGCCGAGATCGTGCGACACCTGGTCCGCCGACAAGGCTCGATCCCAAAGGCGGACTTCATCCAGCTTGCCGCGAAAGAAGGCGGCGGGAACGGCGCCGCATTCGGCTCCCATGACGGCCTGACCGATCCCGTCAAAGTTGACCCGGGGGAATCCATCCGTTTTCTCCGTATGCCCGCCGAGCGTCACGTGAAGGGTGCCGCCCTCGTCGTTGCCCCCTTCATAGGTCAGGATCAACTGATGCCACCGATTGGTCTGAACCGGAGCATTGGTGGTGGTGAAACGGGTCCAAGGATCGTTCCCGAGGCTGTTCCGAGATTCCACCTGCAACTGACCGTCCGCCGTGAGGCTCAGGTTGAAAGCGGACGTCGTCGGATCGCCCTCGGAATAGAGCGTGGTCCCTGAGAGATCCTCCGCCGTAAACCACAGAGACAGCGTCCATTCCGAACGCTGGTTCAGATAGCTGGTCGCGATGTCCACATAGCTTTCCTCCCCTCCGAACCACAGGGCGTGAACCGTCAGGTCCCCCGGCGTGAGTTCCCGGCCAATCGGCCACTCGACGGGTTGCAGATCGAAGTAGGCGGAATTGGTGTGGAGCACGGTCTGAACCACGTCGAACCAGATGTTGCTATGCGTGGTGAACTGCAGCAGGCAAATCCCGGGCGAAACCGTCGAGAACACGCGCCCGCTCGGATCCACCCGCGCATGCAAGGGAGGATCCATGTCCGGCATGACCTGGGCACTTAGTTCGGTCGGGATCAGCACCGGAGCTTGGTCGGTGCTGGTGTCGCCGAGAATGAACAACTGCGGATGAGCCGGCCAGTCACACGAATACCAGTCCGCCTCGTACGGCCACAGCACCCCCATGATCCCCCGGTGCTGCCAGTAGATTTCCAGCGACCAGGGCTCCATCCAGGTTCTCTTGATGGGAAAGGCCCAATTCTGTTTCGGGCCGTTCTGGGCATAGACGAGCACGGTGTCGTTGATGCCCCGCGTGACGTTGGGAATGACCCCGTCCGGACCGCTCGTCTGGCCCCAATAGGAATCCAACGGCAACAGGCGCTGGCCCAACACCGCGTTCTGCACCTGGATATCCGGCGCCAGCACCTGCACCACCTCGATCGCCACGGGCTGCACCTGCTTGGTAAAGGTGCCCGTTTGATAGTACTCGATCAGGAACAAGCCGGACACCCTCGTGGCATGAAGCCCGTTGTGAGTGTCCAGCCACACGCCGGAAATGATGTTAGTGGTGTAGAACTCGACGGTACCCACCAGATTGGTGACGATCTCAGTGACGGGCGGGGGAACTTCAGAGTTGTAGTGGAGGACCGGATACAAGCCCTGCAGTTGGACGGCGGGGGCCTGGTACGGTCGTTCCGTCCAAAAAAGACGCGCCGGCCGCTGGGTCGGCACAGCGCTGACGTTCACCACCTGCTGGTTCGTCGTCCCGTCCCGGCGAATCCAGTCGATGAGGACGTTGTTCGGCTGGGCGGCGATGACCTTACGCGTGGACGGAGCCCAGAAGGCGCCTCCATCAGGAGACTCATAATAAGCGGCCGGGTTATCCCCCCACGCGCGTGCGACAAAATTGGCGGGCGGACGGTTGGTGTCCGTGCCCGAGGGCGGGGAAATCTCGTCGCCCAGGGCGACATCCGGCCGGATGCCCTCCACCGGTTGGCCAAAGGAGGAAGAGAGCAAACCAAAGCCGCCGCCCGTGGGCAGGACCTGAGGTCGCTGAGTGGCATTGTCCAGGACGCTGCCCCCGAACACGGCCGTGGAAGCATTGGTCAGCGCCTGCTGAGGCCAGACGCCGAAATAATTGGAATAGGGAGAGTTCGCGAGGTTGGTCGTGTTGAACCAGAGATTGAGATAGTCGGTAGTCAGGTTGTTCTGCGCTCCGGCCGGAATGGGCCGGAGTGCTCCTCCCACGATCACCAGCAGCATGAGGAACCGACTCCAGACCTCCTTCCAACCGACGTTGGATCTGAAAGGTCCCGGACGCGGCGGATACGATAGATGCGCCAGTCGGTGGACCAAGGATTCCGGCTCCGTTCGAAAACAGACCGGCCGGCCTTGAGTTCGTGAAGAGTCCATGGTTTCCGGTTTCGGTCTTCCGGGATCCTCCCGATCACTGCCAGGCCACTTGCTGTTGGCGCGCCGGCCACCAAGTCCGAAGTTGCCGGCCCAGCTTGGCGAAAAGTCCCTCCGACTTACGCCCCTCCAACTTGGCCAGCCGGGCTTCAAGGGCCGCGTTCTGCTGCGCCAGAGCTGCCACCTGCGCCTCGGTCGCCTGCCACCGACGGTGCAGTTCCTGGGTCGCCGAAACATTCAACATCGCAATGGCCTCATAATCAACCACGCGGAAGTCGCTAACCTCCCGTCCATAGACGAACACGACGCCCTCCACCGGCTCCCGAACGCGGAAGCCCGTGGAATCCACCTCCACCACCTCCTGCACGGCGCTCGCGCGGTCGGTGATCAGTTTGACCCGATCTCCCAACCGGAGCGGCGGGCTCGGCGGCGTCGCGAATCGGATCCATCCGTCCCGCGCTTCGGCTCGGACATAAATATCCGGCACCACCTCCGTCGTCCAGGAGACGGCCTCCGGATAAACACGCTCCACTTGCTGGCCAATGACCTTTTTATAAGTCTGGTTTCCCCGCGCCATCGAATCCACCATGGCATAGTCCGTTATCTCGATTCCGAGGAGCCGGCGGAGATCCTGCCGGCCGTCCGAAACGCCCAGAACCTTCTTGATGCGGGCATCGGAAAAGGCGTTGAACTCGACGCAGGCAATACGATCAGAGGCGTAAATCGAATACGCGATGGAGCCCGTGTTATTTCGGTACAGGCCGGTGGTGTCGTCTCGACCATTCAGCCACCCGTACTGCGGGAGGTTGACCGGCGAACCGAAGCCCGAGATCTCAAGCTTCCCCCGGGTGGGATTCTGAACCCCAATCCCCACATTGCCGGCCGCGTTCCAGGTGAGCACCGGCTTGGCCCCTCCACCGGTGACCCCCAGATTGCCGCCATTCCAACCATAAAGCGACACGCCGTCGTAGGCCGGATCCCAGACCAAGTAGTCGGCCACATCCGGGCCATTGGACTGGGCTCGTATCTGCAAGGCGTGACCGTTCAGAAAGACGTCCCCATTGATGCCCAGCTTGGCGGAGGACACCGCTCCGTTGGCGAGGGCATCGGTGTTCACCGCCCCGGTCGCAATCTTGTCCGAGGTAACCGCATTCGCCGGCAGTTTGTCCGTGCTCACTGAGCCATCCTTCAGCTCGACGCTTCCCACCGCCCCCGGAACCACCTGGTTGGCGACTTGCGCCTGCATCGCATACGGAGCGCTGGCCATCTGCTGGCGCGGACTGATCTCCGCCGGTGACGGAATCGTACCGTGGGGGCCCGAGGTGACGGTCAAGCCCAGATAGCGATTGGGGCCGGAGAACGCATAGCGGAGGTCATTGGTCCGGGGCGAGCCGACCAGCCCGCCGTCATCGGACAAGAGGACGTTGAACAGGCCGCCTTCCACGACATGAATGGGGAAACTCCGGCCCCAGATGTAGTCGGCGTCCCCGCTTTTGGTCGGATCATCCCAGATCTTGAAGTCCACGACATAGTAGCCGTTGGTCAACGGCGTCCCGAGGGCGTCGGACAACCGGCCCTGGTAGTTGATCGCCGCTGGAATCTGCGTCTGGGCCTGAAGGATGAGGGGAGCAGCCCCCAGCAGCAACAAAGCCCAGCCGAGGGGGCATCGTGCTACGGTGGCCGTCCGGGCAAGAATCCTGGCGAAGGAACGAAGAGGAGCTTTCATGGTGTGATTCCGTGCAACTGGTTGATCTGGCTGATCCGGCGGAGAGAAAAGCTGCCCTGCACCTGAACGGGTTGGGCGCGCAGACCCAGCAGCGTCTCCGCGTAAGTCCCGTTCATCGTGTCCAGGCTGTCCGGCAGGCTGGCGGCGAAGTTGGTGCGACTCTGGAACGTCAAGCTGAAGTCCCGGCCGACGGCCGGCACCTCCACGGCATTGGTGTAGGGGACGCCCTGTGCGTCGCGGTTGTCATGGAGCGGGTGGTAACGGTGCAGAAAGGGATTGCTGGGATCGTTGGACGCGACCGTGACGGTCCCGGTCAAATGGTCGCCAAAACTGCCGTGGAGGACCACCGGGGTCATCGTGGGCAACGAAACCGAGCTGATCCGGCTCACCTGCGTGGCGCCAGCCGGCAAGGAACCCTCACTGGCGAACAAGGCATAGCTCCCATTGGTATGAACCGAGTTGGTCAAGGTGGAATCCCAGGCCAGCAGGACCTGTTGCAACAAGTGGGCGGTTCCCTTCCCGTCCACATGCAGCAACAGCCGGGAGGTGAGCGGGGCCGGAGTCTTCAACAAGCCATTCGTATATGCCGGAGCATTGACCTGATTCAGATGGAACAGACCGACCCACAGACCCTCGTAATCATGGTGAGCTGCTCCCAACTCCGCGCCCAAGTGGGGTTGACCCGCCGTGACCGGCACCCGGATCTGGAGCGACTGCGCGGAGTCCGTGAGGTGCAAAACGCCCTGATAGGCCGCGCCGTTGGTGCCTTGGGGAACGTAAGCCGGAAGATCCGCCCGCCGCAGCCCCAAACGGATCGCCCGTTCCTCACCCTGTTCCAGAGTCAGCGACAGCCCCGCCGCCGGCAATGGCGTCCATGCCCAACTGTTACTTTCGGTACGGGCGAGGTACGAGAGCGGCACCGCCCCCGCCAGCTCGGGAACCCCGTCGGCCACCGGCGGAGGTTCGGAATCCTCCAGCCGTAAGGTGACCGTCAACGGGTCGGTCGGGTGGACATTCTGGAGGCGCAGTTCCTGTTCCACCAACCGGTCGCCAAAATCAAGGGCCCCGCCCGGCGGAGTCACGTGCAGCGCGCTCAGAAAGGCAGGCGCCCGGGCACAGGCCACCCAATATGCCACCCCGGGAAGAATACGTTCGCGCACCGGTTGCACGATGCGTACTCCCCGCGCCTGCTCATCGATCCGGTAGAGTTCGTTGGCAAAATCCAGGGACGTGTTGACCTCCGGAGTAAAGCGAAAGAACTCAGTGAAACTCGGTGGATGGACCGGGTGGACCGGCAACCCCACCAGGTTGAGCCCGTGCGGAAACCAAGTCGGCCGCGGCAGGACCACCCGCCCCTTGAGCCTCAGCGTGAAGGGCGGGGCATTGCTGGCCACCTGGATCAGATAGCTCTGGTTGCCCTCCAGACCCGACAGGCGGTTGAGAAACGAACGCGGATGGGACGAAGGCAACCAGACCAACCAGTCGGGACTCTCCGGCAGGGGGCTCTGCGGATCGGTAATGAACTGGGAGGCCAGAAAGCGCCGGTTCCATTGCCAAACACCTTCGACCGGAAGTGGATCGAACACCGCCTCGCACGCGCGCGGTTCGGGCTGAACCTGAAGGTGAACCGCATTCCAACCGGGCCGCAGCGGAATCTCCTGGGTCAACCACTGCCCGAGCGCCGGCCGGGCTCCGATCCAGAGCCACAGCAGTATCGTCCAACTGACCGCGCCGCGCCGGCCCGGAACGACGCGGGACCAGGACCATCGGCCCACCTGAAGCGGTCGGACCGGATGATCGTTGCTCCCCGCGGTGCTCCGCAGCTTCCGCTCACCGCACGGACGAATTCGAGGCCGTCTCATGAACAACTCCTGAATCAGCCGGAAGATTAAGAAATCAACAGGCCGGAAAGGTCATTTGACCTGGAACTTAGCAAGGCGTCCTCTCGCTGCCGAGCCTTAAATGAAAAACGTGGTGATGGGTGATGGGGGGGGACCCATTTTAATGGGTCCTGACTGAGGACCGCCGGATGGGCGCCTCGCGGAAGGTATGGAGTCCCGCCTTTAGGCGGTGGAGCGGTGGTTTCTCCAGCGGGTTGTTGATCTCCAGGCAGCTCGTGCTAAGGGACGGCTCCACCGGCTGAAGCCGGGACTCCGAGCGCCGAGGGTCGCCGCCCCCCGAATTTCACTGACGGCGATGCTTGAGCTGCCCGATCCGTTTTCCCAGAATGCGCCCCATGATCTCCGCGTTCCTCCGCCGGCAGGCCCTGGCCCGCAGCGGTTTGGTGGCCCTGTCCTTGAACCTGCTGTTCGCCCGCCCCGCCTCCGCTCAAGATTCTTTCGCCGGCTCCGCCACGCCGGTCGAGTCGCTCAAGGTGGCCAAGGATTTTCAGGTCGAACTGCTCTACACCGTGCCCAAGGACCAGGAGGGCTCCTGGGTCGCTCTTTGCACCGACCCCAAGGGACGCCTGATTGTTTCGGATCAATACGGGTCGCTCTACCGTCTCACCCTGCCCCCGCTGGGCACCACCGAAGGCCTGGAGATGGAGACGATCCATCTGCCCATCGGCCAGGCCCAGGGCCTGCTGTACGCCTTCGACAGCCTGTACGTCATGGTCGCCAACGAAGCCTATCAAGGCCGCGGGCTGTACCGCGTCCGCGACACCGATGGCGACGACCGATTCGACGAAGTCAGTCTCCTACGGAAACTCCAGGGCGGCGGCGAGCACGGTCCGCATGCCATCGTGCCCACGCCGGACGGCCAGGGCCTGTTCATCATCGTGGGGAATCAGACGAAAATCACCGAACTCAGCGGCTCCCGGGTGCCGAAGCATTGGGGGGAAGACCTGCTCCTGCCCCGGCTCTGGGACGGCAACGGCTTCATGAAAGGCGTCCTCGGACCCGGCGGATGGGTGGCCCGGATCGATCCCGACGGCCGCAACTGGGAGCTACAAACCGTCGGCTTCCGCAACCAGTACGACGCGGCAGTCCATCGGGACGGCGACCTGTTCACGTACGACGCCGACATGGAATGGGACATAAACACCCCTTGGTACCGGCCCACCCGCGTGTGCTTTGTCGCCAGCGGCGCCGACTTCGGCTGGCGATCCGGCGCCTCCAAATGGCCGCCGTATTTTCCCGACACCTTGCCGCCGGTGGTGGACATCGGCCCCGGTTCTCCCACCGGAGTCACCTTCGGCTACGGCGCCAAGTTCCCGGCCAAATATCAAAATGCCTATTACGCCGCCGACTGGAGCTATGGCAAACTTTATGCCGTCCACATCGAACCCGACGGCGCCGGATACAAGGGAACCACCGAGGAATTCATTACCGGCCAGCCGCTGCCGTTGACGGACGTTCTTATTAATCCACACGACGGCGCCATGTACTTCGCCATCGGTGGACGGAAGACCCAATCGGCCCTGTACCGCGTGACCTACACCGGCCAGGAATCCACCCGGCCCGCGAACCAGAAGCTCGCCGGCGGATCCACGCGAGAACTGCGGCGCAAGTTGGAAAGCTTCCACGGGCGTCAGGATCCCCAAGCGGTCAAAGCGGCCTGGACCTTTCTCCGCCATCGGGATCGTTATCTCAGCACCGCGGCCCGGGTCGCCATCGAGTGGCAGCCGGTGGAGACGTGGAAGGACCGGGCCTTGGCCGAGACCGACCCCAACGGAACCATCAACGCCCTCATCGCGCTGGTTCGCGCCAGCGCCCGCGACGAAGCCCATCGTCAACCGTCGGATCCGGTTCCCGATCCCGCCCTGCAGCCCGCGGTACTCGCCTCCCTGGACCGGCTCAAATGGGACTCGCTGAGCGAGGAGCAAAAGCTCGGGGTCCTGCGCACGTATGGGCTCACCTTTATTCGCTTGGGAAAACCCGATGAAGCGACGGGGCAGCGGTTGGGACGCGTATTCGAATCCCGGTTCCCAGCGGAGTCGCAACCGCTCAACCTGCAATTGGGTGAACTCCTGGTTTATCTCGAGACCCCCAACGCCGCCGCCAAGCTGGTGAATGCGCTGCAAAAAGCCCCCAGCCAGGAAGAACAGCTCGCCTATGCCAAGATGCTGCGCGTGCTGGGCTCCGGCTGGACCCCGACGCTGCGCGAGACGTACTTCAATTGGTTTGTGAAGGCCGCCAACTTCCGCGGCGGCGCCAGTCTCGCCGGCTTCCTGCGCGACATGAAGAACGACGCGGTCGCCACCTTGAGCGACACCGAGAAGGCGGCGCTTCAAGCCATTCTCGACACCAAGCCGCCCCAGCGCACCGCTTTGGAGAACCTGCTGGCCGGTCGTTCCGTGGTGAAAGAGTGGACCCTGGCCGACCTCTCACCCGCGCTCAACCGCGATCTGAAAGGGCGCAACTTCGACCGTGGACGCGAGTTGTTCGGAGCCGTGGGTTGCTATGCCTGTCATCGCTTTGCCACCGAAGGGGGAGCCGTGGGACCGGACCTCACCGGCGTATCCGGTCGCTTCAATCCGCGCGACCTGCTGGAATCCCTTCTCGATCCCAACAAAGAAATCAGCGACCAGTATCAAGCCATCCTGGTAACCAAGACCGACGGGGAGTTGGTCATCGGCCGCGTGGCGAACCTGAATGACGAAACGCTCATGATCGCCACGGACATGACCGATCCCAACGCCTTTGCCAATGTGAAGCGGAAGGACGTCCAATCGATCGAGCCCTCGACGATCTCCCCCATGCCCGAGGGACTTCTCAACACGCTGAACGAAGACGAGATTCTGGACCTCCTGGCGTTCCTCCTCTCGGGTGGAAACCGGGAAGCCCGGTACTTCCGGTAGAACGCGACACCGCGTTCTGCTGGTGCAGGCCTCTGAGCCCGCTGTTCCGCAGGGGGGCGCATCTCAGTTTTGTCGAATGGGCGGACCGAAGAAGGGCGTTCGGGAATTTTCCAAAAGGCTCGATCCTGTGCTGGCCTGAAAGGCCTGGAGACTCCAGCCCGGGGCTGCGCCCGCTGGACGCTGCCCCGGGGTCGGGGCCGGCCAAGAGGTTCGGCGCCCTGGAGGGGCGCCAGAGCCTCTGGCGCCCCTCCAGGGCGCAGGTCGGTGGCGGGCTGTGGCCCAAGGGCATCGTTTGGCTCAGCCCTGGGCTAGGGTCTTGGGCCCCGCCAGAGCCAGGAGAGAATTCGCTCGGCCTGAAATTCGACCGCCCAAGACACGTCCAAAGGGGGCTGTCCCTCCAGAGACAGTCCCCTCGTTTCGTCAGAAACTGAGAGGCGCCCTCCGCAGGTCGTTCCGGCTCCGATCCTCGTGCCTTTTCCCACATTTTTCACATTTTGGATCGATTGCACAAATGGGGGAGAGCGGGCACTGTGGAGGAAAGAGTTGAAGACTTGGGAGACCATCCATGAGCCGCATCTCCATCGACGTATCCGCGGAAGAGCACAAGAAACTCAAGGCTCTGGCTGCTCTGCGGGGACAGTCCATTAAAGACTTTGTGATCGAACGAACGCTTGGGGTCGATGGCGACGACCACCAAGACGCTGATCTGGCCGAACTCGAAAGGCTTTTGGACCAGCGGATTCGCCGGGCCGCCAAGGGTACGGTGAGCAATCAAACGGTGAGTTCGATCTTCGAGAGGGCCTATCTCAAGGCGAAGCCAAGAAAACGGTAGCATGGCCGCCTACGAGTTGAGCAAGGACGCGGAGCAGGATCTCCAATTCATCGCTCACTATACCGTAAAGACTTGGGGTATCGAACAGGCCCAGCGCTATGCGGAAATCCTCGAGCGCCATTTCGGCGAACTCGGCGGAGAGCGACTACGGCCGCGTGTCTTTCTCAAGCACCGACCGGAACTTTTAGTATCGCGTTGCGAACACCACTACGTGTTCCACTTAGTGCGTGCGGCCAACTGTCCACTTGTCCTCGCGATCTTCCACGAGAACATGGATTTGATGAACCGCCTTCGCCACCGCCTCGACGGCGTTTGACCCGGCGGAACAACCTGGAGCGGCGGGGCCAGTTCGGCCGAACGAGGGAGACCTCATGCCATCGCCAGCAACGATTCGCGTTCCCCCCGGCCTGCTGCTGTTCTCCGACAAAAAACGAAAACCAATGGACAGGTCAGAATGGCACTTTGTGTCAGCCTCCTTATTTTGCCCGTCGTTTCCCGGGCAACGACTCCCCGGAGGACTCCACAAAGAGCGCGCGGACGATGCCCACGACCGCGGCCAGCATGGCGACCGCGCCGATCGGTACCAGGAACACCCCGACGCCCGGATCGCCCCCCGTAACTCCCCAACCCCCGAGGAAAAACCCCAGCGGCAGGAGAATCAGCCCCGCCACCAACCCGCGGGAGATCCAGCGCAGCGACACCTTGGAAGGAAGGGCAGACACCGACACCGCGAAGGCGATGTGGATAAGCGAGAACAAGGCGCCGTGAGCATGAGCCAGCGTCCACAGGAGCCGCCGCGTCACCTGCCGGTCGTCGAGATAGAGAGACGATTTCAGCGCGTGCAGCGCCTCCAGGCCGATGCCGAGAACCAGGAAGACCAGCAACCCCAGCCAGCCAATTCGCAAATGATACTGTTGCCACGGGAAAGGGGCGGAAGCGGGCGCGGGTTTCATGTTACTCCATGATACTGATGGGACGTTGATCGCGGGTGCGCAGCAACACGGAAATGCGGTCCTCATCCGGCTGTCCATTGGCGTGCAACAGGATCTCCGGGCCGACTCGGTCCGGTCGCGCGGGACGGTTTCGCCACGATTCCAGCAGCGCTTCCAGGACGTGCTGCCGGTCACCTGGCGGCGCCAGGAAATCGAATTGCAGATCTTTCTGGCCCGGCAGGGTTCGCAGACTGCGCGCGGCCACATAGCGGATGACCCCATACGAATCCGTAAGCAATCGGGCCGCGAAGGGCGCCAGCCAATCCGAACCCGAGGCCTGCTGCGCCGGTTTCCAGCCCACATGCCAGGCGGTGATCACCCGCTGCGCCGCATTTCCCTTCAACATCCAGAGCAAGGCGGCCGAAATATTCTGTTGCTCGCGGGTGAGTTCCACCGGCGGCTGGCCATACTGCGACACCAGTTGCTGCTGGGTCCAGGCCAGGGTCTGGTCGAGGTGGCACAGGTTGCACGCGTTGGGCACCCCGAAGCGCGCGCTGCTGGCCACTTGCGGCGAGGAAATCTGGTGGGACCGGATGGCCTTGAGCAGCGCGTAGGTGGTATGCGGCATGTGGCAGTTCAAACAATTGCTGCCTTCGGAAGCCAGGGCATGGCGGGTATGCCGGGACAGCTCCGTGGTGAATTGCGGCTGGGAATGGCACGAGACGCAGGCGGCGGGGCCGTCCATTCCCGTCTTCAATTGATCCACGGGGTCGCTGTTATGCATCGAGTGGCACGACAGGCAGGACATTTCGCCCCGCGTGAAGCAGGCCGACACGGACATCGCCGTGTACTCGCGGCCGCCGACCAGAATCGTGCCATCATCCCACCAGCGTTCCCGAAAGTATTCGGGAGGCCGCTTTTGCACGGCCGCAGGATCGAGGGCGGGATGTTGGATGTAATAGTGCGTCCGGTTCAACTCCTCGCCCGGACGGTAAGGCGGCCCTTCGTGCGCGAACTGCATCGCGAAGCCTTCGCGCAGGATATAGTTCCCGTGGCACTGCCCGCAGGTCTCACTGGAACGGCGGTGATCCAGCTTGGCCGGATTCACAATGGTCGGATCCGGTCGTCCATCGAACCAGGCAACATAGCGGCTGAGCGGATTTTGATGCCGCCGGATATGCTGTTCGGCCGGGCCGTGACAGGCTTCACAGGAGATTCCCAACTCCGCGACCTTGGTACGCAGCAGGCCGGTGGCATCGTCCAGGCCCGGATTTCCCGCGGTGCTGTGGCATCGAATGCAATGATGATTCCATTGGGTGATGAAACGCTCGGTGTCGTCCGGACCCCGCAGAAAGGCGTCTTCTCGGGGAATCCAGCGTTGATCTTCGAGCATATAAATCAGGGGCAACGTCTGCAGGAGGCGTTCGTGCCGTCCGCTCGCCACCCAGTACGTCTGATAGTGATGCGAACCGGTCGTCATCACCACGGGTCGTTTGACGCGCGGGATGTCCCTTTGGTCCATCTTTCTTCCGCCCTGGACCACATCCATCATGATGTCCGGGTCCGGCATTTCCGCCCAAAACGCGTCGCCCTCCTGAAACACGCGATAGGCCAGGCCGTCCGACATCACCGTCGTGCCATCGAATTTTCCCACCACGTTCCCCGGCAGGGCCTTCTGGGTCATGGTGCGGTGGAACGTGCGATGCCAACTGGCATGCTGATCCGGATGACAGGATTGGCACTGATGAGACGACACATAGTCGCGCTCGAGCCCGAGCAGAGGCAGTTTCTGCTCCACGTGCTGAATCGCGCGCTGGGTGGCCAGCGCGCGCGACCGGGCCTGCCAATGGATCGCGCCAAGCAGCCCGGCCAGGCTGACCAGCAACAGCGTTACGAACCCTCGAAATTTCATCGGCCTGACAAGGGGGGACTCTCGATACGACCATAGGACTCAGCCGTCCCCCGGGGGCCGATCGGACGTGCTGGCTGGATCGTTCCGAACCAAGGCTTTGTCGTTCGTTTGTAAGGTATCTCTGCTTCGAGATACGCTCCTCACTCACGCCTCGTCTTGCCTGGAAATCTGCGGCACAATCACTGCCCTCCTGACCGCCGGGTGACGGCTCAGAACCGTTGCTGTGATGGGCAGTCCCTCTCGTTGCAGCGATTCGGTTGCCCCTCAGGAATCCATTTCGAACCTGGGTGGTCAATGCCATTTTCGGGATCCAGATTGAATCTCCGCCATAAGTGGTCATCCTTTGGGCATGGGCATGACCGCCTTCCCGGAATGGGAGCAATCGCAAAAGCTCGTCGCGGAGTTCGCCGAACGGCTTGGAGCGACACTCCATGCGGCGAGCGCACGCTCGATTCTCGAGTTGCGCTTCGATGCGCCGACTCCAGAGCGCCGTCAGGAACTCGCGGCCAAGGCCAATGAAAGGCTGCTCTCCGCGGAAGAGTTTGCGGAATATGAGACCTACGCCCAACTGCGCGGGATGCTGGCGATCCTGCAATCCAAAGCGCGTCTCTACCTCGAACGCGGCGGCGGCACATGACGTCGTGCGAGCTACGGGAGAGCGTGCGCCATCGCGCGGGTGATCGCTGCGGATACTGTCGTTTGCCCGGTTGGGCGCTGGAGCCCGTGGGCGTCCCTTATTCCGACCTGCTCCGGGACCTCGCCCAAGCGCCGCAACTAGCTCGCTTTCAACTCGGCCGACAACGATTCCGCGCGCTGTTCCTTCCGGTATCGATGGACCGCTCCACCCGTACCGCCCCAACCCCGCGGTGAACCGAGGCGGGCTTGCGGGAACAAGGAAACAAGATATTACGGGCCACGGCCTGGGTCGGAGGCAATCAATGACCTGATCCTCTCTCGCTTAGCTCCCGCCGTTTCCCAGCCATCATCAAGGCGGGAAACTCCATGCGAGCCGGACCGAAGTGACCCCCCTTTTCGCGGCCCTTCACCCGGAGTTACCCGGCTCCGGCAATGGCGGCGCGGCTCGGGACTTCGCTGGCTCGAGCTATTCCTTAATCTTCCGGTTAAGGCGCGGTAAAATCGTTCGCACGCCGGGACCTCCGGCTCGACTTGCCGGTGTGACCTCTTACTTATCAAACTTGTATGGCGGATGGCCACACAGCCAGTGGATATCCACCGAACGAGTTCGCCGATCAACCTCCTTCGGAAGCGGGCTGGTGCCGCGCGCGGATGAAATCGGGCGGGCTGATGGCCATTGCTGTCCTCGAGCTTCCGGAAGTGGCTTGGCCTGGAGCCAGACTCGAATCCGCGCTGGTCTTCTCGGGTTGGTTCTTGAGCGCCACAGTCTTGTGCGGACTGCTCATAAGCTGGTGGGGCGGGCGAAGGGCCGTGCGATCTGTTTCCGCCGCTACCCCCGAGGGAGCTCGCTCCGGTCTTTTTCCGCGGGAACGGCCCGTTCCGCCCGGTCCTTTGCTGGCGATTCCTCCACTTGACCGGCGGGTCACTGCCGCGGAAGTCCGGCTTCATCAACGGTTCGGAGCCAACGCCGATAGCAAACATGTGCTGGGTCCATTTCACGCTGAGGTCGATCCTCAACTACCGCCGGGAACCGAAGTCATCTTATGCCTGGAAAATCAAGGCTTGGACCATGCGGAAGCCACGCTCACGATCGATGGGTGCATCGCGGAGCTGGAACAAGAAGCGAATAGCCCGGAGGAGCTGTTGTGGATTCGCTATGCGTACGACCCAACCCGACGCAACCACCCCATGGAACTGGTGTTGTCCTATACCAACAAGCAAGGGATCCTCGTCCGGGATCGCTATCGCACCCGCCATGGCATCCGCGAGCTAACTCGCTTGGCGGACGAGAATGCCGTCGCCGGTTGATCGTCTGGCTCAGATCGGATTTTGCCGTTCCGGCCGCAATGAACCGATACTTCAGATAAGGGCCACGGCGCACCTTCCATTTTCTAACCGGCTCCAATGGTCGATATCATCGCCGGTAGATCGGCCCGTTGAAGAGGTCGTTGGGATACGGGATCCTATTGATCAGGTCGTAGGAATAGTTCCATTTTTGCATCTGGACGCTACCCCCAAACACCCCAACGACCGCGCCCCCCGGGAAACTCGTCGCCGTCCCCGCGCCATTCGGATTGTTGAAGGTCGCCCAGGCGGCCGAACCCGCATGCCGGATGGAGACGCCATTACCGACATTGCCCGGCGGCGGAACGTTCGACGCGTCGTTGAAGTTGAGCGCGTCCAGTTCGTTTTGTTCCCACATCTGCCAGTCGGTCGCCAGAAAATCGCTGATTTTGTAAGTTCTTCCATCGGGAGCCAGCGATGGTCTTCCGATGTTGTTGTAGCCTCCGATGGTTCCGTTCCAGCAATACGAAGTCAGCTTGAGCGGCCGGGCCAGCCACAGAGTTTTGAGGCGGCCGGCGCCACGCGTCGCCACGTCCTTGGGACACCAGCACACCTTGTGCGTCCCGAGAAAGGGGCCCAATTGGCTGATGCGAAAAAACGCCATCTGATTGCTGAACTGAGGAGAATTCACGTCCCGGCCGGCCGCGGAGACCGGCCGGGGTGGACCCCCCGGAATCCGGCCGTCGTTGCTCGTGGCATAGATCCAGCCATCAGGTCCGCTCAAGTCACCTCCCCAAGTGGGATGCGCATTGTAGTCACGATTATCCGAGGCATAGAGTTGGTTGGCCTGGAGGATCTGCCGGACGTTATTGAAATCGATCGTGAGCTGGGCCCGGTCCTTGGCCTTGCCCAGCGCCGGCAAAAGCAGGCCGGCGAGAATGGCAATGATCGCAATGACCACGAGCAGCTCGATCAGGGTAAATCCCAGGGCGCGTTTGCCCTCCAGCGGATGAGCTCCGACCAAGTTAGTAATGCATGATTTCATGGAGGAATCCTTCCCGGGCTCACCAAGGGAAACCCGTTGGCAGGCTCCCCGCGGAGCCTGCCTCAATGGACATGAGCTTGGCCGGAAACGAGCGAAGGCGTCAAGCGGCCAATGAGTCGGATCGTGATCCCATGAGTCCCCCCCAAGCATTCATTAAACGCGTTCACCGAAGCGACGCGGATCGCAGCCCTTACTCATGACGGAATTCAGTTCATGATTCGGATTGTTATCATTCATGCGCTAACGGTTGCACGGCGCTCTTCCGTCTGGTTAGGGTTGTCCTTGGGAGGAACCGATCTAAGCGAGGCTGAAAGTCGCTTTCGCGTCCGGCCGCAGTCGTTCTGATTCGACCTTCCCAAGGCCTCCTTCCGGGCGATCCTGGTCTGTGCGGAAGGGAGCCTGTCTGGAGCATCCACGCTTCCCCATTCGTTCCAGCGAATGAGGGACACACGGACCTTTGGAGCAATGGAAGAATAATTCCTGAAATCATTATGAAAATGGACCTCTTGAGCCCCCCTCCGTCACTAACCTATGCCGCCTTGCTGCTGGCCGGTTTCTTCGGCGCACCGGCCGTGAACGCACAAACCACGTTGGCCGAATTCCAGTTCAACGAAGGAACGGGGACCACCACGAGCAGTGCCGTCAACGATCTGACCGGCACGCTCGGCGTGCTTCCGAACCCGGCTAATCTTCCGCTCGTCATCTCGGAAGCGCCTTCGGGAGCGGCCAATGATCGGGCGGTCCAAATGGAGGGGACCGGATTCCTCGTGGTGGACGACAGCGATGAACCGCTCCTGGCCGTTGATGCCGAACCGCTGACGGTGGAGGCGTGGGTAAAATGGGAAGGCGTCGATTTGGGTGAGTACAGCGGAATCCTGGCCTACGGCGCCTCCTACAAGCTGGGCGTCAACCCCGGCGGTGAAATCATTTGGACTCTGTTTGGAATCGTCGATGTCTCCAGCGGTTGGTTTCTGCCGACGGATGCCGCTTGGCATCATGTCGCAGCGGTTTACGAACCGGGGGTCGGAGTCACGGTGTACCTCGATGGCGCGGCGAGCTGGATTGAGGAGCCTCGGTTTATGCGGGCGTTCGGCAACAACCGGTTCAGTATCGGTTCCGAAGGGCTGAGCAACTCGCTGGTGGCGGCGCTCGACCGAGTCCGGGTTCATAAGGCCCTGTTGTCGCCCGAACAACTGGATAGCGTCGCGACCGAACCGAAGCCGGTGCTGGAGACTACATTGGTGGCCTACGATTTCAATGAAACGGAACCCCCATTTCAGAACGCCACGGCCGCCGTTCGCCCGGCGATCACCTCGGAGGCATATAATTCGGCCGGCTCCGTCCCCGCCTTTTCGACCGACAGTCCGACAGGAGCGGCGGAGGACTACTCGATGGAATTCTCCGTCGCCGGCCAGCGCGTGGTGGTCGCCGATCCCGATCAAGCCCTCACGCTCGACACGGGTGACTTCACGATCCAGGCGTGGGCCAAGTTCGGGCCGCAAACGGCTCGGGCGGTTCTCTTCTTCAACAATGGACCCGGAGGCGCGGTTTCGTTCTCGGTCTTGGACCGCACTGTCTTCGTAACCACGTTGGGGATCCTGGATCAGCCTTCGCTCGCGGCCATTCCGGATGACGACGCCTGGCATCATTTGGCGGTGGTCCATGATGCGACGGCGCTGGAGTTTCGTTTCTATGTGGACGGAGCCCTGGGTGACACCGTCCCCTACGAGGGGGGCGTTTTGATAGACGTGCGCACCGCGACCGAATTCTACATCGGAAGCGAGCCCACCGGCGGGCTGCCGTTCGTGGGAAAGCTGGATCGGTTGACGATCAGCGCCGGGGTGGTGCCGGAGGAGGAACTGGATTACCCCATCGAGGTGGTGGATCCGGTGCCGGAACTCACCATCGAGTTGGCGGCGGACGCGGTGGAACTGACGTGGCCCAGCGCACCCGCTGGGTATGTACTGCAATCAACGACTGACCTGGGCAATTCGGCCGGTTGGACGGCGGTTTCCGGCTCACCGACACCGGTCGAGGGAAATCTCCAATTGTCCGTTCCGACCACCACGCAGGAGACCTTCTTCCGATTGGTTCAACTCTAATCGAAGGGCAAGTCATTCTTGAGTCTGCGATCGGCCGGCAGGTCCCCTGCCGGCCTATCAATCGTTGCGAACGTACGTGCGTGTAGCGTGCGGTGTCCTCACCGCACCACCGGCGTGCCAGCATCAAGTAGTGTGAAGGTACTTTCGCAACGATTGATATCGCTGGGTGGCGAAGCGCGCTTGCGTTTCGAGGCGTACGAAAACGAGTTCTTCAAGACCAATCCCGGCGCCGACCATGCCTGCTTGTCGCTACGTTACCTTTTGCACCGGCAGACGTTCGGCACGCGGTTCTCCGGCCGGCTGGGCCACTGGGATTTCAACCACGGTACGCTGTGGGTCATTTACAAATTCTGAGAGGCTGACGAGCTGGGGTCGGGGAGAAGCATGACTTCCCGGCGGCAGCAACTTGGAGAACTTGGGAGCTTCTTTGGAATTTGGAGCTTGGCCTTTGGAGCTTGGACGCGGCCCCCATTCAAGATGCGCCCGTGAACCCCGTTCTTCCGCCCCAGGACTTGCGGCCGTGAATCCTCCGGGTCAACTTGGTTGGTGCAAAGAGCAGCCTCGATAAGCTGCCCCAACCAAACCAAACATGAGTACCATCACCACCCAAGACGGAACCAAGATTTACTACAAAGACTGGGGACCAAAGACCGGCCAGCCGATATCGTTCAGCCATGGCTGGCCACTGACGTCGGATGCCTGGGAGGCTCAGATGTTCTTTCTCGCCTCGCACGGCTACCGCTGCATCGGCCACGACCGCCGCGGGCATGGTCGCTCCAGCCAGCCGTGGGACGGCAATCACATGGATCAGTACGCCGATGACCTGGCCGAACTGTTCGAACAATTGGATCTCAACGGCGTGACGATGGTTGGACATTCGACGGGCGGTGGTGAAGTGGCCCGCTACATCGGTCGCCACGGCACAAAACGCGTCGCCAAGGCAGTGCTGATGGGCGCCGTGCCGCCGATCATGCTCAAAACCGCGGCCAATCCCGGCGGACTCCCCCTCGAGGTCTTCGATGGATTCCGCGCCGCTTACTTGGCCGATCGGGCGCAGTTCTTCCTCGAGGTGGCCAGTGGCCCCTTCTTCAACTTCAACCGTCCGGGCGCGAAGGTCTCGCAGGGCTTGATTCAGTCCTGGTGGATGCAGGGCATGATGTCCGGCCACAAGAATGCTTATGATTGCATCCAGGCCTTTTCCGAAACGGACTTCACCGAGGATTTGAAGAAGTTCGATGTGCCGACGCTGATTGTTCACGGCGACGACGATCAGATCGTGCCCATCGACGCCTCGGCGAAGCTCTCGGCCAAGCTGGTGAAGAACTCCATCCTGAAAATTTATCCGGGCGGATCACACAGTCTGGG
>CAYYSX010000003.1:49495-66547 GCA_964474315.1 uncultured Verrucomicrobiota bacterium | reverse complement strand
CTTCCCCGGCCGCTGGATCGGATGGCGGAATTGCAGGCGGTGCTGTCTCCCCAGGTGGACCGGGATCTGTCAGGAAACGAACAGGCCCGCGCTCGGGCCGCCTACCTGGCATTGTGCCTGGGCGAAGCGGACCGGTGGCGTCGTGCTCGGGCTGAAGACTGGGTCCGTGCGGTGGAGGCCCTCCAGCGCTATACGAATGTCGTCCACGAGATTTTTGGGGCGCCCCATCCGAACGGTGCAGCGCTTCAACGCGAGGCCCGCGCCGCTGGACTGCGACCGTCCCCGACGACTCCCGGTTCACCTTAGAGCCTGTTTTGAAATTCGAAGGGGTCCTGCGGCGAGGGATTTTGGTGGTGGCCAAGGCGGCGAAGTCGGCGCATCCCCGCAGCGGGCTGTGACGGCCGAGCCAACGCCGGCCACCGCCAAAAGACCCGCCGCCCGGAGGGTTTCCGAGGAAACAGGACCCCTTCGAATTTCAAAACAGGCTCTTAAGGTAGGAGGCACAAGGTGCCGGTGCCCACCAGGGCCAGGTCACCGGTGTGAGTACCGATACCAAGCGATACCAAGTGCCAGGTCATCCGTCGGGGTATTCTTGGCCGGGCTCTGTCCCTCGCTAAAATAACGAGGCGTAGCTCCCGCGTTTCTTTCCGCCGGGAGCGCGCGCAGAGGAGTGGCCCGACGGGACTCGTCGGTTGGTAGTATAAGGGGTGATATACGACAGTGGCTCTGGAGAAGTCGCACCCGTTCAGAGGGTTACGAAAAGGCCGAACTGCGGTGATCAGGATCGTCCGACAGCCAACGGCATCCGGCCGTCGGATATCACGGCGCCGATTCCATAAATGGCCGCCGGAAGAAACACCTCGACAACGGGTTGCTGCGTGGCCAATTCTGCGGCGATACCAATACACCGACAAACGGTCTGTCGGTGAATCAACTGTTAGGCCCATCCCTACGCCCATGAATTTCTATGCTCGTCTTCGGAACTACTACCTGAAGGTCGCCGAAGTCCTGCGAGGAGAGGCCGCCGCGGCATCCGTCTTTCCAAATACAACCGACATCGGAGTCTCCCGTGAGCGGATCTACGCTGATTTCTTGCGGCAACACGCACCGTCGAAATGTAACGTGTTCCTTGGCGGCTTTCTTTTTCACCTCGATGGCACCGAGTCGAAGCAACTGGATGTGATCGTCACGACCGACACTGCTCCCCGTTACGATTTTCACAACCGCGACGCGGGCGGTAAATCATTCTCTCCGGTCGAAGGAGCGCTGGGAGTCGCGTCGATAAAATCGACGCTGGACAAGGCCCAATTGCATGACGCTCTCGTAGGCATCGCTTCGATACCTGCGACCGAGCCACTTGCCAACCGAGTCCCCTTCACACTCAACATCAAGAACTACGACGATTGGCCATATAAAGTCGTTTACGCAAGCAACGGCCTCACCGCAGACACAATCCTCCGCCATCTGAATGACTTCTACGCGGGCAATCCTGGGATTCCGATATGCCGTAGACCAAACGTGATTCACGTTGCTGGCCAGTATGCCATTTTCAGAGCAGACGCCGGTATGAGCATGCACAACCGCGCGACTAACCAAAGCACGCCTTTAGAAGCGGAAATATTTCATGTCTTTTCAACCGATCCCGATCTTCAAGCAATCTGCCAGGTTCTCAACGGTCTTCAGGAAAGAGCAACCGCATCGGCACATATTCTTTTTCGCTATGGTGACCTCATCGATCGGCTCAACGGACTGGCCTAACAAATCGGTCGAGCCGAACCGCCGCCCCGCTACTCCGTTCAACGGAGTGCTGCCATTCGAGTCGGTCTCGTGCGCTCCGCCGTCCCTGTCGGCGGCGGTCGCTCACCTCTGACGTTAGGCAATGAAAAATGAACGCTGACGAGAAAGTCGAACGCCTTGAGCAATTCAAAGAGCTTATCTTTGAATGGAAGAACAGACCGTCGACTCAGCTACGATCACAAATCAATCAAGAAAAGTCGTGGATTCGCCAGCAGGTAATTGAATCGGGATGTTACTTTACCATCACTCTCGGACCTCCTCCAGCAATCGGGGGTATGATCATGCGGAATATTGATTGCTTCGCCATGATTTTCGAGAAACCTTACCTCCAAGACCTGACCCCTCGGGTTTTAGACATGGTTGACCAGACAATTGGCATTCTCAAGGCAGATCCGCCGGAAGGAATCGCCACGACAGCAACTGTAAAGAAGAACATCCGCAAGAATTACGCATTCATCGCAATGCCCATGGATGAGGACGATCACGATCTGGTGGACGTCCTCGACGCAATCAAGGAAGCGGCACAACGGTGTGAAATTCAAGCCGAGAGGATTGATGAGCCGGACTCGAACGATCGAATCACAGATCGAATCATTGACTCGATTGAGAAGGCTGAGTTCGTCATTGCCGACCTTACCAAGCAAAAGCCCAATGTGTTCTGGGAAGCCGGATATGCCCATGCAAGCGGTAAAACGCCAATCTACATTGCACGGCATGGGGCGAAGCTGGATTTTGATGTAAAAGATTATCCTGTGATCTTTTTTAAGAACATGAAGCAACTGAAGGACTCGCTAGAAAAGCGCCTCCGAGGCCTCGCGCAACAATGAATGCCCAACAAGGCGTTGCACACATGCACTACATGATGAAAAAGCACATCTCACAAGCCGTCCTTCTGATACTATCCCTAGGCTTCGGATTGTCCATCAGGAGTGCTGCGCAGGACGAGGCACTTCGTAATTTGCGAAGTGTGCATCTCGTCGTAACCGTCCCAAAAGACTCGGGATCGGTGTCGTTTCAGATCCAAAACTCGCTCGAAGTGATACCAAGTGCCAGGTCATCAGTCGGGGTATTCCTGGCCCGGTTCTGTCCCTCGCTAAAAATGACGAGGCGCGACTCCCTCGTCCCTTTCCGCCGGGAGAGCGCGCGGCGGAATGGCCCGAGGGGACTCGTCGGTTGGTATATGGCGTGATATCCGACAAGAGCCTTGGAAAAGTCGCACCCGTTCAAGGACTTACGGAAAGACCGGTCGGCGGTGATATCAATATACCGACCGCCCACGGCATCCGGCCGTCGGATAAGACAGCACCGATTGCTCGAAGCGCCGCTGGAAGAAACGTCTCGACAACGGGTTGCTGCGTAGCCAACGTTGCGGTAATACCAATATACCGACAAGCGGTCTGACGGTGAATCAACTGTTCGGCAATAAATCACAAATGAAAGCTTCAATTCCATTCCTGCTCATAGGTCTCCTGATGCTGTCTGGCTGCGCTAGCTCCAAGATTTCCGTTTCATCTACCCCCATAAGTTCGACAGTAAAAGTCAACAGGATTGCGATTGCCCCAGGATCGGGAGTTTTTGGTGACGCCATCGCAGTCGAGCTTTTTAATCTGGGATTCACCGTAGTTGATGCGAATGAGACTTCACGCATCGCAGCACGTGTTGGTCTACAAGAGATAGAAATTACTTCGGACGCGGGTTATGCTGCGTTACGGGATGCTGGAGTTGAGGCGGTCCTAAGTGCCCGAGCCGTTAGCGGTAGTGATGGGACGCCTGAAAGTGCCAGCGTCCGAATCACTTCCTCAAAGTCGGGCGAAATAATTGCCGGAGTTAGTTGGCAGAATGGTTGGGGAGGTGAGAGAGGGTCGATCGCGGATCGAACCATGCGTAAGAATCTTTCCCAAGCGGCCAGGGAAATCGCGCAGGAAATATCCAAGCGCCTGGGAAAATGAAAGAGTCGAACCAGTCGTCGCAGCCAACGACGGGCAGATCCGCTGCCCATTGCGGCTGAGTTCAATCGGCCAATTTCGAGATCCCAATGCCCATTACGAGAGGAATAGCGCGAGTTATTGGCGAGGTCTTGGGCGCATCCTACTACTCCCATAGACGGATTGAAGCTCTTTTCCATGAGAGTGGATTTCGTGGCGATCCCCCAACCGGTAATTGCTCTGACAAGATCACTCACTGGATTACCCGTGAGGCCGATGATCGTCCTGATGAAATAGTCGTCTTGGTTGCTCGTGCAATTTGCGAGTTTATGGACTCGGATCATGAATCACACGGTGAAGGAAGAAGACGAATAGAGCAGATATTAGCACAGAGTGGACTGACATACGCACACGGCGGACACATTTTCGGCTCTGGTCTTTCGACGCCGGCGAGGCATCTTGACGACCTGCTCCGGCAACAAGACATTCCTGAAATCGAGGTCGAATTTAAGCGTGCTTTGGAGTCCGTTGAGAGCGATCCGCCTTCGGCAGTGACAGCGGCTTGCGCTATTTTGGAGGCATTTTGTCGGATTTACTTACAGGAAGAGCAGGTTCCTTTGCCTAGTGATCTTTCGGCTAAACCACTATGGAATGCTGTGGCACATCACATCGGCTTTGCTCCAGCGTCGCAAACTCATCAGGACTTGCGAAAGGTATTATCTGGCTTCTTGTCCGTTATTGATGGCATTGCCTGCTTTCGCACGCACGATGGCAGTGCCCACGGACACGAACGCCGCCCGTATCGAATTTTAGCCCGCCATGCTCGCCTTGCTGTCCATGCCGCTCATACGCTGGTTCTCTTTGGACTAGAGACGTGGGCCGCACGAAAGGCCGACCAAGGCGATGCAGCCAACTCCGGTAGCTGTCACGCCTCGTGCTGACGCACGAGCCGCGCCATCTACCTCCGTGGCTGATCTTTGACGCTAGGCGGCTGTCGGAGACTTAAGACACGTGGGAAAGACTCGAATCAAAAAAGGTGGCAAGCTTTACGACCCCGTAGAGTCAATGCGGTTGACTGCTCTCTCTAACCAGCTCGAGGTTATTGCGCGTGAGCTCTATGAGAAGGCATGTTGCGGCTCAAAGCCAATCTGGGCAGAGTTGAACGATGAGATCAAGTTCGAGAAGGACAAAGCCGGTCTGCTGTCGCGATTCATGAGCTTAGCTCACAGGGGAATGCGAGAAGCCCAGAACGAGATCGTCGATCGGCTCATCCGAGAACCCGTGCTCAGTCCTTCTGAAGAAGTCTTGTTCAGAGGAATAGCAGACGCCATTGCCTGGCAGTTTCTCGGAAGCCAGCTATGCCACGCACGCAGGCTGTACAAGGAACATGCGCCACCGAGGCTGCGACACTGCAACCTGAGCTCCGTCGTGAGAGTCGCAAAAAGGATCGTCGACGAAGATCCAGACGCGATGCCTCTCATTTCGGACCTCACATCCTTCGTGCAGGTTGGGGATATTCTCTTGATGAGTCCCCGGGAGGGAAGGGCATTCATCGAGGTCAAGGAAGGCGTCGAGAATCGGAGAATCGCAGATTTTCTCCACTTCTACCTCAAGAGCGGGTGCGATAAAGCGCTGCAGATCTTCTCTGAAACGAGCAGTCAAAGCTCCATCAAGCAGTTCGGGCGGATGCTGCGCCAGGCCGAGCGTATGGCACATGTGTGTCAGATACTTCGGAAGGGCGAAGGAGCTGATCCTGATACCGGCCAAGTCGTTAGTATTCCAGAGGAGTTTATACAGGTCGATCCCTGGGACGACGAGCTGAACGAACTCCTCGATGCATCGGCAACCAAAGACTGGAATATTCAGGTCATAGACGAGTGCCTGTTCTTGGGATGCTACTCGGCAAACTTAAGAGCGTGCGGACACGTCGCCTTCAATTGTTGGTTTGATAGCTGTGGAGGAGCCCCAAAATACCCAAGGGCACGGCTGATCGACTCCATGACCATCCCTTTGGCTCTCCCGATCTTTAACCGACGAATTGCGCCCAACAAAATGTTCGACATCCTCTTCGGGCGCGTGCAGGTATGCATGGGTATAAATGTTGAGGCGCTGCTCGATAGATGCCGGCAAGAAGGTCTCCGCGTCAGGTTCGCAACGAACAAGGAGGCCAGCCAATTGGATCAGAAGGGTGGGCAAACGTTCAGGCACAATGGCAAGGCCATCTTCATAGGAAACGCTGATTCAGAGTTTGCGATCGCAGATGGGATTTTTCTACGGATGCTCTTCCACAGCCAGAAGCCAATCTCGCTGATTAACGCATTATTATCCAATGCAAAGCGCGCCTAGCAAGATCCGCTACACACGAACCGTCGCCCCCAGTTCGAGCCCGGACGCCCTGTTCATCGGACGCTGGATTCGCAGCCAGCACCCGCTTCCAGCGGCGATCGGTGAGCTGATTCGTTAAACGTCGCTCGCGCACTCTGAAACAAACATCCATGAACACTGAAATCGTTGCCGAAGCTGTTCGTGCTGCGCTCGACGGCTCTATTCCTTTCCCGGAGGTCGTCCGTAGACTCATCGAAACTGGCGTGGAGTATTATCACGTTGATTACGTTGCCCTGCGGACGTGCTTTTACAGTGCCACGGGCGAGGTCGTGACAACGCCCATTCCCTACGAGAGCTTACCTCCCATTGCTGCTGACTTCGACGCGGCCGGACTACGGGCGGCGATTCTCGACAGCCAGCGCCGCGGTCAGCACTACCGCGATTTTACCCGGCGTGCGATGGAGGCGGGCGTGCAGGGTTATATCGCCTTCTTGCGCGGTCAGCGCGTTACTTACTGGGGTCGCGGGGGCGACCAGCATACCGAGTGGTTTCCGGGAACAGTCCCAAGTTCAAAATGACCACAACGCCTAAAAGCCCGGAAGCTTCAGCGAACGTGCGCCCCGGCTTTCCGCTTGTAGTCTTGGGAGACTTTGGACGCGGACGGTGCGTTCCACCGTCTCGCCCGGTGCATGTCGCTGAGCTTGGGTTGTTAGGCCGCAGAGCGTATGGTGCTTTATGACACAATCGGTAAGACATACCGCCAGACGCGGCGGGCTGACGCGCGTATCGCGGCGCGCCTGATTGAGTTGCTCTCGCTTCCATCGGATTCCGCTGTGGCTGACATTGGCGCTGGAACTGGGAATTACAGCATCGAACTTGCCCGAGCAGGTTTTCGATGCTTCGCGATTGAGCCCTCGATGGCGATGGCAAAGCAGGCTGAGGCGCATCAGTCCATTCAGTGGCTTTCCGGCGGTGCCGAGTCCATACCACTACCCGACAGATCGGTTGCCGCCTGCATCTCCATTCTTTCCTATCACCATTTCCAAGACCGGCGCAGGGCCTTGAGCGAGATGTTGCGCATCGCTGGTGCTGGGCCACTGGTCTTTTTCACGTTCTGTCCCCAGCGACTTTCGGCGTTCTGGCTTTACCGCTATTTTCCAACGATGCTCACCGATGCTCGTTCCTGTTTCGATCGTGCCGAAACGACAGCAGGAGAGATGGAGCGTTGGTCAGGCAGGTCGGCAACTCTCCATTGGTTTCCGCTTCCATTCGATCTTGCCGATTGGTTTGCCGCGGCGGGTTGGCGTCGTCCTGAACTTTATCTCGATGCGCCCGTCCGACAGGGGATTTCATCCTTTGCGAGAGTTCCGTTGACCGAGTTGGAGTCTGGCTTGTCTCGACTCTCTTCTGATTTGACGGATGGCTCATGGGAACAGGAGTTTGGCCACCTTCGTGGCAGGAGAGAGCTCGATGCAGGCTATGTCTTTATTCACTTGGCTGCGACCTAAGATCGTTCGATCTAATCGATTTGAGAGAGGGTCGAGGGGAGAAACCCGGTACGGCCTAACTAACAAGGGATAGCTTTGCCCAGAGTGCGGGAGGGGGTTGGGGTGGGAAGGCCGGGGTGAACGCGCGAAGCGGCGAAGTCATCCGGGGTTGAATCAGCCGGAACAAACCGGGGCGGCCTTTTCCATGCGGTTCGCTTCGGGGGTGGAGCGGGTCCTGGCTGCGGTCGCGGCGCGCCGAGCCGGAGGACAGAACAGACACCGATCCTTCCGACGACCGGGTTGACCGGGCGGAGAGGCGGAAACATCCTGGCGCATGCTCCGATCTTCCTCGCTGTGCGTTCTCGTGCTGATGCTGGGCTCGCTTCCGCTGCGGAGTGCGGATTACCGGTTTGACGGAGCCATGTCGGAGAACGTGCTGCGCAGCTACCTGGCCCGGTCCATGACCCTGATGTACCTGCTCACCGGCCAGGGCGACTTCGACGACAATAGGCGCATGATGAGGGAAACCGGGGTGAAGTTTGCGGGGCGGGCGGTGTATAATTGGGGGCGCGAGCAAGGCGGGGAGTCCGCCCTCCCGCAAAAATTGGCGCAGGCCCGGACCAATGCCGCCCGTATTCATGCCGTCGATCCGGAGATCATCCTTCAGGCGTGCGTGTTCGAGATCGTCTCGGGCGACGTCAACCGGCTGGCTATTCCACCGTGGGTTTTTGTCGCGCTGGGCCGGCCCATCGAGGAACGAAACTTCAGGTTCGAAGACATGGGTTATCCAAGCGGGCGGGGAACCAATCAGTGGGGACAGGACACCTGCATCCCGGATGTGAGCCGGCCGGAGACGCAGCTCTTTTTCCATTATCTTGCGGCGTCCTATCTGGACGCGGGCTGTGAGGCCATCCACTTCGGACAGGCCGAGCTGATGAACGGCAACGACCCGCAACTGGATCACTGGTCCGCGGTGCTGGAACGGGTTCGCACTCATGCCCGGAAGAAGGCCCGCCGGCATTTCGTGCTCTGTGATGCGCATGTTCCCGGTGGAGGACTGGTCCGGCAGGGACGCCTGCTGTTCGATTTCCACTCCTTTCCGTTGCGGATCGAGGAAGTTCCGGACGACCCGCGGTCGGGCCGCCTGCGGGCCGGGTTTGCGGATTCGTTCTACGGACGTAGCAAGGGCGGCCTGACCCCCAGCGGATGGTCCTGCGAACATCTGCCGTACTTGGTGGAGTTCGACAACTATGGACGAAGCCGGAATCCGGGCGCGGCCGGAATGGGCCGCTACTGGGTGTGGGGTTGGGATGAGATCACGTGGTTTTCCCAGCAGCCTCCGGCCGCCCGAAATGACTGGCTGGGTTACGCTTGGAAGTGGGTCCGCGACCACGATCCGGCGGGTTATGTGCAAATGCCCGGGATCCGCTGCCTCTCCGGCGCCGCCAACGGTCAGCGGTGGTACTATGTGAACCGGCCCGGCCCGGGCGTGCCGGATGGCTTCGCCCAGGAGGATACCATTGCGGCGCTTTGGAAGAACGAGTGAATCCGGGACCGACGGAAAACGGAAGCGAGATAAAGTGCCAGGTCATCTGTCGGGGTATTCTTGGCCCGATTCTATCCCTCGCCAAAAATGATAAGGCGCGGCTCCTGCGCCCCTTTCCGGCCGGGAGAGCGTGCGGAAGAGTGTCCCGGCGGGACTCGTCGGTCGGTGTATTGCGTGATATCCGACCAGAGCCTTGGAAAAGTCGCATCCGTTCAAGGAGTTAAGGAAAAACCGGTCGGCGGTGATATCCATATACCGACCGCTAACGGCATCCGGCCGTCGGATAAGATGGCATCGATTGCTCGAAGGGGGCGCATCTCAGTTTTTTGGATGGGGAGCACACGCGTCCCGCGTGTGGGTCTCGGCGTCCCGCCGAGACCCTCGTGGACTGTTCTCATTCCGACGCGTCCTTCGCAGCACCGCCCGGGACGGAGAATCAGTGCAGGAGGAACCGGGCGGGACGCCCGGTTCTGCACGCCAAAGGCGTACGCTCCCCATCCAAAAAACTGAGATGCGCCCGCTCGAAGGGCCGCTGGAAGAAACGCCTCGACAACGGGTTGCTGGGTGGCCAGCGTTGCGATGAAACCAATACACCGACAGCGGTTCTGCCGGTGAATCAACTGTTAGGCGTTTCTTACGCGCATCCTTTGATCGACAGCCACCGAAACCAAAAAATGAAAATGATCCTCAAAGGAGCGCTCGGCTGCGCTGCGCATTCCCTGCTCATGCCGTGGGTCCTCATTTGCGCGCAAGCTACTTGCATAACCAATCAACCAACCGCTGTAGAACTGCCACTGCTCCAAGGAACATGGGAGGGAGTCGTAGTGGGCGATGAGTCGCACGAAAAAATCACCATCACGATCACCGACAATTCATTCCATTTTCACCGGGACACGAATTTTTGGTTTGAGACGACAATTACACTGCCGGAAGGCACAGACCCACGGCAGCTCTACGCCACCATCAAAGATTCTGCGCCAGGGCAGGAAAATAGCGTCGGCAAAGTGGTCGTCGCCATTTTCAAGATTGAGGACGGGACACTGACCCTGGCCGCGATAGGTGACGGTGACGAAGAGACGCCAAAAAGCTTTGAAGCCGCTGAAGATAAAGGGCTGACTCGCTACGAACTCCGGAAGGTTCAGCCTCCAAAGAAAAATACCGCGCCACCCAAAACCAAATGAACCGAAAACGCCTAACGCGCTGGAGCCAACAGCCACCACGGGGCTCCGTTCCGGCTCCGGCGAGATTCGGACGCACGTCGTGCGCTCGACTCGCCCTGATATGGCCACTAACACCCAAGCTTTAGCCCGCCGTCGCGGTTGCAGTCGGCGAGCTAAACACCCAATCAGCAACCACCAAAACGGAAAGAAAACAAAACCATGAAACGGACAGCGACAATCGTAGCGACCATGCTGGCAGCCCTTGTTTGGGCGGCCGCACCCGCCACTGCAGAACCAACACTCGTCGGCGCAAAAATCACGTTCTTGCCGACACTCGACGACAAGGACACCGATACCAAAGTCACAGTCTCAATCGGAATAAAGTTCAACAACAACTTTGAACTTGTTCTGGCGAGTCTGAACGACTTCGCCGGCAGCGTCCCTTGGAAGGACAAGAGCGGCAAGGAGTATCCCTACGACCTGAAGATTGCTGGGGGCATCAAGCTCAGTCAGCTTTCGGGAGATATCAAGACAGCCATCTCCATCAACCCGGATGGCAAGGACACTGTGATATTCAAGTATCGTCTCATCCTCACCTTCAAGGATGCGGCCGATGCGAACGCGCAGCCGACCGAACTCAAGCAAGAAAGCGATGAGATTACGCTCAGTCAAGACAACCGCTCTTGGCACAACTGAACAGGAATGCGCCGTGGCCTAACGGACCAGGAATAGCTTTGCCCGGAGCGCGGGTGAGGGGTGAGGTTGGAAGCGGGGGGTGTCGATGCGCGGAGCGGCGAAGCTTTTCGTGGTTGAACCAGCCCAGCCCATCCCTGCGCGCAGCGCCGCCCCGCGGAACTGGCGGAGGGTCGCTGGCAGTTCCTGAGCATTCATTGCAGACCACGCGCATTGCCGGCGGCGGTCGCTGAGCTCTGCCGTTGCCTGGACTATGATCGACCGCCTTGCACGTAAGAAACTCGCCGAGCGGCTGAGGCATCTGGGCACAGGGCAGATGACGAATGATGCTTTCGAGAATGCGGCCGTCCGGACCAAGGACATGGCAGTGCGGGAGATTGAGTGGAGGCTTGCCTGGCCTCACTACGATGACATGCACGAGCATAAGTTGACGGGGGAGTTCGCTTTGACCGACGGTATTCGGCGCGATTTCGCCAGGGCCATCCTCTTTTTGCAGACTGACCTTGAGTATGAGTGGAAGCATCGGATGGGTTTGCGAGGATTTCTCAACTCGTCCTTCCACCTTCGGCCACTTCGGCGCACGCCGCCAATCAGGACCGAGGGCGGCGACCTTCGATACTGGCCATTTTATCGGCGGTCAGATTATACGGCGGCACGGAAGGCGCGAATTTATCTGAGTGGCAGAAAAGGCTAACAAGACAGTGCAGCGAACGGGAGCCAGCCATTCAGATCAGACACAAATGGATACTAAGTGCCAGGTCATCTGACGGGGTATTTTTGGCCGGGTTCTGTCCCTCGCTAAAAATGACGAGGCGCGACTCCCGCGTCCCTTTCCGCTGGGAGCGCGCGCGGAGGAGTGTCCCGGCGGGACTCGTCGGTCGGTATAGTGCGTGATATCCGACAAAAGTCTTGGAAAAGTCGCACCTGTTCAAGGAGTTACGGAAAGACCGGTCGGCGGTGATATCAATAGACCGACCGCCAACGGCACCCGGCCGTCGGATAAGACGGCATCGATGGCTCGAAGGGCCGCTGGAAGAAACGTCTCGACAACGGGTTGCTGCGTGGCCAATGTTGCGGTGATACCACTATACCGACAGACGGTCTGTCGGTGGATCCACTGTTTGGCGGAACTGCGGCATGCAAATCGCGGGAAGCACATGCAGAATCTGTGCGCGTGAAATTATTTTCGCGAACGAAGGCGCGTCCTGCGCGAAGTGCGGGATCGCGGTGCATCTCGCCTGCTGTGAGCGCTTTGTGTGCCCCGCTTGCGACGGGCTGCTAGATCGGTATGAACCCCCAAAGACTAATACGATGCCCGAAAGGGATCTTAGGTTCGCCTCGCTGGTTGACAGCAGCAGGTCGGGACCCGCAGCAGCGATTCTATTCGCCGTGCTCGCTTTCGTAGCCGGGTTGGCTGCACTCTTCTGGGAGATCATACGTCCACAAGGCTTTTGACGAGCAATCCAATTGCAGGGCGAAGAAGACGTGTGCCCGACAGACAGGTCGCCGAATCAGACGGTCGAGGCAAGGGCGAGATTGCACCGGTTTCCAAGGTAAACTTTACCGGCCGCCGTGCCTCACCTTTGCGTTCGGCCCATAAGTCGTGACCATCCCGGCTCAAATGTGTCTAACTTTGACATGAAAAGACTCACCTGGTTCATTTCACTGCTGTCGATCAGTCAATTCTGGCTTGTTTTGCTTCTGGCTTTTGCGGCTGCAACACCGATTCATGGCCAGCCATCGAGTGAATCTTCATCACCTGAGTCGGCGACACTACAAGTCTTCGCGGGACGATACCAGGCCTCACCCGACACGATGATCACGGTGCGGCAGCGCGGTAGCCGACTGACTCTCGATGTGAATTCAGGATCGCCAATGGAGTTCTCCCCCGAATCCGAGGACCGCTTCGTTCACGAGCCGAGCGGGACGAGAATCAGTTTCGTCAGGGATGGTCAAGGCAAGGTCACGGATTTGGTCCTGCACCGCGGCGGGGAGCACCGAGCCACGAGGATCTCAGACGTTCCATTGTCAGAGCAGGTTCAACCCGTGGATGTGAATGGAACCGTTTTCCAGACGGTGATCAGTGGCAACGGAAAGACGGCGGTGGTGCTGGTGAGCGGATTGGATCATTGGGCCAAAGTAGCAGCGGGAATCGAGGGCGAGGCACATGTCATTCGCTACCAAGCCGACGCAGCGCGCGCAGGAATGGGCGTCCAGACGGACGTTCAAGCACAAGCCCGGATGCTCCACAACTTGATCAAAACTCTCGAGGTCACCCGGCCTTGCATCCTTGTGGGGCACTCCTTCGATGGCGCGCTGATCCGCATTTACGCCGACCTCTACCCGGAAGACGTTGGAGCTCTGATTCTGGTCGATCCGTTTCACGAGGGTTTTGTGGACTGGCTCGAAGCGAATCAACCAAAGAATTATGAGCTCTTTCGCCGGATGGCCATTGCGAATTACGTTTCGGATTGGAACGATTTTCTAGGCCGACTTCGCGAAGCTCGCCTACCGGAGGGAATTCCGGTGGTTCTGTTGACGGCGGGTCGTCGTCAGATTCGGGAAAACGACGCTCTCGAGGCACAAATCAAGTCCGCCGATTTTGAGGCGGGTGCGGCGGCGGTCATGAAAGCGCACGAAACATGGATCGCAAAGGTTCCGAACGGCAGACAGGTGATTGTGCCCGACGCCGGGCATGAGATTCCCAGAGAGCAGCCGGCCTTTGTCATTGAGGCAATCAAACAGACCCTGAACGACGTGAAAGAGGGAAACAAATGACCCATTCCCTCCAAGGGCCGAACAAAATCGGTCGAGCGAACCGCCGCCCCGCTTCTTCGTTCGACGTTGGGCGGCAGTTCGGATGTGCCTCGTGCGCTCCACCGTCCCTGTCGGCGGCGGTCGCTCACCTCTGGCGTTCGGCATGATCACACCCATAGCCAGTTTCCTGCATCGGTCTGACGCCGAGCGAGCCAAGCAAGCGTTGCTCTCCGCTGGTATAGATTGCACTCTCAGAGGGCCTGGTGATGATTTACCGCCTGGATGGCGGAGGAACTCGACAGACCAGAGTTTTAATATCTGGGCCGCAAGCGAACACCTTGGGAGAGCCACTACGATCATCCGAGAATCTTGGCAGTTGGACGATCTGCTGACTTGCGATCGGTGCGGTACCGACGGTCCGACGGTACATGTCACGTCCTTCCGAGACGGGAAGCAGGACACGACCCATCTTTGCGTCGCGTGCCACTCTAACACCCGCAGAAGGACGACTCGATGATACTTTCAGGGTCACGCATCGTTCCACACACTTCGGAAGCAGCGTCGCCGCCGAACAAGGCTGCTCCAGTGAACGCGCCGGTTGCACGCTCGATTCATTTCCACAGCCGTCCCATAGCGGGTAGTTTACAAGAAGAAACCCTGCGGAAACTCAGGGAATTCCGCAGCGACAGTCGAAAATGATTTTAAGAATTACCTCCGTCAATTTTCAGATAAGTTTGGACGCGGTGCTGTCCCACAGGATTAAGTAAATTGTGGGAAATAGCCCTGTTCGGGTCGGGCCAGATTTCGGTAGCTCCCTCCGGCTGTCCCATAGCGTCTGAGAATTTCCATCAAGTCCAGCTTCTGCCCTAATTGTGAGCGTACTAACGCAAACAGCCGCACGAAGCTATGCGCCCCGCCAGTTGCAGCTACGGACAGGAGTCGCCCGGTCGCAAGAGAGTTCACGCGCACGAATCAAGGAACTGAAAAGGGTCTGAGGTTTCCGGAGCTTTGGACCGGATTACGCCGCGACCCAGCCCAGTTTTTCCAGGGCGCAGCGCCCCGTCCGCCAGCGCCACAGGTCGATGGCCAACTGGCGCGCCAGGGCGATCACCGTCTTCTTCTTGAGCGCGTTGCCCGAGCTGAGCTTGACCGTCAGCCGCTGCGGTTGCCAGCGCAGCAAGCGCCACACGGGTCTCCACCAGCAGCGCCCACACCCTCCCGTTACCCATCCGGTCAATGGCACCGACTCGCCGGTGTCCGCCCGAACTGTGTTCGCCCGGACCACAGCCGGTATCGCTGCCGACCTGTTTGCGATTGAAGAAGCGCTTCCAGTCGCACCTCTCGGCGTCCAGGGTGACGAGCGTCACTTCCCCCAAGCCCTTGGGTTTGGGCTGATATGGATGCTTTGGATTTACCGTTCCCAGGCACCGTGACACCGGGTGGTGTCACGTCTCAACCCATCATGACTTCTAACCCGGCTCTCGCGCTCCGGTTGCAATCCACGCCTCTTGTGGGCCGGGTCGCTGAGCTTGGGTCGGTTAGGCGCTTCGGCGCGCACCGTGAAATTTGGAAGCGATTGAGTTGAGCATTTCGAGCGCATCCCTGTATTCTGCCCACATGAACATGACCGTTGAACAAATCGCAGAGGAGGCGCTTTCTCTTCCGAGCGAGGCTCGTGCGCTCCTCGCCGACCGTCTCGTTGAGAGCCTTGATCCAGCAGAGGACGGTTACGTGCGACAGCTTTGGGCAGCAGAGGCTTTGCGCCGCCGCGACGATGTTCACAGCGGGCGCGTCAAGACCATTTCAAGCGAGGAGGCTCTTGCCCGCGTCCAGCGCGCTGTCGCTCGATGAGGTATGAGTTCCATCCCGAGGCGGTCGACGAGTATGAGAACGCGGCCAGACGCTTCGAACTGCCTCTCCGTTGGGCCGGCGGACGGTTCGGAAGATGTTGCTCACGAGTGTTGTAGCCGGCCAGGTGTTTCCGGCGGCGGTCGCTGAGCTGGCACGCCACCAATGACGATGACCAGCGACGAGTCACTATACCAGGCCATGTGGTTGGCGGATGAGATGAATCAAGTCGGATATGCGCGTCATCTTTGCGAGCGCTACTTGCAGGATCATCCGGACCATGTTCCGACGTTGATTAGGTATGCGTGCATTCTGATTTCGCTGGCGCAGTATTCCGCAGCTCAAGCGGCACTGGATCACGCACAGCCGATCACTCCCAAAGAGAGACTGCATTTGGTGATCGCCCAGCGGGGCCACTTGCTGGAAGCACAGGGAAATTATGTCGGAGCGGAAGAGTTGTTCATGAAAGCACACGCGCTGAATCCTGACGATGCGACGTATCTCATTTTTGCAGGATCGGTCGCCTTTCGCAGAGGTGATATCATCCGCGCTGAGGCACTCGCTCGACAAGCCACCGGGTGTTCGGATGGGTGCATCGACGAGGCCTGGTTTAATCTCGGTGGGTATCTTCTTTCCGCCAAGCGCTACAGTGACGCAGCGGACTGTTATCGTCGGGCACTTGACATCGACCCGGAATACGACCTCGCGCGTGAGCGACTGAACGATGTGGAACTCATTCTGCAAGACCGTGGCTAACCATAGCGTCGCTCACACTGATCCAGTAGGGGGTGGATAACGGACTGAAGTACCGGGACCATTGGATTTGCGATCGCTGCTACACCCTCTACTTCCGGCTCTGAAAGTGGCAGCAGTTCTTCCCGCTACCGCGGTAACGACAAGAAACACCCGTCTCCGGGCGATGGCCCTGACTTTTGTCTGGCGCCTCGATCCCTCTTCACCCGAGCCGTTCAGTGTGCTGACCGACGTCCTGTCTCAACTCGGGACAGCCGGACGTTACGAATTGGTCCGTCCGTTGGGGGAACTCGGAGCCTCTGGTCGTCCCGCCGTGCCGGCCCTGCGTCAATTACTCCATTCTCGCGGAATCATGATGCATGACTATGCGCGGGAAGCCTTGGAAACAATCGCCCCGGAATTTCTTTCGGATTCGTGGAAATAAGTCCTCTGTGGCTTCTACTTGCAAAGGTTGACCGTCTTCCGTCGTTACTGGTGACCTGGCTCTTTGTCCAATCAAAGAATGGAATGTTCACAGAAGGGAACGAAGGAAACGAAGAATAGAACTAGTTTTGGGAAGAGTTCCTTATGGTCCTCTTCGTTGTCTTCGTTACCTTCTGTTCAAATAAATGGCTTGGCCATTATTTTCCTAATTGTGATATAAAGAGCCCGATCACCTGTCAGGGCATTTTTGGTACAATCGAATAATAGAATGTTCACAGAAGGAAACGAAGGAAACGAAGAATAGAACTAGTTTTGGGAAGAGTTCCTTATGGTCCTCT
>CAYYSX010000003.1:35609-49395 GCA_964474315.1 uncultured Verrucomicrobiota bacterium | reverse complement strand
TACCTTCTGTTCAAATAAATGGCTTGGCCATTATTTTCCTAATTGTGATATAAAGTGCCCGGTCATCTGTCGGGCTATTTTTGGCCGGGTTCTGTCCCTCGCTAAAAATGAGGAGGCGCGAATCCCGCGCCTCTTTTCGTCGGGAGAGCGCACGGAGGAATGGCCCGACGGGACTCATCAGTCGGGACGAGCGGTGATTACGACAGTGGCTCTGGAGAAGTTGCACCCGTTCAGACGGTTACGAGAAGGCCGGACTGCGGTGATCATGATCGTCCGCCAGCCCACGGCATCCGGCCGTCGGATAGGACAGCGCCCATCATTCGAATGGCCGCGGGAAGAAACGTCTCGACAGCGGGTTGCTGCGTGGGAAGCGTTGCGGTGATGCCAATATACCGACAGAGGGTCGGTTGGTGAATCAACTGTTAGGCCACTTCACACGCATGAAGCTTTCCGACATCTACGTTCACGACGCACAGCTTCATCGAGTCATTGAGGACATCAAAACGGACACGTTGACTATGGAGGTCGAGTTGCCGATTCTTGAGCGCGATGAAGAGCAAGAGCCTCGACTTCTGGTTTTTGATGACGTATATAATTACCAGGTCTTCGAGCAGCCGTGGCACGGCCTCGTGACGATTCTCGATATGCACATTCTCGGCGAGCAGGGCCGATGGCATCATGTGCGCATCGAAACCAACGCCGGATACAGAGAGTTGTTTTGCACAGGAGTCAGAGTTTGTGAGTATGAACGCGTGTCCTAACAAGGCGCCGCGGCCCGGCGCGTTACTGGTGACCTGGCACTTTGTCTCATTTGATCGTCGTTCACCCGGATGAGCTGGGAAATGGGTGTCTCCGGCAGGAAAGTGGCGCTGTTAACTCTCATCCTCGAAAAGATAACTGGCATATCGTACGCCGATGCCCTCGAAGCAAGAATCACCTCAAAGGTCGGACTTGCGGATACCTACACCGAATCCGGATTCATCGATGTGAAGAAGAACGAGAGTCTTACTTATATTCACTTCGGTGGTGACTGGAAACAGGTTCCTGAAGCCCATCCCAGTATCGCCTACGGCGCAGGCCAGATCATGTCGACACCAAACAAGGATAGATGACCTGGCACTCTATTCCTCTGGGATTCCGAAATTGGGTCTGGTCCAAAGGGCTTGGAGAACCCAACCCAGGGCTGCGCCTGGGCGCTGCCTCGGGGCTAGGCCGACGAAGAGATTCGGCGCTCTGAAGGAGCGCCAGAGCCGTCAGCGGCCTTGACATTGAATCATCTCTAGCAATTGGGATTCCCCACTCTTGCTGGGCTGGGGTCTATTGGACCTTCAGGCCCAACCCAGGTCCCGCCCTGCCCCAGCGGCCTTCTTTGGTGCTTGGAGCTTGGCGTTTGGAGCTTCTTTGGAGCTTTGAGCTTTGAGCTTGGAACTTGGAAAAGGGTCCCCCTGCCATTTAAGGACAAATTCCCGAGGCGCCCTTGTCACCCTGAACTCCAAATCGGGGATTGCTTAACGAACTGACGCCCGGCTACTTGTCGGGCAACCTCCGCAGGGTTTTCGCACACCGCCAGGATGAGTGTCCCGGTTACTCGATGAGCCTCCGGGGCTGGATGGCCCGGCGTTCTTCTGACCGGATTCGTCCTCAATGATTACCAGACAACCATGAAGATTCGTTCCATCGTTGCGGCGGCACTCGCCGCAGTTGCACCGGTCGGCCTGTTGCAGGCAGCCGATCCAGGACTTCCTCAGGCCAACGGCCTCGTGCCGGCCACCGAGACATTCTATGTCAATACCGTCGATACCATCAACAATGGCAACACCGAGAGCCTGGGCGTAGCCATCGCCCGCAATGGCAACGTGCTGATCGGATGGGAGGATGACGGCGCCGGATTGGCGGATCTGGGAGCCGTCTGGACGCTCTACAGCCCGGCCGGCGAAGCGCTCACCCAGAACACCACCATCACCACCATCGATCCGGCCTTCGCAGGCGAGACCCTCAGTTCGCGGTTCCTGGCTTACTTCCGCACCGATGGTTCGGCGGTGTCCGGCCGCACCTCGTGGGGACCCAAAATCAAGGCCAACCTCTTCGGCGACGGACTTGGCATGGGGGCGACCTCCTTCGACCTCGGCATTGAAGTGGTCGAGTTCCACGACACCCAATTTGATTCCAGCGGCATTAACGCGGGCGATTTTCCTTCGGTCCAACTCCTCAGTGACTCCGGAACTGCCGCCAAAATTATTTCCGGGGTTCCCGCCGCCTATGCCCAGCGGGAAGGTGACATCCGCGTCGGCGACTGGCACTTCCTTCAGAACGGCAACGTGGTGGTGGTGGGCGAAAGCCGGCAGAACCAGGACCTCGTGGACCTCTTCGGCGGCGAGGCTCCGGGCAATCACGTGATCGCCCGTATCGTCGATCAGAACGGTGCCGAAGTGACGGCGGTGCAATTGGTCAGCGACGTGCCGGAAGTGGCCACCATGTGGCACGGAGTCGGAGCCACCAAGAATGGATTCGGCGTCCGCTTCGCCAACGCCGCCGGGCGCGGCACCGTCCGCTTGTTCGACAATGCCGGCACGCCCATTACGACCAACATCGACCTGGCCACCCTGGCGGAATCCGAGGTGATGGCTGCGGGAGGTCGCGGCGACGGGGTCGGATTCCACGGCAATGGCAACGACGCTTACGCCGCCGTGGCGCGAGGGATCAACCCCGACAGCGGGAACCAGGAAGTCTGGGTCACCGTCCTCAATGCCGACGGTTCCCTGCGCTGGGCAAAGTGGGTTTCAGACGACGTGGAACTGGGCGCCACTCAAGACGCCCGTAGTGACGTGGCCATCGACGCCTTCGGGCGGGTGGTCGTGGTGTACAATGACGCCCTGGCCACCGATCCGCCGACGAGCCTGGTTCTGGGCCGTATTTTCGATGCCAATGGTAATCCGCTCGGGGGCACCTTCTATGTCAGCGAAAAGGAGTTCGCCAGCGGTGAAGAAGGAGTGCGGGCCATCGGACCGCGGGTCGCCATCCGCGGCGATTCCGTGGCGGTGGTTTGGGAAAGCAATTTCGGGGGCGATGCCGAATACGCCGTGGTCGGAGCCCGCTTCTTTGCCATCAACGCCGTGGGCGGCCTGGAGTCCACCACCCTGACGCGCATTGTCCCGGATACCGTCATTTTCAACGACGGAACCGACAACCTCGCCAACTGGGAGCCGTACGCCAGCGTGCTGGGCACCAGCACCTTCCTCGTCGAAGCCAACACGTTCGCCGAAGGCACCACCGACCTACAACGCTTTGCGGTGGCCTTTCAACCGGCGGACGGCGGCAACCACGGCCTGGGCGAGGGATTCTTCGGTGACGACGGGACGCCCTACCGGGGACAGGTCAACGCGTCCCGCCAGGACGGTAATCCCGGCCGCATCGCTGGCGATCGCCGGCCCGGCGCGGTGAACTTCATTGTCGGCGCCGAAGCGTCTCCCCATGCCTTCACTCCCTTCCAGACCGACAACCGGTGGAACCTCGGATTCGAACGCCAGCCGGAAGTGCGCTACAGCACCATCCAGACGTACCGGCTCGACCCCGCCACGCTCGCCCAGACGTCCCTCAGCAAGGCGCTCGACGCGATCAACGGACGGTTGACTTCGGGCTCGGTGGAAGACACCGGCAATCTGCAAATCACCCGATTCGGCGGGCACATCGTGGCCCTGGACAACGGTAACTTCGCCGTCGTCGTGGAGGACCGCACTCGCCTGCGGAATACCGAGGGCAACGCCGCCACTGCGGCGATTTTCGCTCCCGATGGCAGTGTGGTGAAAGACAGCTTCGTGGTCGCCGATGGCGATCTCTGGGCCAACGTCGCCGCTTTCAAAGGCGGCTTCGCCGTCCGCGTGTCAGGCGTCATCTACTTCCTCGACAACGCCGGCAATACGATCGGCTCGGTGGACCAGGAAGACTCGGGGATCACCGATCGCGGCCGCGGCGACGACACACGCCTCGGCGGTCACATCAACACGCCTTACGTGTATTTGGTGGGCGTGGTGGAGGACACGGTTCGTCTGGCCGTGTTTGATTCGCGGGATCAAACCTTCGTCGCCCAGACCACGGTTGACGTGGGGGGTGAAGACGTCGCGTTCGCCCGGGCGGACGTGGACGGCGACGCTCTCGGCCGCATCGCGCTGGTGTACGATCAGAGGCCGGCCGACTGGGAGAAGTTCCAAACGGTGGTGCGAGTCTATTCCTTCGATTCCACGGCGAAGGCGCTGACTTCGATCTCGCCCAGCTTCTATCCCTTCATCAACCACGCCCCCACTGGCGTGGGCACCAGCATCCCGACCATTGCCATGACCACGCGGCAAATCCTGGTGGCGGCCAAGGGCGAAGTGAACACCGACAACGAGCCGGATCAGGGCCCCAACTCGCCGCTGCAATCCACGGTGTACACCGTGTTCAGCCATCCTGACCCGCAAGATGATCCGACGCCGGCCGTTCCGGGCGGCGAGATCGCCGTCACCGCCAGCGTGAGTGGGAACAATCTGGTCGTCACCTGGACCGGCGGAACGGCGCCCTTCAAAGTCCAGCAACGCGCCAGCCTCTCCAGCGGAGATTGGATTGACGTGACCACCACTTCCGACCGTACCGCCAGCGTACCCATGGATGGCACCGCCGGCTTCATCCAAGTGGTCGGACAGTAAGTCTCGGGACCGTGATCGTTCAGAGCGGGATGGGACTCCGGTCCCATCCCGCCGTTTCTTTCCGGGTCATCTATCGTTCTTTTTCCGGTGGCGTTTGGGTGGACGCACCCCCCGGATCAAGCCACCACGATGCTCGGGGCACCGACCAACGTTCGTGCGGACGAGCCGTCCGCGCTCCTGTCGGGAGCGCGGGCGGCTCGCCCGCTCGTCCACCGCGCCCCAAGGCTCGAATCGACTGCGAAGTAGCGGCCGACACGGAGCCATAACGGCCTCGAAAGGGACAGACCCTGGCCAGGCACCCTGGAATGCGGAATGCGGAGTGCGGAATGGGCAGACGCCAGGAAAGCTCCAAAGGCCAAGTTCCGAGCTCCAAAGAAGCTCCAAGCAGGGTGACCCAGCGCAGCCCGGGGTCGATCGCGTCGTCCGAACCGGCGGGAACCGCGGTCGGATCGTGGGGCGCGGGTGGAGTCGCTGGGGGTGGGAGCGCGGGTCTGTGACCCGCAGCAACATGGCCACCAGGAAGGCGATGGACTGTCCCCCGATCGATGCTCTGATAAACCTCGGGGGTCGGAATGAGCTGGGACGAGCAGGCGTGGCGAAAACCCGGAGTTCGTGCGGACGAGCCGTCCGCGCTCCTGTCGGGAGCGCGGGCGGCTCGCCCGCTCGCCCACCGCGCCCCAAGGCTCGAATCGACTGCAAGGCAGCGCCGACACGGAGCCATAACGGCCTCGAGAGGGACAGATCCTGGTTAGGCACCCTTGAAGTTGCCCTTACCGGGACCGTGATGGGGACAGGCACCCCCGGGGGAGCTGGGGCCAGGACAACGGTCTGGCACGTCTGGAAATAGACAGGGTTGTGATCGGTATCCTGTCCCCTGCCAGGCCCGCTGGTGCTGGCGGTGCCCATCCGAAAGCGGCAGAGGGCTGCCGCAGTCCAAAAGCTTCGCCTTTTCCGGTGGCGTTTGGGCGGACGCAACAGCGTCTTGGACTGCGCCAGTCCTCTGGCGCTTTTCCCAGGAAGCACCCCTGGGTCAGGCCACCGCGATGTTCCGAGCACCGACCCACTCCACCCCGAGTTTCAAAGGATTGATGACCTGACACTCTATGCCCTTCCTCGCTTTCACACCAAATACTTGGCAATATCCATGCCGCTGCTTTCTCTTTAACGGTGAGAAATCGAGGCTAGTCCTCCGCTACGGCCTTTCCGCGAAAGAATGACTGGTCCCCCAACATCGCCGGAGGTCCAATAAACTTGAGGTCTCGATCTCCCACCACATTGGTGGAATAAGGGGTCCAATCTGCAAGATTGGATGATCTTTCAATCACGTATTCTCGACCCAATTGGCCAACGAGAGTGAAGATGTGACCGCCGTGTTGTTCCGGCTGAAACTCAGGTAGCGCGATCAGGTAGCGCGAAGCATGCCACTCCCTCATTGATCGCTGAGACCGAGTCTCCGGCGAACTTTTCCAGAAAGACTCCGCCCGCACCCCGGTTGACCACCAACATGCTGGAATCTCGCTCATCAACGCAAAAGAGCGGCCCAGTCGTCGTAAGAAAACCAGGGGTCTTTCGGGTCTGCCAAAGGAGATTACCGGATTGGTCAAAGCATCTGAAGTCTCGCTGAGCCGGACGTACGCTGTCAGTCTGCTCAACGGATGCCACGATCCGACCATCTGACAGCTCCACCATTGAGGGAACGATAATATACTGCGGCCCCTTCAAGACATGATTCCATCGAACTACACCCGAGGAGGTCACTCGGGTAATGATTCCATGCCCCCCGAGGACAAATTCATCGTTTCTGGTGCGAATACAACTGAAGGTCAGACTTGGGAATAACCGTTTGGCCAACTGAATCGTTCCAGATTCGTCAGTCTTAACGATCCATTGATAAAGGAGGCCGGTTTGACTTGGCATGGTGCTTCCGTGTGCGGTCCATTCGCTGTAACCTACAAGGAACAAGGTCTTGTCAGGAAGCTCGAAACCCCATTCAAGGTAGTCGCGGTCAACACCGCCATAGCTTTGGTCCCACTGTTTGTTCCCTTCGGCGTCAATCGCAACGACCCAACCATCCGAACTACCGTAGTGGCGAGCCTGTTTGTCTGCCCCGGTTGAGGTCGAAGATCCGCCTACCAGCAAATACCCGCCATTGGCACGGGGTTGGACATGCCAAAACGCTTCACCTTGGCCGAGCTGTGGCTGCCCACGAAACCCGACTCGCCTCAGTTCGCTGCCGTCAGCGCCCAACCAGAACACGATTGCGCGGGAGTGGTGTTGTTCATTGGGCGAATAGTCCGCTCCTCCGAGCGCAAATGACCCATCGGGAAGTGCTGAGACAGTTGTGACTTCCGTATTGAAAAAGGGTCGTGACTGGGTCACTTGCCCGAATGGCGTCACAAAATAGCACGTCGTCAAATTGGCATACTTTGCAATCATCAAGCCACCTTGATCGAAATCCATGGTGAGGATTCGCGGAATTCCGATTTCCTCGATGTCCATCTTTTGGCTCCACAGCCTCTGAAAGGGGCGCACGATTTCAGCAGTTAAGCTGAGGCACTCCCAGCATGCGAAAAACAGATAAGTCAGACGGGCGATCTTCAAGCCAATGAAGCGGCTGCGAAAAGACTTTTGGAGCGGCGGATGCAGGAACATGTGATTAGAGGATTAAATACTAGAGATTGTTCCGAATTAACGCCTTGTCAGGATCCCGCGGAGATCGAGAAGATACAGATCCTCACCGGTTGCCGGCTCGAAGAAAGCAAGGCGGCCAGAAGGAGCCTGATAGGTCTCTCCGCTCTCCAAGGACTTGATATAGTTAAACGATGAAACCGGAACCTTTTCCATGTGGCAACGAAAAATCTGAATCGTTCGAGGGAAATGGGGCTTTGCCATTCACTGTCAGAGGGCGATGGACTTCCACCTCAGAGTGGTCTTTGGGCGGACGACGATTCCGCTCCGGTGTCGTCCGGTGTCTGGAAAGGGGGAGCTGGGGCCAGGACAACGGTCTGGCACGTCTGGAAATAGACAGGTTGCGATCGGTATCCTGTCCCCTGCTAGGTCCGCTGGCGCTGGCGGTGCCCATCCGAAAGCGGCAGAGGGCTGCCGCAGTCCAAAAGCTTCGCCCTTTCCGTTGGCGTTTGGGCGGACGCGACAGCGTTTTGGACTGCGCCAGTCCTCTGGCGCTTTTCCCAGGACGCACCCCTGGGTCAGGCCACCGCGATGTTCCGGGCACCGACCAACGTTCGTGCGGACGAGCCGTCCGCGCTCCTGTCGGGAGCGCGGGCGGCTCGCCCGCTCGCCCACCGCGCCCCAAGGCTCGAATCGACTGCGAGGCAGCGGCCGACACGGAGCCATAGCGGCATCGAGAGGAACAGACCCTGGCCAGGCACCCTGGAATGCGGAATGCGGAGTTCGGAATGCGGAATGGGCAGACGCCAGGAAAGCTCCAAAGGCCAAAGTTCCAAGCTCCAAAGAAGCTCCAAGCAGGGTGACCCAGCGCAGCCCCAGGGTCGATCGTGTCGTTAGAACCGGAGGGAACCGCAGCCGGATCGTGGGGCGCGGTTGGAGTCGCCGGGCGGAGCGCGGGTCTGTGACCCGCAGCAACGTGGCCACCAGGAAGGCGATGGACTGCCCTCCGATCGATGCTCTGATAAACCTCGGGAGTCGGAGTGAGTTGTGACGAAGCGGCGTAACGAGAAGAGTGCGCTTCGTTCCCTCAGCGGCCACGGAGGACGCGCCGACCTCAAGGATAGCGCATCAATTGCGGACTATTGACCTGGCACTTTGTAGCGAGGATCAGGCCCTCGGTAAACAGTGCGAGGCCGGGTGCGAGGAATCGAATCCGAGAACGGCTACAATCGTGGCGCTCGCGCCGCCGCCGGATGAAGGAACGTTATTAAGGTGGACGCTGGCTCGCCGGGTATCGGCGGCCAGTTCATCGCGCTTTCAGTTCGCTCATCCGTTCCATGACCCATAAATAATCCGTCCGCGGGTCCGCCGGGAAATCGCCCTTCACCGCGCCGCGAACTGCGGGACGAACCGTTCCGTTGGGACCGGTGACCAACCAGCGATGGGTCTCCGCGTGGCCGTCCGCAAACGACACGTTGGCCGCTCCATGGTGAAACGAGGCCGGCAGATTCGACCACTCGTATCGGCCTAGCCGAATCAGGTAGAATCCGTCGTTGATGGTGTCCGGATGTTCATCAAGGAAAAGGAACACAGCGCTGGGTCGGGCGAAGTCACTTGAGCGAAGGAACTGCCGGAAATCGCGATTGTACTCGTCCAGGAGTTTGCCCGGATCCCCCACCATGCAGTTCAGCGCATAGCTGCGAAGCCGCTCTCCGTTGTCGGCGCGGACCTGGTCGGCTGGACACTTGAAAGATCGGACCGACTTGCCGATTGCGTCTCCGAGCAAGGCTTCGGTGAGCAGGAGCGCATTGGTGTTGTCAGGTTCCGCGCCCCAGGCGAGCACCTGGTTGGCCCACGTGGTGCGCTCCGCGCGCGTCTGCTCAATGCCGTGGTTGTTGACACAACGGTCCTCGTTTGCCTCCCCGTAAATCGTCCATGCCAACGTCAGTTGCCGGGTGTTGTTGAGGCACGTCATCGCCCTGGCCTTCGCTTTTGCGCGACCCAGGACGGGGAGCAATAAGGCGGCTAGCAGGGCGATGATCGCCATCACCACCAGCAGTTCAACCAGGGTAAAACCCGATCCCCGTCCAGGCCCGGGCGATCTCTTGGGCCGCCGCCGAAGCATGAACCCAATCAAATCGTCGGTCGGTGCAGAGTCGAGACAAATTGGCCGTCCGTAAAGGGGGCGGTCAATAGTATCGTGCCGTGCGTTGTTATTTGTTTCGGTTCTGCCAGTAAAGCAGATGCGCCAGGTGCGTCCTGGTGCCGCCAGTTGAACCGGTTGGTGTAAGTGCTCAGAAACCATTCCCTCCTCGTCGTTCCCACTTTCTCGGGGCGCGTTCGGGCAGGGAGGTGTCGGTCTTGGCCCAATAGGTGCCGACGCCAAATTCCGCGTTGAGCGCTTCCTCCAAAGGCACCGAGGGCGTCACTGAGAAGTGCTCGTTGGATTCGAGGAAAACCACGGGACCGGTCGGCATCCGGATGCTGAGGAACAACGGTACGGAACCACGGTGGGCTTCTACCAGCGTGCGGACGGCTTCGAGGCGGGGACGATTGAGTTCGCTGGCCCGTAACCGCAGATGAACCTGCTTGGTGAACTTCCGAGGGGCGTCTTCCAGAGGGAGGATTTCCTGCGGAAACAGCTTGGGCTTGTCTTCGCCGGTGTTGACTTCGGCGGTTACCACCACCGGGGCGTTGATGACTAGCAGGCCGCGAAACCGGTCGAAGTTTTCGTTCATCAGGAGCATCTGCACGCTGCCGGTCAGGTCCTCCAGGGTCACCAGGGCGTACTTCTTGCCGGATTTCTTGCTGACGCCTTCCTGGATGGCGGCGGTGAGTCCGCCCACCCGGACCATGGAGCGGTTTTCCGCGGCGCTCAGTTCGGCGATGGATTGGAGGACATACCGTTGGAGCTGCGGTTCATGCGGTTGCAGCGGGTGTCCGCTCAGATACATGCCCAGGAGTTCCTTTTCGGCGACCAGCTTCTCGGTCGTGGACCACTCGGGAAGTTCGATGGGCTTGGCGGTCGCCTTCCGCGGCGCACCGTCGAAGGTTTCGAACAGCGACGACTGGCCACGTTGGCGGTCGGCGGCAATGGAGCTGGCGCGGGCCATGGCCGGATCGAGCAGGGCCATCAAGGTCGCGCGGTTGGGTCCGAGGGTGTCGCAAGCGCCAGCTTTGATAAGACATTCAAGGGTCTTTTTGCTGACCGCGCGGAGGTCCACCCGTTCGCACAGGTCGTTGAGTGAGGCGAAGCGACCACCGCTATTCCGGGCGTCGAGGATCGACAGCACGGCGACTTCGCCTACCCCCTTGATGGCGGCCAAGCCAAAGCGGATGCGCGACGAACCGTTGGCGTTCGCGGATGGGGTGGCGGCCATTGCCTGGCCCGAAGCGGGAGCAAAGCTGACCTCGGATTCGTTGACGTCGGGTCCGAGAACCTCGATGCCGAATCCCTTCGCCTCGGCGATGTACAACGCGAGCTTGGCCAAGTCGGCCTGGTCGTTGGTCATCATGGCGCAGAGGAATTCGACCGGGTAGTTGGCCTTGAGGTAGGCGGTCTGGTAGGCGACCACTGCATAGGCCGCGGCATGAGACTTGTTGAATCCGTAGCCGGCGAACTTCTCGAGCAGGTCGAACACTTCGTTGGCTTTCGGGGCCGGAATCTGATTTTTGGCGGCGCAGCCCTTCACGAAGGTTTCCCGCTGCTGGGCCATTTCCTCCGGCTTCTTCTTGCCCATGGCCCGGCGGAGCAGATCCGCGCCGCCGAGCGTATAGCCGGCGAGAATCTGAGCGGCCTGCATGACCTGTTCCTGATAGATAAGAATCCCGTAAGTTTCTTGCGCGATGGGTTCCAGCAGCGGATGCGGGTATTCCACTGCTTGTTGTCCGTGGCGCCGGCGGATGAAGTCCGGAATGAGGTCCATCGGCCCCGGCCGGTAGAGGGAAATGAGCGCGGTGATGTGCTCGACGCTAGCGATTTGGAACTTCTTGCAGAGGTCGCGCATGCCGCCGGATTCCAACTGGAACACCCCGAGCGTCTGCGCGTTGTTGAGCAGCTCGTAGGTCCGGGCATCGTCGAGCGGCAGGTTATCGAGATCCAAGCTGAGGCCGCGGGTGCGCTTGACTAAGTCAACCGTGTTGCGCAGCACGGTTAGGGTCTTCAACCCCAGGAAATCCATCTTCAACAGGCCCAGGTCGCCCACCGGCCCCATGGCGTACTGAGTCACGATGCCGCCTTCGTCGTCCTGCTTGAGCGGCAGCAGGTTCACCAAAGGCTGCGCGCCGATGACCACCCCGGCGGCATGAACCCCGGCGCTGCGGGCTTGGTCCTCCAGGATGAGCGCATTGCCCACCAGCTCGTGCGTGGTCTCCTCCGACTCGTAGGCCGCCTTGAACTCCGCGTTTTTCTCCAGGGCGTCCTTCAGGCTCCACTTCATATCGCTGACCATTTTGGCCAGCCGGTCGCATTCGCTGAAGCTGAGCCCCATCACGCGGCCTACGTCGCGCAGGACCGACTTCGCCCCCATGGTGCCGAAGGTGATGATCTGGGCGACCGCATCGCGTCCGTACTTGTTCCGCACGTACTCGATCACTTCTCCGCGGCGATCATCGGCGAAGTCGATGTCGATGTCGGGCGGGCTGATGCGTTCGGGGTTGAGGAACCGTTCGAAGAGGAGGCCGTAGCGCAGGGGATCGACGTTCGCGATCTCGAGCAAGTAGGTCACCATCGAGCCGGCGGCCGAACCTCGGGCCACGCAGGCGATGCCATGGTCGCGGCCCCAGCGCACGAAATCGCCGACGATGAGGAAGTAGGAGACGTAGCCGGTTTTCTCGATGACGCCGAGTTCCAGGTTGAGCCGGTCGAGGATGAGGCCGACCCCGGGGTGAAACGGGGAAGGGGAGCCGGTGGAGGAATCATCACTGACGACGGATGACGGACTACTGACCAGGAAGTCGAGTCGCGTCGGATCCTCCACGCGTTCGACGACCATGTTCTCTCCCTCGACCCGCGCGATGATGCCGTACCGCGTCTTGAGTCCGTCGCAGAGCAGCTTCCGCAGGTAGCCTTCGCGAGTCCAGGCTTCGGGCGGTTGGAATACGGGATAATGCTCGGCGCCTTTACCGAACTTGATCTCCAGGTGGCATTTCTCGGCCACTTCGACGGTGTTCAACGCGGCCTCGGGTGTCTCGGCGAACAGCGCCTTCATTTCGTCGGCCGAGCGCAGGTAGAACTGCTCCGGCTGATAACGCATGCGCTTGGAGTCGCTGACCTGCGATTGCGTGCCGATGCAGATCAGGCAGTCGTGCGCCTTCCAATGAGCCCGCTCGACATAATGAACGTCGTTGGAGGCGACCAGTTTCAATCCGAACTCCTTGGCCCAGGGAATGAGCGCGCGATTGACCCGGGCTTGTTCCGGAATGCCGTGATTCTGCAGCTCCAGGTAATAGTTGTCGGGACCAAGAGTCTGCTTGAACCAGTCGATGGTGTCGCGGGCCTTCCGCTCGTCACCTTTGAGAATGGCTTCGGAAACCTCACTGGCGAGACAGCCGGACAGAGCGATCAGGCCGTCGGCGTGCTGGGCGAGGAGTTCCTTGTCGATGCGCGGTTTGTAGTAGAAGCCCTCCAGGTTGGCGGCGGTGACCAGTCGGACGAGGTTGTGGTAGCCGGTGGTGTTCTTCGCGAGGAGCACCAGGTGGTGATAGACGTCGCGCATGCCCGAGCCGGGCTTCTTCTCCAACCGACTGCCCGGGGCGACGTACACTTCGCAGCCGATGATGGGTTTGATGCCTTTCTTGCGGGCGGCCTCGTAGAATTCGATGGCGCCATGCATCACTCCGTGATCGGTCATGGCCAGCGCCGGCAGTTTCAGGGCTTCGGCTTTGGCCATCAACCGGTCCATCCGGCAGGCGGCATCGAGCAGGGAGTACTCGGTGTGTAGATGCAGGTGGACGAAATCGGCAGACGACATGGTTCGGTTAGGTTCGGGCGGAGGGGCGGGGAGGAAAGGGCAAAGTTCAAAGCTCAAAGCTCAAAAGGGGCTTCTGTTACTACTGCGCTTCAGGTGGGTACGTTCCCCTCACGGGAGGATTCCGTCGGAGGGGCACAGTTGGCGGGGGCGCCAAGGGTCGGCGGCGAGGCGCCACCGACTGCACCCGAGGCGGGCGCGGTCCCCAACATGCAGGCGGGTTCCCCCTGACGGGAGGATTCCGTCGGAGGGGCACAGTTGGCGGGGGCGCCAGGGGTCGGCGGCGAGGCGCCACCGACTGCACCCGGGGCGGGCGCGGTCCCCGACAGGCAGCCGTGGTCCCCCCTGACGGGAGGATTCCATCGGAGGGGTACACTTGGCGGGGGCGCCAGGGGTCGGCGGCGAGGCGCCACCGACTGCGCCCGGGGCGGGCGCGGTCCCCAACAGGCAGGCGTGGTCCCCCCTGACGGGAGGATTCCGTCGGAGGGGCACAGTTGGCGGGGGCGC
>CAYYSX010000003.1:0-35509 GCA_964474315.1 uncultured Verrucomicrobiota bacterium | reverse complement strand
CGTGGTCCCCCCTGACGGGAGGATTCCGTCGGAGGGGCACAGTTGGCGGGGGCGCCAGGGTCGGCGGCGAGGCGCCACCGACAGCGCCCGGGGCGGGCGCGGTCCCCAACATGTGGTGGTCTGAGCCAGACTCGGCGCTCGGAATCTCGGCTTGAGCCGGTGGAAACGACGCACCTGAGACTGAACCACCCGCGGGAGAAGCTCACCGTTCCGCCGCCTAAAGGCGGTACTCCGAACTTTTCGCGGGTCGTCCTTCCTGCGGTCTCGAGTTCTGGGGAGATAATCGATTGGGCTGAACGAGGGCGGAAGTAATCTAAACCGGCTGAATCCGGGGTGAATCTTGACTTTTGACCGGGCCTGTCTTGCGCTGCTGACACTTCCAAGCCCATGAGCTCCAAATCGTCCCGCCCCCGGATCAAGCGTCCAACCACGCCCGCGGTGCGTCCCACCCGACCCGCCCGACGTTCCGTTCCCGCACCTCCCTCCTCCGCGTTCGTTCTCAGCAATTCCGAGATCGAGGAGGCGTTGCAAACCGGGGCGCACGCCGACTTGCTGACCAATTATTTCGGCGAAGCGACGTATGCCGAATTGACGCAGCTTGCCCAAACCACCCTCCACCGCGGCAAGCGGGGCAGTCCGAATGTCCAACGCGTCCTGCTGCTTCCGGGAATCATGGGAAGCAAACTGGGATTCCCCGATGGCGGCCTGTTTGGCCTGGACGATGTGGTGTGGCTCGACCCCAAAGACATTGTCCTGGGAACGTTGCGGCAGTTGAGTCTGGGGACGGGTGGGTCGGGAAAAATCCGGCCGCTCGGCGTGATCCTGTTGTATTACCTGATGCTCAAGCTGCGCCTGAAGGGACAGGATTTCGATGTGGAGTTCTGGGACTACGACTGGCGGCAGGATCTGGAGACTCTGGGCGGACGGTTGGCGCGTCATTTGCAAGCGCAGAAGGACCAGGTGCATATCGTGGCCCATAGCATGGGGGGGCTGGTGGCGCGTGCCGCCATTCACCAGGGGGCAGGGGATCGGGTGGATCGTCTGGTGATGTTGGGTACGCCCAACCATGGGTCGTTCCTCCCCACCCAGGCGTTGCGGGCCACGTTGGATACCGTCCGCAAGCTGGCCGCGCTGGACCCGGTCCATACGGCCGAGGAGTTGTGTTCGAAGGTATTCAACACCTTTCCGAGCCTCTACCAACTGCTGCCGCCGCCGGATAAGTTCGACGCAGTGGATGTCTATGACCCGGCGGTCTGGCCCCAGGAGGGTGAGTCCACGCCCCAGCCCGACCCACGCCTCCTACGTCGGGCGCGCACGACGCAGGAGTTGCTGGCCCCGGCCACGGGACGGTTCCACCTCATTGCCGGAGTCAACCAGGATACGGTGACGGACCTGGCGTTACGGGAGGGGGCGTTCGAATACACTGAGACGCGGGCGGGAGATGGCACGGTGCCGCTGAAGTTTGCCGAGTTGTCGGGGGCCTCGACGCATTACATCGAGGAATCCCATGGAAGCTTGCCCAACAACGCCCGGGTGGCGGCGGCCACGGCGGATCTGCTGCGGTCGGGCGAGACCGACCAGCTTTCCACGACCTGGAGTCCGACCCGGGCCATGGTGAAACGGACTGTCACCGAGGCGCAGTTGCGGGCGGCCGTGCCGGATGAGAAGCCGGTGCGCGGCGCCGTGGTTCCCCCGCCGCCGCCCGCTCAGGTGCGCGAGTTGCTGGACCGGTTCCTGTCGGGCACCGCCAAAGATGCTCCCGGAGTGGTGCCGGTGATCGACGAGGCAGTGGCGGCGGCGGCCGCGGAGGAAACCCAGCTCCAGTTTGGCCGGCTGGTCGTCGGACGAAGATCCCAGCACCAACTCGACATTTGTTTGGCGCGGGGTGACATCACCCAGGCCAGTGCGCGGGCGCTGGTGTTGGGGTTGTTCCGGGAGGTGACACCAGCGGGGGCGGCCGCGGCCGTGGATGCCCGGATGGAAGGCGCGATCAGCGAGGTGATGGCGCGCCGTATGTTTGCCGGCAACGTGGGCGAGGTCTTCATGTTGCCCACCAGCCGGCATTTGCTGCGGGCCGAGAACGTGCTCTTCGCCGGATTGGGCGCGTTCGACACCTTTCGCCTGGAGACGCTGGAGCTGGTGGCGGAAAACACGATCCGCACGCTCATCCGCGCCAACGTCGAGGACTTGGCCACGGTGCTGCTGGGCGTTGGTTCCGGTCAGGACGCCGGGCTGGTGTTGAAGCATCTGCTGCGGGGATTCATTGCCGGGTTGGTCGATGCCGATCGTGGTCATCGGTTCCGTCGGGTGATCATCTGTGAATATGACCGCGACCGGTTTGCCGTGTTGCAAGCCGAGCTGTACCGGCTGGCCGGAACGCCGTTGTTCCGGGATGTGGAGGTGACCTTTGACCAGGAGGAATGGCCCGAGCCGGCACTGGTCAGTTCGACCGGCCGGGGGATGCTCACGTTGGGGCGGTTGGCTCCCAACTACCTCATGGTCCGGCAGGAAGCCGAGGTGAAGGCCTCGGGCAGCAAACTGATCCCCACGGGGAAGCTGATCGTTCGCTCGGCGCTGTTGACCTCGGGCGCCAAGGCGACGGTGCTGAATGGGGAGAAGCGGTTGGCGGCGGCCGAGCTGGAGAAGCTGCTGGCCGAAATCGAGGAATCCAAGTTCACCCCCGCCTATCTGCCCAAATTCGGCTGGCGCCTGGGGGAGCTGTTGCTGGCCGACGAAGTGCTGGCCGTATTGCCGCGGCTCCTCCAGCAGCCTTTGGTGGTGGTCCACGATCAGGAGGCTTCCCGGGTTCCTTGGGAAACCCTGAGCTTCGGTACCCAAGGCGAGTTGGCGCCCGCGCTGGAGGGCGGTGTGAGTCGCCGCTATTTGGCGGACAATTTGTCAGTGGCTAAGTGGCTCGAAGCCCGCCGCCAGCAGCCGAAGTTGGAGGTGCTTCTGGTGGTGAATCCCAATGCGGGAACGCCGGATTCCCTGCCCGGTGCCGAGGAGGAGGGCAAACGGGTGATGGCCCTTCTGGAAAATCAGGCGGCCGTGAATGTCACCCGGGTGGCCGGCGCCGAGGCGACGCTCCGGCGGCTGCGGGACGAGTTTTGTTCCGGTCGTTACGACATCGTTCACTACGCCGGCCATGCCCAGTTCCAACCCGGCAGCCCGGCCCACAGCGGGCTGCTGACTTCGGATTATCAAGTCCTGAGCGGGGTGCAGCTTAGCGCGTTGGGCAGCCTGCCGAATCTGGTGGTGTTCAACGCCTGTGAATCCGCCCGGGTCCGCAAGACCGCCGCGGCGCGCCGGGAGATTCCCATCGCCGAGAAGATCCAGCGCAACGTGGGGCTGGCGGAATCCTTGCTGCGGGGAGGCATCGCCAACTACGTCGGAACCTACTGGCCCGTGGGTGACGACGGCGCGAAGGAGTTTGCCGACGTCTTCTACACGGCGTTGCTCCGCGGCCGGAGTCTGGGAGAGGCGATGTTAGCCGGACGCCGTGCGATCAAGTCGTTGACCGGGGCCAAAGCCACCGTGGACTGGGCCGACTATGTGCATTACGGCGACCATAATTTTACGCTCAAGCAAGGGTAGGGGAGGGAAAGCTCCAAGCTCCAAGTTCCAAAGAAACTCCAAGTCCCGCGGTTCAATGTGCGTTCCAACGTGCATGAGCGGGCGCGGGAGCAACCCTGTAGCGTCGGCTGTCCTCAGCCGACCCGCTGGCCGTCCAGAGCCTCCGGCCTCTTCTTCTCCACGCCCGTTCGTTCACGGGTCCCCCGGCGACTCCATCCGCCCGGTCGGCTGAGGACAGCCGGCGCTACAGGCCTTCCGCTTCGGTGCTCTGTGTTCTGTCCTCCGTCCCCGGCCAAAAAACTGAAGGGCGCCCTTTTGGCCTTTGGAGCTTCCCACCTAGCGGGCGGCTGCCTGACGCAGGACCTCCAACGCCTCCTTGAAATCATCCGGCAAGGGCGCGTTGAAGTCGCGCCACTGGCCGCTCCGCGGGTGCCGGAAGGCCAGCTTGCGCGCATGAAGCATCTGCCGCCGCGCCTGCCATCCGGTTTCCTTCGCCAGCCGGCGGTTGGCCCGGGCGCCATAGATCTCGTCGCCCACCAGCGGGAATCCCAAATGCAGGAAATGCACCCGGACCTGATGCGTTCGGCCGGTGTGAATCTGCGCTTCGGCAAAGGAAGCCCCGGGTAACCGTTCCAACAGGCGATAGGTGGTTAGGGCATCGCGGCCGTCACCCTGTGTGGCCGCCATTTTTTTGCGCTGGACAGGATGTCGCGCGATGCGCGCCCGGATTTCGCCCTGGGGCGGTTGCAGCTCTCCGCAGACCAGGCATTGGTAAACCTTCTCGACCTGACGCGTGGCAAAGGCGTCCTGCAGCGCCCGATGGGTGAGGTCATTCTTGGCCACCACCAGGCAGCCCGAAGTGTCCCGGTCCAAACGATGAACGATTCCCGGTCGCGCCACTCCGCCCACCCCACTCAAGCGTCCCTGACAGTGGTGGAGCAGGGCATTGACGAGGGTGCCATCTTCATGGCCGGCCGCGGGGTGCATGACCAAGCCAGGTTGTTTGTTGAGGACGACGAGGTCGGCGTCTTCGAACAGGATCTCGAGCGGAATTTCCTGGGCCGCCACCGTGGCGGGAACGGGATCGGGCCAGTTGATTTCGACCAGATCACCGGCCCGCGGGGTCTGGGCCGGCTTGGGCGGGCGACCGTTGACCCGGATGCAGCCCTGCGCCAGGAGCCGCTGGATTTCGCCGCGCGAACTCGACTCGTACCGTCCCTGCAAAAACCGGTCGAGCCGTTGGCCGGGCAACGACTGTTCGACGGTGAACACATCCATTTCAAGCATGGGTCAACTGCGGGCCAATCCGGTGGAATCGGGCTTGGGACGCAGCGTAAAAAAGAGAGCGATGCCGGCGATGAGAATCAAGAGACTGGTGGATTGGCCCGGGGTAAACGTTCCGGCCGCCGGACGGGAGACAAAGGCGTAGTCACCGCGGTACCATTCGGTAAAGGCGCGGATGAGGGCATAGCCGACCAGATACAAGGCGAAGATCTGTCCGGCGAACCGGCGCCGGCCAAAGCCCCACATCAGCGCGGCAAACAGCGTCAGGTTCAACAGCGATTCGTAGATTTGAGTGGGGTGGAGAGAGGCCCCGGCGGTCGAATGGCTGGCCGGAAACTGAATTCCCCAAGGGAGGGTGGTGGGACGTCCAAAGCAGCATCCGTTCAACAGGCAGCCGATCCGGCCAAACGCGTGCCCCAGCGCCACTCCGGGGGCCAGACAGTCCGCCATCGTCCAGAGCGGTAGCTTCATGCGGCGAATGCGCCAGATACCGGTGAGCGTGGCCAGGATGAGGCCGCCGTAGAAGACCAGTCCCCCGTTCCAGACCGCGAGCGTCTCGGTCAGGGGCTGGCCGGCAAAATCCCGCTGCCAGTAGCTGACCACGTATAGCAAGCGCGCGCCGATGAGGCCGGCACCGACCAACCAGGGGGCCAGGTCATACACCACCTCGCCCTGGAGCCCGGCTCGCCGGGCGTTGTAGGCGGCGGCGGCCAAACCGGCCAGGAACCCGATGGCCACCAGCACCCCAAAGGAATGGATTTGCAGGTCACCGAGTCGGAACAGAATTGGTTTCACGTGCGGTCGAGCCTAACCGCCGTCGGTCCGAAGCGGAAGGGAAGGCAGGTCTCCAGTCGGCAGATCAAGGCGACCGGGGACGTCCGTAGGAACGCTTTGGGAGAAGGACCGCGGGCTTCAACCCGTTGCCCTGCGTGGCGTCGAGGCCGTCAGGAAGGCTGGGGCAGTGGAGGCCGTGACGGTGAAGTACGGGTTCTCTCGGGAGCGCGGACGGCTCGTCCGCTCGTGGACCCCGAGAACCGCAGGCTTGAGCCCGCCTCACCGTGTGAGCACCAATCCGGTCCCCGAAATGACATGATAGAATTCCCACTGCGCGCTGTGAGAATGATACGGGTAGGCGGGTTTGCCGGCTGGAATGCGGGCGATCTCGATGTCGAAGGGGTGCCGCTTCCGCAGATCGGTGGAGTGCGGGTCGCGTCCGAGCGCCATTCCTACCCCGGCCGGGCGCCAGGAAGGTATGGAGTTCCGCCGTCTCTTGTTGTTAGCCTCCCACGCCATGATTCAGGAGATCGTCGATTTCACCGTGATGCAGGCGCAAGCGCCGGATCTGCTCACGGCGATGGACGGACGGCTGGCACAGGCCACGGCTCTCTCCCCGGCCCTGGAGGCACAGGCCAGGGTCCGCGATCTCACCGTCGAAGATCTCCGACAAGCCCGGGAAGTTCTCCACCAACTCGTCGCCTCAGAGGACCGCTTGAAGGATGATGAGAAGAACGCTCTGTGGATGCCGAGCGACGCCGACGCCGGAATCCTCCAGTCATGTCTCGAGGAGGCGTATCTCGCCGCCGGGGCGGTGGCGGAATCGGGCGCGAAAGGACTGGGGGGCGAGGTCCCGCCGTTGACCGGGCAGGCCTTGAAACCCGAATGGCGTCCGACCAACCGGCGCGGATTCATGCGGCAGATGGAGGAGTCGGACGTGCTCGGTTGGACGTTTTCATTCGCGTTTGCCGAAGCGATCAAACTGGCCCGTGGACGGGCGGCATTCCCGCCCCAGCCGGCTGAATCGGTGTCGATCTCCTCCCGGGCGCGGCTCGTGTTGGTGGGAGATTGGGCCAGCGGGATTCCGCGCGCCGGCCTGGTGGCGAAGGCCATGCGCCAGCAGGTTGAACTCGGGCTCCAGGACGGCCGGCAATGCCACGTGATCCATTTGGGCGATGTCTATTACGCCGGCCGGGATTTCGAATACGCCACGAACTTCGCCCCGACCTGGCCGGTGTTCGAATCTGAGGCGACCACGGTGGGTTCGTGGTGCGTGAACGCGAATCACGACATGTTCACGGGCGGCCACGGCTTCTTCAAATACTTGCGGACCGACGGCCGGTTTCACGGGCAGCGGGGGGCTAGCTACTTCTGCCTCGAAAACGCGGATTGGCAGATCTTCGGCCTGGACACGGCCTATGAATCCGAAGGGTTCAAAGGCGACGCCGGGGGGCTGCAGGACCCGCAATGCGACTGGATCCTCCGCCGCCGGCAGGCCGCTCCGTACAAACGCACGATCTTTCTCAGTCATCATCAACTCTTCAGCGCTTACGAAAACGAATCCCCTCTACTCAAGCGCAAGCTCGCCCCGGTGTTCGCCTTGGGGAAACCGATCAACGCCTGGTTCTGGGGTCACGAACACCGCGGTTCGGTGTATCATCCGACGGACACGGTGCGGTACCCCGTCGTACTCGGGCATGGCGGGGTCCCGGTTTACGCCACGAAACGGGAGCGTCCGAAGACGGTTCGTTTCGAGTTGCGGGAGGACTTTCGTCATGGCCTCGAGTCCTTCTCCCGTTTCGGGTTTGCCGTGGTCGATCTCGACGGTGCGCAAGCAGAGGTCCGGTACGTGAATGAACTCGGCGCCGGGTCGAAGCTCGATCACGGAAGGAGCACCCACACGATTCCGGTGGACTGACCATCGTGCGCCGCCACACGCCGGGCCGCGCGGTCGAGTCCGCTCCGGCATCCCCGATTCGCATGCAACTTTGCCTCCACATCCCGAAGGACGCGTTCGAGGCGAGCCTCTACGAGCTGCGATCCGATGCCGACGGCGTTCGGAGCCGTCAGCCCCTGGTCGAGCGGGTTCCGCTGGAGGCCGCTCTATTCCAGCCCGGAGGCGGTCTGCACCGCGACACCGCCCTGGGGATCTTCGAGTCGGAACTCACCGACACCGTTACCCTCCAAACGTTGGGCAAGACGCTTTTCCAGGCGGTTCACGTGGGCGACCTCGGCGTGGCACTGCGGCAATTACGGGAGGATTTCCTGGCCGCCCGCGAGGAATGGCGGCTCCTCCCGCCGAACGATCCGCGCCGGGCCGTCGAGCCGGATTTCCGGCTCTATCTGGACATCGAGAACGAGGATCTCCGGGCGCTGCCGTGGGAACTCATGTATGATCCGGCGAAGTCGCGGAACTGGTTCCTCGACCCGGGCGTGCTCCTCATGCGGGTACGGGCACCCCAACTGAAACCGAATCCCTCGGCCTTCCAATGGCCGGTCCGGCTCCTGCTTCTTGTCGGGGCGGACCCCCGGGACGCGGGCGTCGCGGCCGGTCCGGAAGTCGCACGTATCCGACGCGAACTACGCCCCTTTGAACATCTGTTCGACCTCGAGGTGATCCAGATCTCGGACCTGCCGGCTTTCGATCAAGTGGGGATGGAACAGCGGATCGTCGATTTCGATCCCCATATTGTGCATTTCATCGGCCATTCCGCCGCGGCGACGGCGACCGACGAGGCCCGCCTGCTCTTTTATCATCGGACTTTGAAGAGGTATGTGGCGTGGACGACGGCGAGTATCGGGACGTTTCTCAGACGGCTGGATTCGTTGCGCCTGGTGTACCTGAACGCCTGTCGATCCCAGGCCGCGGCCGTTCAGAGGATGTCCGGGCCGATGCTGGGCGACGTGTTTCTCGAATACGCGCTGGCGGTCGTCGCAATGCAGGGCGATGTGCTGGGCGATCCGGCCGGCCGCTGCGCCGCCGCCTTCTACACCCAGTTCGCCCGCGGCCAGCGGCTCGACCAGGCGATGAGCGCGGCACGCCGTGAGCTGCTGGATCCGGGAAAGACCTTTTCGCGCGAACCCTTCCTGCCCGTGTTGATTTGCCGGTATCTCCCCGAGGAGGTGCTGCGGACCCACTGCCGGCTGCCGGTGATCGAGCAGCGGACCCTCGAGGAACGGACGCGGGATGTGCGGCGTGCTTTCGTGAACCAGCAGCAGCAACGCCGCGGGATTCTGCGCACCCTCGCCGGCACGCCTCTGGAGGAGGAGCGCGCCGGCATCGTTCTGCGCGGGCCGTCGAGCTACGGCAAGACCTGGCTCCTGACCTGGTGCCTGTACGGACTCGCCGCCCAGGGTGCGCGCGTGCATAGCCTCGAGGTTCCCCTGCCGGGCGATTGGCTCGAGGTCGTCCGCGCCGTGCGGGATGGCGGCAACGACATCCTTCGTCCAGGCCTCGACCCGGAGTCACGGTCCCGACTGAACTGGAAGTTGAACCGCTGGGCCAAGGGTCTGGATCCAGGGCCGTTTCCGGGCGGCGCCGTTTCCGACACGCTGGGGCCCTTATCCGGCTTCCTCGGCCAGGGGAGTCGGAACGATCTGCCAAAGCTGGTCTGCCAGGAGCTTCGCACGGCACTGGAGGCGGAGGCGGAGGCGGCGAACCGTCTTACGGTCATCGCTCTCGATCGCTGGCGTTCCGACCAGGCCGCCTTCAGCCGGGCCGATTTCGACCTCCTCCGGGAACATCTCTTCGAGGCCCTGACCACCCGGCCTGATTCGCGCGTGAAGGTCATTCTGTCGGTGTCGGACGATGCCTGGCGGACCTTCGGCGGGGTGTCCTTTCCAGTCACGACGTGGAGTGAACCACCCCCACTCGACAAATTCTCCCGGGAGGACCTCGTGCCCCTGACCCTCGAGTTGCTCGAGCGCCTGTTCCCGGGGAAGGACCTCACCAGTACGGAGGGCTACCTGCGAATGCTCACTCCCGACCCCAAGAGTCCGGCCGAGATCCGCACCCTGTGTGACGCCATCGGGCCGTTGATACCGTCATGACGCCGGAGCTTTCGCATTTCTTTGCCGGAGCGAAGTCGCTGGGCGACCTGCTCCGGTTGGCGGTGGAACGATCCGACCGCCCGGCACCGGCGCAACTGTGGAAGCGGTGCGCGCTGGTTTCGCAATTCGACGCCGCGGTTTATGCGGTTCTCACCGCGGATCTCGGCGTTTCCACAGTGCCCGGGTTTGCGGAATTCGTCGCGCTCGAGGGAGTCGAAGCCGTGTCGCCGCCGGCCGGGGCCGGGTCCCCGGCGTCGGCCCCGACGCGATACCGCCTGAAGTCGTCGGCGAGGGAACGCCACGGGACGACGTGGGAAAAGGACGACCCGGACTTGGTGCAGACGAGTGCGCGGCTCGTCGAATACTTCACGTCCCAAGGCCGGGACGAGGAGGCGTTCGTTCACCGGCTGTTCGCCGACCCGGCGGCGGCGCTGGTCGAATTCCGACGCCGTTATGCGGAAGCCGACCAGGCGTTCGATCTCGGTCGTTGCGAGTCGCTGCTTCAGCTCCTGCGGGCCCGCTATCGACTGCTGGCGGCGCCCCTGCAACACGCGCTGAATGACCGCGAGCAGTACCTGCAATCCCGCGCCCTGTTCGCCGCCGACTTCTACGGAACCGTCTCGTTCCTCGAGCGCGACGATCTGCGCGGCGCCTTCGATGTGTTCTGGGGTCTCCCGGAACGCTGGATTCTTCCGGTTTTCGGTGGGGGCGGCCTGGGCAAGACCATGTTCGTCCGCTGGCTGACCGCCCGGCATTGCGTGCCGGAGCGGGAGGGACGCCGCATTCCGGTCGCCCGCGCGGATCTGGATTTCCTCGATCTGTCGTTGTTGGCTGATCACCCGTGGTTGCTCCTCATTCACTGGGCCCTGCAGCTTCGGCCCCAACTCGTCAGCAGCCCGTTTCAGACCCTGCTGGGACCGGACGCCCACCGGATGGCGGACTGGTTGCAAAAGCGATTGGGGCCGCTCTCGCGGGAAGACCTCCTCAACCTGCAGGATCTGGCGCGCCAGACCCAACGCGTGATCGAGGATCAATTCGCCGTGGGGCTCGGGGTGGCCCCCACCTTCCTGATTCTCGACACGCTCGAAGAGGTCTCGCTCTACCGGCCGACCGTTCTGGGACGAATCCTCACGATGCTCGCCGGGATTCGAACGCGTTGTCCGGGCCTAAAGGTGCTCCTCTCCGGACGGTACGATCCGTGGGATCCGAGCCGGGTTCCGAACCTGCAATTGGATCCTGAAACCACCGCGGACCTGCGGGCGGCCACCTCACAAATCCCGTTGGTCGAGGTGCCGTTGGCCGTGGCGGATTTGATCGACCTTTCTGCGCTCCAGGCCGCGCTCGCCGCGCGGACGACTCCCGTCGAGGCCTGGTTGAGTGACCGGTTGCAGAGCGACCCCGAGCTTCCGACCGGGACGACTGAGCCAGCCCTCTTCGTCGCGGCCTTGAACCGGGTGATCGGCGGGACGGGCATCGGCAGCGCGGAGCCGTTCGCCGACGTCACGCTCCGACCGGAGACTCGGGTCCTCCTGGAGGAAGCCACCCAGGCCGGCAGTGTGACCGGCGGCTCGTGCTTGAGACTAAACCGGATGCTCATCGAGGATGCGTTTCCGAAGGTCTTCCGGCGCGATCTCGGCCTGCATCCACTGAGTGCCGTGCAGGCCAGGGACTTCCTGGTGCGACTCCGCCGTCTGCCCGCCGACCGGCCTATCGATGCCATCCTCGCCAAATCCAATGGCATTCCGTTCAAGCTGAGTCTCTTTGCCGACCTCGCGATGTCGCGGCCGCTGCTGACCCAGCAGGACGTCGAATCCTGTCCGGACACGGATTTCGCCTACCTCATCGAGCGGGTCATCGACCGCATTCCGAACGAGCAGATCCGCGAAACCGACCGTGAGGAAACGGTGCGACGCAAGCAGATCCTCAAGGGTGTTCGCTGGCTGCTCCGCTATGCGGTCATACCGCGCCGACTCACCCTGGAGTTCACCCGCGAAGTGCTGGCCGGTTTTCTGTTGGCAGAGATTTCGGGACAAAGCCGGCGGGACAACGTCGAGAGCACGTCTTCGATTGGCTATGGAAGCCATGCCCGCTGGGAGCGCTTCGCCGGGGATGTCCTGGTCGATGACATCTGGGCGGCGCTCGGTCAGTACGCCAGCGATCATACCTGGATTCATCGCGATGGTGACGCGCTGGCCCTGCAACCCGAAGTCGTGGTGCCGATGCGCCGCCTGCTCCGGCTGGATTCCGAACGGTACCCGATCCACGAGGATCTGCACCGCGCCGCACAGCAATACTACGAGAAACGTTCGCGGGACGAAGCAGGCCGGCGCGGGAGCAATCTGGCCGAGGCACTGTACCATGCCGTCCAGGTCAGCGCTCACGAGGGCGCCGTGCTGTGGAAGCGCAGCCGGGAGCGATGGCCCTGGATCTCCCCGGCCATCCTGCGCGAGGTCGCGGAATCGTTGCTGACGAAGGACTACCTCGACGACCAGGGACGGCCCGTGCTGCGCGACGCGACAACACCTTTTATCACCCCACGCTGGTTGGGCGAGGCGGCCTACATCGCTGCTCAAGCTCGTATGCTCGAGGCTTTGGGCACGTTCTCGCCCCCCTCCTCGTCCACGCCCGCGCTCCTGCGGCAGCGGCTCGAGGAACACGCCCGTTTCAGCCGGGATGAGCCCGAACCCATCGTCCACCCGGATCGGTTGGAGTTGGTCCGGGTTGCCCTTCAGGTCTTCGAAGCCCTGAATCGTCGCCGACTGGTCGATCCCAACACGGCCCCAGCCGCGGCGCCGACGTTGGATCCGGCGACCGTCGCCTCGCTGGAGTCGCTGCCCCGCCGACTTCGGGATCGTCTCGACCGCATCGCCATTCGGCTGCTCCGTCTCTGGGCCGGAGTGCCGCTCGATCTGGGATCCGATCGGCGGGCTTGGACGCAGTATGTCGAGGTAGCGAAGAACACCCGGTTCGAGCCCGTCCTCGCCGGCCTGACGGCGGAGCGGCTTATCATCCACGGCCGACCGGAGTGGGCGTGGCCGTTGCTGGGTCGCGCGATGACCGCGGCCCTCGACGGCCGCACCTCGGTCACGGATCTTTCGGAGATCCTGCTGCGCCTGTCCGATCTGGGCGACGCGCTGGGGCTGGAAGCCGAAGTGGCCCGGCAGGCCCGGCGCATCGCCGGTCAACCGGGCCAGCACGGTTTCCCGGCGCATGAACAGGCCATGGCCATCTGCGTCCGGGCGGCCCTGGAGCGACTGCAGTTGCCGCGCGCCCGGTTGCTGCTGAGTCAGCTCTCGACGAAGCACCCTCCGATCGCGCTGGAATTGCGCGCCGACCTGGCCGCGGCCGAGCTCGATCTTCAGGAGGCCGCCACCGGTTACCGGGCCGCCCAGAGCGGGTACTTGTCGGTCGGCATGCACAACAGTGCCACCCAAGTGCATCTCAAGTTGGTCCGCCTGCTCCTGGATCTGGTCGGATCTTTGCCGGAGGCGCGTGGGCTGCTGCACCAACTCACCCGTTTTTCGGAACCGATCCACCAGGCGGAATACTTCTCCCTGGCCCTGCGGATCCGTCAGGCCGACGGCGACGAGTCCGGCGCCCGTGAGGTCCTTGTGCAATGGCTGACGTTCCTCGCTCGCACCCCCGCCCTGCCGCCCACCTTCCGCGCCCAGGCTCTCGCCACCGCTCTCGCCGAAGGGTTGCCCGATCCGGAGATTCCCGAACAGTTCACCACGCTCCTGGCCGCCCTGCCGGGTGAGGCACGGTATGTGGCGTTGCGGCCGTTTCGGAGCGCGGCCCCGGGGCGGACCGCGGCCAGTTCGGTGGATCTGCTGCGCCTCGTGCCCATTCCGGAACCCACTGCCGAACACCTCCCCCACGCGATCAACCTCCTCGCCGCCGCCCTGTACTTCCGGAAGCCCGGTTCGGCTGAGTCCACCGAATTCGTCCGGGAGGTCGCCGCCAGTCTGTTGCGAGGTCGCAAGGATTCAGCCGCGTTCCGCCTGGCGGCACGGCTTTACTGTCCGCGCGCGGGCGAGGAACTCGGCGGGATCCTCTGTCCTACAGGTAAACGCTGGGCCGAGCTGCTCGAACTCCCGCCCGGTCTTCGCGCGGCAGCGAGCCTGTGGGATGCGGATGTGGCGCTGGATCGAAAGGATTTCGCCACCGCCACCCAACTGCTCGTTGACCTCGACCGTACCACGGGGACGATGCTCACCAACCCGTCCCGCTGGCGCCTGCTCGACCTCGAACTCCAGGCCCGCCGCCTCGCCCAAGCGAACGAGCGTTCCGCGACCGCATCGACCCTCTCCGCAGCGCTGGAGCTCGCCCGCCAGCTCGGTGAGACGCGCGCCGTTGAGCGTCTGACGGCACGGCGGGAAGTGCAGACGCCGGCTCCCGCCACGGCCCCGCCGCCGTTTGAGGCTCCGGCCTTCATTCTTGAGATTGGCACCGTCCAGAGTCCGTCCGATGGCCGCCGCGTGTCGATCCAGACCCGACGCATCGAAGCCGGGATCGCCACGGCCGGTCCTTCGGCCGATCAGATCACAGGCCCGACCTTTCCAGCTTTGTTGCAGGCGGTCGGCGACCTGTATCCGGAGTCGCTCGTCTCTCTCCTTCGCAGTGATCCGCGGCAGGTACAGCACGACCTGACGCAACTACTCGCCGCCTCCGGGAACACCGCCGCACCTTCGCTCGAACTCCGGATTCCCTTAGGCGACCTCAGCGCCGTGCCCTGGGAACTGGGCGCGGCCGCCACGCCCGGCGCCCGCGTCCACCGCGGACTCAACCGCGAGCGGCCCCGTACCTTGAGTGTCCGGTGGCTTCAGCGCGCGCTCGGGACGATCGGCGAGAAACTCACGGCCGACGGTGTCTGGGGACCCCAAACCAGCGCGGCCTGGGCCCGGTTCCGTGGCCCGGAGTCATCCGCAGTCGCCGCCATCGAGAAGTTGCGCGCTTTGCCGTCCCTGGCCCCGGGCGCCCGGCCCCCGGTGCTCCTGATGCAGGCGGACGAGGAGGTCGAGCGCTTCCATAAGCGGGGTCATGGCGTGCTCGGCATTTCGCTCGAACGTCTTTACCGCAGCCACGGCATCGAGGTCGTGAAGGCCCACCGCGCGCGGGAACTCGTCCGCCTGCTTCCCGAACTCCGACCGGTAGTCGTGCATATCGCGTGCGCCTTCTCCGAAAGCTGGAACCCGCGCAGTGTGTTCCTCGACCTCGGCGAAGGCGACTCAGAGCCGAATCGGGAAAAAGCTTACCACGATCCCCCCATCTCCCCGGAAGTCCTCGCCTCGGCCCTGAAATCCGGTCTGCGAACCGATGCTCCGCCCGTGATCATTCTCGAAGTGTATTACGACCCCGAGGATGAGGTCCGTCAGGTCTTCCTGCGCAATGCCTTCGCCGCGGCCCTGTTCGAGCAATTGGAGGTGCGGGCTATTCTGGCCGCGGGCGCAGCGCGGTTCGAGGCAGTCGAAGAATTGACCATCGCGCTCATTCAGGGCGTGCGGGACTCCGTGTCCCTCGGAGACCTCCACGAACGCCTCTGGCGCCATCCCGGCGTTCTCCTTCCCCCGGCGCTCTTCTGCCCGGAGGTCGGCCTGCCGGTTTGGGACCCGCGATGAATCTCCTGGCCCTCCAGAAGGCCGAAGCGCTTCACCGCCTCGCCCAGCTCGATGCCGAACTCGAGGCGTGGGCGAACCTGTCGGTCGAAAACCAGCCGTTCGAGAAACACCAGCGCCAAATCAAGGCCTTCAGCGGCTTGATCAGGCACGTGCGCACCCAGGTGCAGGCGTTGTTGGAGGATCGTACCCTCGACCTCGCCGGTACCCGCGAAGCATCGCGGGCCCTCCTCGGCCTGTTCCGCATCTGGGAATTCCTCCGCCACAAACTCGCACTGCGCCTGGAAAAACGTTACAGCGACTACCTGAAGCTCGCCGACGAGTTCGCTTGGGATTGCTACCAACCGATCTATGCCCAGGGTTTCAAGGAACCCCCGCTCGTCTTCCTCAACGGCGGCTACAGCCCCTTCATCCTGACGCGGGACGAGAGCATCGAGGCGGAAGTGGTCCCGCAGGAATTGATCCACGACCGCAGTCTCCTCGCTGTCATGCGCAGCCTGCCCTTCCCCGTCATCGGTGTGCCGTGGTACCAGCTCGATCAACTCAGCGAACTCACGGTCCTTGGACACGAGATCGGCCATTCCGTCGAAGCCGACCTCGATTTGGAAACGCCTCTGAAACGCATCCTCACGGACACCATCACCGCTCCGGACCGCCGGGGACAGTGGCTCTCCTGGCGGTCAGAAATCTTCGCCGACCTGTACGGTTGTCTCTGCGGTGGACCCGTCTTCGTGGCCGCGCTCGCCCGTTTTCTCTCGCTGGAGAATCCGTTGTCGGAAGTGCCCGGGTACCCGCCGCTGGGGATCCGGTTTGGCTGGAACCTGGCGGTGCTCAGCGCACTCGGATTCAAGGAGGAAGCCCGGTCCCTTGATGCCGATTGGGCGCCGCTCTTCCCGGTGTCGCCCGGCGCCTCCGAATTCGTCGAGGCCGACGCCGAGCCCGTGGCGAAGGCGATCCTGGCCCATGCACCCGGCGGGATCCTGCCTCTGTCTGATCTGAGGCCACTCACGCCCGCGCGGTACGATCAGGGGGTCAGAGCCGGCCGGAAGTTATTGTTGCGCGAGATGCCGCCCTTCACCAAGTCCGCCGTCACCTTCGCCGTCGCGGCCGGGTTGGTCCACGATCCCACGCTCCTGGGACCGGAGTTCAGCCCGCCGTCGCCCTCGGATCGCGATGAGTTCCTGACGACCGTTCGCACGGCGTGGCTGGGATCGATCGAGGCCGGAACGCGCGCCCGTTTGCCGGGAGCCGACCCCGACACGCTGGCCGCCCGTCGGACGCCTGTCGTGGCGGAACGCGAGACCTTTTGGAGCGTGGCCCTGCTGGCCACCCGCGCCACGCGCCCACTTGCGACACCGCATTCCGACTCGTGATGGGCTGCGGCCGGGATCTCCGGGGATGGCGCGCTGCGCCGTCCCCGCCCGCAGGGCGGCCATTGGCCGGGCCGCGTCGAAGAAACACTCGCTCACCCAACCCCGGTCGGGCCACCGGATGATCGACGCTACATCGCCAACTGCCGCGTTCCTTCGCGGCGTGTGGAACGCGGAGCCGCCGCTGCGCGCCGGGCCCTATGCCCTGACGTTTTCAGCGCGCGGCCTGTTCGTCGTCGGAAGCCAGTCCGCCCATTCCCACACCGGCGACGAGGCCAGCGCCGGCACCCATCCCACCGCCACCGCCACTGCCGCCGCGCCCGCCGCCTTTCCTGCTGCTCTCGCCCTTGCTGCTCCTGCCGCTGCTGGACGAGGGCCGCGTCGGGCCCTGCTTGGGCACGAGCACGTCGGTGGGCACGGGATCGAGATCGAGCACGCCGCGGATGAAATCGCGCAGCGACACCACCAGTTCGGCGGTTTCCACCGGACGGCCCGCAGCGAGTTCGTTCGCGGCTTTGGCCGCCAGGCGCACCTGCGCTTCGGTGCCGAGCAGAATGATGTCCGACAGCGCCGCTTCCACCGCGTCGCGCATCCGCCGCGGGCGGTCGTTGCCCGCCAGTTCCTCCAGGTCCCCGCCCGCTTCTTCCACGCTGCGTTTGAGGTCGCGCAGGTGCGTGGGGTCAACCGTCAAATCGCCGGTAAACGAACCTCCGAGCGTCTTGTAGGCCGCAATCAGCGTCCGCAGACGCTCGTTGATCTGCCGATTCTCGCGCTCGCGACGCTGCTGCACCATCTGCATGATGACGAGGCGGATGCCAACGCCAATCAGGGTGATGACGGCGAGTCCGAGCAAGGTGGACAACAACGCCTGCCAGGAACCGAAATCGAGATTACGCATGAAGGAATTCCGCAACGAACGCGAACGCGGTCAATCGAGCTCCATCTAAAAGGACCGCTCCTTTGCGGCTGCGCGCGCTTTTTCGATCGCTTCCCTGGCCGTCGCCGCGCCTTGGGTGAACGCGTCACGGAGGACGGCGACTTGCTCATCGGTCAGGCGTTTGCGGCCGTCGGTCAGGATCTTCACGACGTGATCAACCTCCGGCGGTTCGGTCGGGAAGCCAATGTTGCCGCCGCCCGGCAGATCGCTGGTGCCCCGCACGTTGCCGTCCGCGTCGAGCACGGCGTACCAGGGAATACCGCCGCTGGCCTGGTACTTCTTCGCGACCTCCGGGCCGTTCGTCATGCGCTGAACGTCAATCTTGATGACGACCAGGTCGGGCTGCAGCGCCGCGTCCACCTCCGGAACGGCGAGCAGTTTGTCCAGCCTCACGCACCATCCGCACCACGGCGCGCCGAACCGCATGAACACCCGCTTCTTCTCCTTCGCCGCCCGCGTGAGCGCGGCGGCCAGCACCTGCTCGGCATTCTGCGGCGCGGCTTTCCACACCTCCAAAAACGCGACCACCTTCTCAGGATCATGCTGGGAACCCACTTCCAGCGATCCGGTTTCCTGCTGCGTCACCAGTTTGCCTTCGGCGTCGAGAACCGCGAGGTACGGATACCCCTTGGGCGTGATCTGGCGCGAGCGCAGAACGCTTTCGCCCGCCTGGCTGTCCACGTTGAGGACTTCGTACTCTCCGCGCAGCACGTCGCGCACACTCTGGTTGTCCCGGAACAGGTCGTGAAGCTGGTAACACCAGCCGCACCAATTGCCGCCGATGACCAGCAGCACGCGTTTGTTCTCTTTCGCGGCCCGCGCCACGGCGGCGGCGACGTCCTTCTGCACGTCGGCCTTTTCGTCGTAGATCGGCTGCCGCGCCTTGCCGGGCTCGGCTGCGCCCAGGTGAAACGAAACGAATCCGAGGACGACCGCCAATGCGAGGCCGGTGAGAGGTTTCATGATCCGGACCGGAAATGGTTTGTCCCGCTTCGTGGCGGAAGGGGGATTGGGTTTCTTTACCGCGCTCATTTTGGCCCAAAATACCCCTTGGCCCCACGGGCTCAACGCATTTTTCGGCGCCCTTTCTCTGGTTCTCGGCGCCAGACGGCATCCCGCCAAACGAAGGGCGTGCCCGCGATTCCCTAAAAGCTACCAACCGCGTTAGGAAACTCATCTCAACTGAACGAGGGGCTGCAGCGCCTTGAGCCTTGATCGACCTTATTTTCCTCTTCGGAAAAATCCAAATGCTAAAGCTGCACCGCCAATGAGGATGGCCGCCATGGGAGATTCGGGAATGGCCACCAGTGCCACGTTGACGCCGCCCAGGAAGGCCGGATCAAACGCAAAAAAGCTTAGCCTCTCGTTTCCGGTCTTTCCGTCAAAGAGCTTGATCAGCGACCCCGCTCCGGCCCCGGGAGCGGTGAGGATCTCCGCCAAGCCGTCTCCATCCAGATCGGCCGCGCCGACGGATATTCCTCCGGTAAACCCCGGGTAAGCCGGGAAGGCATTGATAGGCAAGCCGGAGAGACCCTCGAAGGTTCCGACGACGGCTTGCCCCGGACCGGAGCCCACGACGATCTCGCCAGCGGCCGCGCCGACGAAAACTCCGCCAGAAAAAGCCGGCGCAAACGCCAAGAAAGACGAGAGGAGCGTCGGAGTCTGCCCATGATAGACCTGGACAACGGGCGCGGCGCCGGAACCTGCCCCCACCACGATCTCCGCGAAACCGTCGTTGTTCAGATCGCTGGCGGCGACCGTGACCCCGCCCAGAAACTCCGGAGCAAACGGCGAGATCGAGTTCAAGAGCGTAAACGTTGACCCGCTGTACACGTTGACCCTGGAAAGGCTGCCCGCACCACTTCCGACGATGATATCCGCGATTCCATCGTTGTTCACGTCACCGCTGGCCACGGTGACGCCTGCCGTGTGGCCGGGGGCGAAGGGGAAAAATGAGGTGAGGATGCCGCCCGTAACGCCATTAAAGACACTGACCTGTCCTCCGCCGGAACCGGTCCCGACAATGATATCTGGCGCGCCATCTCCGTTGACGTCACCGCCGGCCACGGTGACTCCGCCCGCAAAGCCGGGAGAGAATGCCTGGAAATCCCTCAAGAGCGATCCGGTCGAGCTGTCGAATACCCGAACCGCCGAGTGGTCGCCGCCTCCGACAATGATGATCCCCGCCCACCCGCCAGGCACGCCGGCCAGGCAAAGGAGAATTGCAACCGGCAGGCTCACGCGTCGAAGGATCGTTGAGAAGTGGGTAATCATGATGGCAGCCCTTGCCTTGTGGGAAAAGAAGGCCAGGGTGAGGAAGGGGTGCGCACAGGCAGGTATTAGAGTCTTCATGGTGGTGCATTTTTCTGTTGGTGGAACGTCCGGAGCTCAGCGACACAGCCACGCGGTACGTTGATGCACTCCCGGCGCGATGCCGCCGTTAGCGGCTGCAGCCGATGATTAGATGGCGCTCGATTGGATCCGGCGACGAATGACATAAAAGGGAAGGCCGACCAACGCAGCGACGGCAACGCCAACAGCATAATACGCATCCTGATGGTCAAAGACCACATTGAAGTAGGTCGTCTTCGTCTCATTGCTCATCCCGATACTGAGGATAATGATCCAAAGTCTCTTTCGGATTTCGTCTGGTTGCCCCTCGTATATGGACCGGAAACCCATGGCTGCGAGCGCCAGGATGGCAGCGCCACCTCTCATAACCACTCCCTTGCACAACTATTGTTGGACGGAAGCGGGTTGGACATGACTCGGAACAGTGGAACCTAATCGGAAGCCGGCGTCCATCCGAAAGAAGGAGTGGGAGATGCGTCCAGAAGCATCGGAAGTGGGAGCTGACGCCTCAGCCTCCCCATCGTTTTCCTTCCCCACGTTCCGATACGAGGCGGATTCAGATGGGGACCGACAGCAGCCGGTCCCTCGTGTTCAGGACCGCCCCGACTTCACACCTTACGTGTCGGCCGCGGCGACTCACAGCTCACTGAACCGTGACGACTCCACACGCGGCGGGGTGTGGCGGACGAGGCGTCCGTCACTGCACCCGAGGCGGGCGCGCTCCCCAATTCAACTGCAGGGCTACGGCTTAGAGGTGGTTTAAGCGTTCCGTTTCTTCGCCGGTTTCAGGTGATCCCGAAGCGCCCGACCGGTATGCGATTGGGGGCATGCCGCCACGGTCTCCGGCGTTCCAGTTACGATAAGTTGTCCGCCCTGATGGCCGCCCTCGGGTCCCAGGTCGAGCACCCAGTCCGCGCACTTGATGACGTCGAGATGATGCTCGATCACCAGAACCGAATGACCCGCCTGGACCAATCGTTGGAGGCAATCGAGCAGGCGCTGAATGTCCGCGAGATGCAGCCCGGTGGTGGGTTCGTCAAGGATGTAGAGGTTATGGCGGCCACGGCGCATTTTTCCCAACTCGGCTGCCAGTTTGACCCGTTGGGCTTCGCCTCCGGACAGGAGCGTGGCGGCGTGACCCAGCTCCAGATAGCCAAGGCCGAGTTCGTGCAAGGTCTCCAGCTTGCGGACGATTCCGCGCTCGTGGGCGAAGAAGGCTACACCTTCTTCAATGCTTAGCTTGAGCACCTCGGCGATGTTCCGCCCTTGCCAGGTCACTTCGAGCGTCTCCTCGCGGTAGCGGCGGCCCTTGCAGGCCGGACAAGTCACCTCCACGTCCGGCATGAACGACAACTGCGTGACGATGGTGCCATCCCCGGCGCACTCCTCACAGCGTCCGCCCTTGACATTGAAGCTGAATTGCGACGGACCGAATCCGCGGGCTTTAGCACCGTCCGTTTCGGCGAACAGTTGACGGATCGAATCGTAGATCCCGACGTAGGTGACGGGATTGGAGCGCGGGGATCGGCCAATCGGGGATTGATCGATATCGACGACGTCATCAATGGATTCGGCCCCTTCAAAGGTGTCGTGATCGCCGGGAAGAATGCGGCTGTCGTAGCGCAGGGAAGCGAGTTTTTTGAAGATGATCTCGTGGACGAGCGAGCTTTTCCCGGAGCCGGACGCTCCCGTAACACAGACGAACAGTCCCAGGGGAATATCAATGTTGATGCTTTGCAGGTTGTTATGGCGGGCACCCCGAATTCTTAACTGGTGTGGTCCAGGCGCGCGACGCTGCTCCGGAGGAGTGATGCGCCGGTCGCCGCGGAGGAACGCCCCGGTCAGGGATTGCGCCTCCGCCAACACCACCGAGGGCGGCCCTTGTGCCACGACCTGGCCGCCGTGGACTCCGGGTCCGGGACCCATTTCCACCAGCCAATCGGCGGCGCGGATGGTCTCCTCGTCGTGTTCGACGACCACCACGGTGTTCCCTAGATCCCGCAATCGCTCGAGGGTCCGGATCATTTTGGTATTGTCCTTGGCGTGAAGCCCGATGCTCGGTTCGTCGAGGACATAGAGCATGCCCATCAGGCCCGAACCGATCTGGGTGGAGAGGCGAATGCGCTGCGACTCCCCGCCGGACAAGGTGCCGGATCTTCGACTCAAGTTGAGATAGTCCAGTCCGATGCTAATGAGGAGATCGATGCGGCCTTCGATTTCGCGCATCACGGTCGCGGCCACCGCCGTTTTGTCAGCCGTGAGATCCAGCGTGGCCAGCCACTGCTGCAGATCCCGCAAGTGCAGGCTTCCCACTTCGGGAAGGCTCTTGCCGGCGACCCGAACCAGGCTGCGGGTCTTGCGCAAGCGGGCCCCGCCGCAGTCCGGACAATCATAGTCCACCATCACTTTTTGCAGGTAGGCTTCCATGCCGTCCTTGCTGCGGCCCTGCTTCCGGTACCAGTGGTAATGCCGTTCGATCTGATTCACGACTCCTGGGAACGGCAGCTTCTTGCCCACGTGTTGTTCTCCCTGGCGGGCGCCCTCAGGCAGGACAATCTCAATCTTCTCTCCTTTGCTTCCATAGAAGATGAGATCCTTGACCGACTCAGGAAGCGCTCCAAAGGGAACATCCAGACGGACACCATAGTGACGCGCCAGACTATGAAGCCAGCGCCCTCCCCAGGCGTTCTTGTCGTGATTGAAGGCTTCTTTGACGATCGCGCCGTCGCCCAGGGTGCGGCCGGGATCGGGTACCAACAGGGTCGGATGCACCCGCTTGGAGGTGCCCAGTCCGGCACAGGTGCGGCACGCGCCCGCGGGGTCGTTGAAGGTGAAATTACCGTGATGCAATGTCGCGGAAATCAGCCGGTGCTCGGCACAACCGAAATCCTTCCAGAATTCCTTCGCCGCAGTTCGGGAAAGCCCCTCCGGATGGAACGACAGGAATCCGTCCCCCACCTTCAACCCGTGTTCCAGAGACGCCAGCACCTGGCGGTCGATACCCGGGCCAACGACAAAGCGGTCGATAATGGCTTCGATCCAGGGCCGTTCCTCCTCGCCTAATTCCAGCGTGCTTCCCAGATCCTTCAGCACGCCATCGACCCGGACCCGCCGATATCCTTGCAGCCGGACTTGTTCGAACACCTGTTCCCACTCTTCGCCGAAGATTTCGAAGACGGGAGCCCGCACCTCGACCTCGGTGCCGCGCGGCAGGCGCAACAGATGCTCGAGCATTTGCGGCAGGGACCGGGTGGCGACTGGTTGCTCGCAGCGGGGACAATGCGGCGTCCCCAGCGTCGCGTACAACATGCGTAGATAGTCCGACAGATCGGTCATGGTTCCGACCGTCGAGCGCGGATTGCTCCCCACGGTTTTTTGGTCGATGGAGATCACCGGGGAGAGTCCCTGAACGAAGTCCACGTCCGGCTTGCGCAATTGGTTCACAAAGCGCTTGGCGTAGGCCGACATGGATGCCAGCAACCGGCGCTGTCCCTCGGCGTAGAGCGTATCGAACGCCAGGGACGATTTGCCTGATCCGGAGACCCCGGTGATGACGACCAGTTGGTCGCGGGGCAATTCGACGGTGACGTTGCGCAGGTTGTTTTCCCGGGCTCCTTGAACCAGGAGCGTGGTGCGCATCGGCGGGTGGCTCATCAATCCTCCTCGCACAGGTAGGCGGGTTCCTCCACCTCCACCCGGCTTAGTTTGGTCAGACCGAACGGCGCGGAAAACTTTCCGATACGCCCCTTGCGTTCCAACCACTCGCAGGCTGATTCCAAATGCCAGGGGTAGAGTTGCGAGTGGGCAAAGTGATCCGCCAGTTCGCTTAAGGGGACCAATCGCTTGGCTTTGCGCAAATAAGCCAGCACCGGCCGCAAACGGGTCTCGGCGTGGCGTTCTAAGTAGCCATCCAGGCCCGCCAGTCGTTGCTCGAGATGTTCCGGGGTGCGCGGAGCGGCCAGCAAATCCAGATACACTTCGCGCATCAGATCCGGCGCCAGTTCAAGGGCGCGATGGATCACCAATCCTTCGTGGACCTCGCCGGCGGCAATGACCTCCGCGGCGGCGACACAATGCGCCCCGCCGATCAATTCCTGGAAGGCCAGCTCGAGGTCGCGTCCCGGTTCGATCAGACGCGCGGCGTGCCGGTGCGCGTGAATGAGCCAGGTCGTCGCGATGCAGAGCTCGCGTTCCTGATCTCGGCGCGCCACCGTATCGGCGTCCCCGAACCATTTTTCCAACGAGGGATCCTCGCAGTACACCAGTTGCCGGCGGGCGAAGAAGTTGTAACGAAAGGCGGTCCGCGCCGCGCCCTCGACCATGAGTTTGAAGCGGCTGCGCGGGATGAGTTCCACGTGCAGGTTGACTCCTTCTTCGACCAGGGTGCGAAACACGCGGGGCTCGTCTCCATCGGCGCGCAGGCGTTTGGTCACCCCATCCTTTTCGATCAACCAGAGGGAAATCGCGTCGCGACGCCAGACGGTTTCCTCGGAAAGGCTGCCGACCAGCACCGCGGCCAGCAGATGCGAATCGGCCCGCACGCGATCCAGGAAGAGCTGCAGCGCCTTCTGGAAGCGGGCCACTTTGTCGGCAGTGGATTCACTCATGGTTTTCCTGGATCTCGAAGGATCAATGGGCCAGGCCAGACTCCGGTTATGGCAGCACCAACCTGAGCCACGCATTCTTCCGAAGTCTCCCGGCCCGGTCCACTCTTCTCGTCGTGCCGGTGGTTCCGTACTTCGTCACCCGCAAAAGGGCCGCTCAGTTCTTGGCGATCGGGTCGGCTGAGGACAGCCGACCCTACAGGGTCTGGTAGCGGCGGCTGTCCTCAGCCGACCCGCCTCTCGGCAGACGGTTCCTCGCCGAAGACAGGAGCGCGGGCGGCTCGCCCGCAGGACAACCCCAGGGGAAGCTCCAAGGTCCAAATCCCAAGCTCCAAGCTCCCGGATCCCGTCCGGACCGCGGCGAAGCAGGCGTTGGGGCACAGCGCTTCGGTCACCTTCGGCCCGTCGCGCTACGCCACAAGCCAGGGAACTGGGGGCGCTTGGACTTTGGTCCTTGGAGCTTCTTTGGAGCTTGGAGCTTGGCTTTTGGAGCTTTCGCCCCCGGTCCCCGTCGCCGTCTCGACAAGGACCCCTTCAAGATGCGCCTTCACCCTCTCTCCCGGCCAATTCGAGCTTGTTTGAGTTCCCTCTCCGCGGGTAAGCTATGCAACACTGTGAGGAGGGCGCCTAGACCTGATATCACATGGGAGGCGGCGCTCCTCGCCGCAGTGTTGGTGCTGCCCTTTTTCAACGAGATGGTGGCGTCTGATGCCCGGTCCACGGCGCCCGCCGGAGTTTCATTCGCGACGACCGAGGACGCCAAGCGGGGCGAGGTGGAGGAGCCCCTGCTGATCGAGCGCCGGTACCTTGAGATGGGGATTCCTTCGGTCACGCCTCAGGAGGCCGGATACGTGGTACAGCACTGGGGCATCGAAGATGGACTGCCCTTGGACCGCCTGACCAGCCTCGCGCAAACACCCGATGGGTTTCTCTGGATCGGCACGGATGACCAAGGTTTGTCCCGGTTTGATGGCAAGAATTTCGTCAATTTGAATCCACTGAACGAGCGGGGCCTGACCGGGTGGCGGGTCTCCGAACTCATGAGCGATTCGCACGGCCGATTGTGGGTGCGGAATGGGCGCGATCTCGCGATGCGGGAAAACGACGGGTTCCGGCTGATGTTGAAGGACCGGGGAGGACCGCTGACGGAGGATTCACGCGGGAACATCGTGATCCAGGATTTCGACGGTCTGATGTCGCTCCGATTCCAGGGAAATGAGGTTGAGGTTACCACTTCAAACAAGGCGCCGGCGGCCCACTCTCGACCTCCGGTTGCGAGCGTCATTCGATGCGATTCCTGGGACCGGATCTGGCAAATCGACAAGACTCAGAACCGACTGTACGAACTAACCCCGCCGGGGCCGGTCGCCGGTGACCTTCCGAACGCGGGTGGGCCGCCTGGATCCGGCACGAAAGCGTTCGTTCGACTGGGTGACGGCCGGCTCGGACTGCTGAACGAGAGCGGATTATATGTGCGCACGGCCGAGGACTGGACGTTACTGCGAGCTTATCCCCCCTCCTTGCACCGTGGAGTTCAACCGAGGATCGCCACCTGCGACTCGAAGGGAAATCTATGGATCGGTACCGACGATAAGCAGTTGATCTTGTGGCGTCCTGATGAAGGGCTGCGGCGAGTGGCCTTACCGGTTCCCGAGCCTCTGACCCAGCCTCGACAGGTGCTGGAGGATTCCGATCGGAACATCTGGGTCGCTTCGCATTTCGGATTATATCGGTTCCGTCAGGCAACGTTTCGTACCGAGGTGCTCGATACCCAGGCGAAACTGCGGGTGCTCGACCTCACCGCCACTCCGGACGGCTCGCTCTGGTTCGCGGCGGCTGGCAAAATGTTCCGCCTTGCTCCCGGCGAAACCCGCCCGGGCCTGGTCGGCGAATCCGCCATCTATCGCATCCTCACCCCGGGTATCGACGGGAGTGTGTACGGGACGGCGGCCGATAACACGCTGTTGCGTCTGGCCCGGGATTCCCGGCCCGCCAGCGACCAAATCCTGTGGCAGGCGCCCAGCACCATCGACGCTCTCCACGAGTCCCGGTTCTCCGGACTTTGGGTGGCCACCCGAGACGGACTCTATCGTCGGGTAGGGGACGTTTTTGAACGCAGCGACTTCAGGGACGGCAACGCGGGCGGGATCGTCGTGGACATTCAGGAGGACGGAGAAGGGCGGTTGCTGGTGTTGCACCGATCCGGAGAGCTTTACCGGCGGGAGGGTTCGCGCTGGGAAAAACTGTCCCCCAGCCGCTGGAACGAATCCGACGACGCGGTCGGGCTCACCGTGACACCGCCTGGAACGATCTGGGTGGCCGGCCGGGCCTCCGCTCTGGCCTGCTATCACCGCGGGCAGTGGCGCGAGTTTGGTTTCGCGGAACTCGAGCTTCCCCAGGGCGCCATGGGCATCGGGGCTGATCGAGCGGGGGGACTGTGGTGGAATACTTACGGCGAAGGAGTGTTTCACCTCGATCCCGAGTCAGTCGCCGGACTCGCCGCGGGGACGATCGAGCGCGCGTTAACCATCCGCTTCGGCCTCCAGGATGGTCTGCTCTCGCTGGCGGGCGACGGATATGGGGATACCCCGGTGCGGGATCATGAGGGCCGAATCTGGGTGCCGACCGCGGTGGGCGCTTCGGTGGTGGATCCCCGGGTGTGGCGGCAGGAAAGCCCCCGGGGCCATCCTCCCCACATCCACCTGGATGCCGTCGCCCTGGACGGAGTGGATTCCCCGGCCCCGGCCAATCCCGTGCAGCCGATCACCGTGCCGGCCGGGATCGACCGCATCCACTTTCGTTGCTCGCTGGTTGAGTTGAGCGCGCCGGACCGGGCCTTCTTCAGTTACCGCCTGGTGAATTACGATTTGGACTGGAATACCGTCCGCACGCCCCGGGAGATCACCTATCGAAAGCTTCCGCCGGGGGAGTATGTGTTCGAAGCAAAGGCGGCAAACCAACATCTGGAATGGAGCGCGCCTCGAACCCTTGCCGCCCTGACGGTCCGGCCCTTCTGGTGGCAGACGGAATGGTTTCGCTTGGGGTTGGTGGTGATGCTCGCGGGGGGCGCGTGGCTGGCCTACGCCACGCGGGTCCGGCATTTTCTTCGCCAGCAGGCGTTGCAGCAGGACTTCTCCCGGCGCTTGATCGAGGCTCAGGAAAGGGAACGAAAACGGATCGCGGCGGACCTTCATGACGGTCTGGGCCAGAATCTGCTCGTCATCAAGAACGGCGCCACCCTAGCGCTCCGCAGCCTCGATCAACCGGAGAAGTTGCGCCGCCGGCTGGAGGAGCTGAGCGAAATCTCCGGCGAAGCGGTGAAGGAGGCGCGCGCGATTTCCCACGCGTTGCGCCCGATGCAGCTCGATGAACTGGGCCTGACCAATGCCCTCAACACCATGCTGAGAAAAATCGGCGAAACCAGCGCGCTGACGCTGACCTCCCGGATCGATCCGATCGACCGCCTGCTGCCGGCGCCGTCCGAAATCAACCTCTACCGGGTCGTTCAGGAATGTCTGAGCAACGTCCAAAAGCACGCCCGCGCCCGCGCCGTGAAGGTCGAGATCACGGTCCGCGGGAAGACGAGCATTGCCCTGCGGATCGTCGATGACGGAGCGGGATTTGATCCCGCGCTCGGCGAGAAGGAGGGATGCATGGGCCTTCGCGGCATCCGCGAGCGCGTCCGGAACCTGAATGGGACCGTGGAAATATCGTCGCACCCGGGCGCGGGGACCCGGGTCGCCATCGTCATTCCCTGCCAGAAGGCATCCGCGCCATGAAAACGAAGCAATTGACCATTTTCATCGCCGACGACCACCCGATCTTCCGACGCGGTCTCTGTGAAGTGATCGCCGAGGCGGAGGACTTGCGATTGATCGGCCAGGCCGGGGCCGGCGACATCGCGCTCCACCAGATCCTCGAGTTGCGTCCGGCGGTTGCCATTCTGGATGTCAGCATGCCCGGGATGAACGGACTCCAGGTGGCGCGCACGGTTATGGAGAGGCAATCTGTGACCAAAATGATCCTGCTGACGATGCACGAAGAGGAGGCGCTCCTCGATGCCGCGATCGACGCGGGAATCCTCGCCTACGTCCTCAAGGACCACGCCGTGGACGATCTGGTCCACGCCGTTCACGCCGTCGCGCAAGGCAAACCCTTCATCAGTTCGTCCATCTCCCAGCATCTGCTTCGCCGGGATCAACAGAAACGCCGGCTCCGGGAGGACAAACCCGGCCTGGATCTGCTGACTCCGACGGAGCGCCGCATCCTGAAATCCATCGCTGAAGACCATACGAGCAAGGAGATCGCGGATCGGCTCCATATCAGCGTGCGAACCGTCGAAACCCACCGGCAGAACATCAGCAACAAACTCCATCTAAGCGGCACTCACAGCCTCGTGAAGTTTGCTTTCCACCACAAGTCCGAGCTCTGAACCAACGGGAGCGCATCTCCGTTTATTGCCGTCCTAGAGGGACGACCGGAAATAGCCCACCGATTGATCGGTGGGTGGCGGAAGCGGCGAAAGCCAGTCCCGGCCGGGACGAAAGAAAAAGGCCCGTCTTTCTGCCGTCCCTGCCGGGACTCGACACCTCTTTCGCTCCACCCAGCGTTGAAACGCTGGGCTATTCTCGAAAAGTCCCTGACGGGACGGCAATAAACTGAGATGCGCCCAATCAACAGCCGTTCTCATTTTGCAGGGTGTACGTGGAAACCCGTACGCAAACAATCGGAGACGAAGCTAAGTAAACCATCCGATTCTCAGGAACCAGGGGGGCGCGTCAGGGTTCGTTCCGTGAAAACCACACGCGGCTTGAACCACCGGCGGTCATGATCTCCCGAATCCGGATGCCGTCGCACGCGGTGCTTCTTCTCGGCCTTATGCTTCTCCCGCGGGTGGCTTTCGCTCAGTGGCGAACCCAGACGCTCAGCTTGCAGCCGGGTTGGAACGCCGTTCACCTCGACGTCAGCCCGGAACCGGCGGACTGCGACATCGTGTTCGCCCAGGTCGCGGTCGAGAGCGTCTGGAAGTGGAACCGTCGCTTTTCTTCGATTCAGTTCCTGGAAAATCCCCTGACTCCGGTTCCAGAAGACCCCGACTGGCTGGTCTGGCTGCCCCCTGCGAACGGCCGGTTCTTCCTGCGGCGGCTGGTTTCCTTGCAGGCGAACCAATCCTACCTGATCAAAGTGGCGGACAACTCGGCCCCGGTCACCCTGCCGATCAAAGGGTTGGTGGTTCCTCCCCGCTTCGACTGGTTTCAGCATGGACTCAATCTGGTCGGCTTTCCGGTCAACCCCGTGAACCCGCCCACCTTCGGGAAATTTTTCGAGTTCACCGAGCAAATCGACACATCCCGCGGATTTGGAAATGAGCTGTACCGGCTGAACCGTCAGGGACAAGGCGAACGGATCGTCCAACCCTATCGCGATCGACTTCAACCGGGCGCCGCCTATTGGATCGCGGTCAGCCGGCAGCCCTCGTCCATGTCGTCGATTCAAGTCATCGCGCCGGGGGGATCCATCGACTTCGGTGCCCGGCTCCACACCCAGGATCTGCAGGTTCGGAACACCCACCCCAGCGACGCCATCGCGGTGTGGCTGCGACTCCTGGAATCCGAGTCTCCGCCGTTGGGCAGCACCACGCCGGAACTGGCCGGTCCTGTCCCGCTGTCTTACTTGTCCCGGAACGACGACGGTTCCGCGGACTGGATCGAACTTCCGGACGAAGGCCTGACGAAAACGCTGGCGCCGGGCGAGGGTTGGACGCTCCGACTGGGAGTGCGCCGCGGCGACCTGCCGTTCTATCAGCCGCAAACGTCCCGCGGGGCCAGCTATCAGAGTGTCCTCGAACTTGCCGACAGCGCCCAGTCCCTCTTGCTCCGCGTCCCGGTCACGGCCTCGGCTCCCGAATTTTCCACGGTTCTTCGGGCGACCGGCACCAGCAATGGATCCACGAATGGGCTGTCCGACTTCAATGAGAAGGCGGGGTTGTGGGTCGGGACGGTGAGCCTGGACCAGGTCAACTCACCGGCCTACACGACGAACACCGTCATCCCCACGCCGGCGCCACTGGCGTTGAGGCTGATCCTACACCTGGACAACACCGGCCAGGCGCGGTTGCTACAGGAGGTACTGCTGGCCTGGGACCCCACGCTGACGGATGCCCCGCATACCAACGGAACCTATGCATTGTATGCGAACGAAGAGGCCCTTCCTGCCAGCGCCTCGCAGGTCAGGCGGATCAGTTCGGTGGGGTTTCCACTCATGTCTCCCGTCCCGCTGTCCGCCGGCCTCACTAATTCTCTGGGGGCCACCAATTCGCTGGCCGGCACGGTGCGCATCGGTTTCGCCGATCCCACCAATCCCTTCCTGCATCGCTATCATCCGTTGCACGACAACAAGGACTGGGACTTTGTCGCCTACACCAATGCCGTGGAGGTGCCGAACATCGACCGGTTCGTCGAGTTGACCTTCACCGACGTCGCCAGCGAGGCGGTCGATCCCCTCTGGGGAACGGATGCCCTGGCTGGAACCTACGGTGAAACCATCACGGGACTGCGGGCGCAACCCATCTATCTCCAGGGCGGTTTCGCGCTCCAACGCCTGAGCCGCATCGACCAACTCCAAGGAATCGAACCATGAGAATTCCGCTCTTTGTCCCACCGGGCCCCTGGAAACGAAACCCCGATCTACCGCTCATGAAAAAGAACCGAGTGCCGGGCCTCACGGCCATTTTCCTCGCCTTGGCCTCGCTGGCCGTCCTTTTCACCGGTCAGGGCCAATCTCAGGTCCCGGCAGCCATCAACTATCAGGGCCGGCTCACCGACACGCTGGGCAATCCGGTGTCCAGCGGGTATTACGAAATCGAGTTCCGCATCTGGGATGACGCGTCCCAAAACGGTGCTGGCAACCTGGTCTGGGGACGTTCCTTCGCGCTGCATGTGGTGACCAACGGGTTGTTCAACATCCTTCTGAATGATGATGGCGGCCTGATCACCAGCCCCACGACCGCGACCAATACGCTGCTCACGGCCTTCGGCGGAGAGGACCGCTACCTGGGTTTGACCATCACGCAATCGAATGGCGTCACCGTGACGGAATTCGAAATCCGCCCGCGGCAACGTCTGGTCAGTGCCCCGTATGCGATCCAATCACAGACGGCCAATCTGGTGGCCGCGGCGGGCGTCAGCACGGCCAGTCTGGCCAGCGGTTCGGTGACGGCGGCGAAGATGGCGGTCAGCGCCGTGACGACCGCCGCGCTGGCGGACAATGCCGTCACCGCCGCGAAGATGGCCAGCAGCGCGGTGACCACGGCCAAGATCGCGGATGGCGCCGTGACCGCCTCGAAGTTCAATGTCGATGGAGATTTACGGCTGAACGACCACACACTCTTCCTCCGCGCCGGCACGGACGTGCATCATGGTTTGCGCTGGACCAATTCCTTTGGGGGGGAGTCCCTGGACGGCCCGGCCTTGTTTGGAAACGCCAAGGGAGTGCTCGGAACCACCAAGGGAGAGGAAAAGGTGGCACTGTCTTGGGACGACGCTGGCGCGGTTTCCTTGTTCGGTTCCCCCGTTTCACTCACCTCCCACCTTCCGTCTCAGGGTTCCAACGTGACGCTTACGCTGAAGGCCGACGGCCTTTTGATGTTCTACGCGTACGGCAGCACGTTTTATCTCCAGATCAATCAAGGAGGAACGACCCCGGTCTTTACCAGCACGCCGGTTCAAACCGGCGTCCTGCTGGACACGGCGAACGACGACAGCAAGGGGAAGTTCTTTACCTGGCCCATCCGGAAAGGCGACAGCATCCGCTTGCAGCTCGATCACGTGCATGACGGCAGCACGGCGAATCAGCTCTTCTTCGTGCCCTTCGGCCTGGGCGTTGGCACCAGTGCTTCGGACGTCATCCAATAATAGGTCCATGGGCGGGTTGTCCACGATCTGGAGAAGTCCCGAAGGCCGGCACCGAGGATGAAAACGCATCCGCTGAAATCGCAACCGCCCCCTGATACGCCATCCACCCCAACCTGATGAAACCGATCGAGAAATGGTCCGCGCCACCAGCGAACAGCGTGGCTCCCCCGGCGCGGCACCGGGCTTTGCTCCCGGATTTCGTCTCGCGCTCCGTGGATTCGTTTTCCGGCACCGTCGAGGAGGAGAGGCGGCGCGTTCTAAGTGTTCTAAAAACCGTTCCCGTGTCGCCAGCGCGCCAGCGCCGACTCGTCCGAAGTGTCGGTGGATTTCTCTCCTGGGTCTTGGCGGCTTTGACGGCCGTTTCTGTCACCGCCCAAAATTTCAACCTCGACACGGATTACCTCAACCTCTGGGTCACGCCCGACCTGGGTTCCGGCCCCTACGAACACTACTTCGACACGAACAGCGAACCGTCCACGGCCGTGTATGGCGGGAGCGTGCTGGATAACTCCACCAACGCGGCGACCTTGATTCCGATCGGCAAGTGGATGGGCTTGTTCTCGTCGGCCTTCGGTCAGCCGGCGGCGTCCATCGTCTCCGACGTGGCCATCGGGGATGTGATCCCGCCGCCCTCCGGATTTTCCACCGGTCTGCCGCCGGCCAATTTCACCGCGGTACCGGTGGGGGACAACGAGGCGGCTTACTATGTCTCCGCCGACGGAGGAGCCTTCTACGTGCCGTCCACGGGACGGGTGCTCGCCGCGCAACCGAACAACATCGAGATCGTTTGGACGAACGCATTGGGCGGAAGCAGGACCCAGGTGATCAATGTCAATGCTGTTTCCACGCGCCGCCCCTCCAAGCTGTTTTGGACTGAGGCGCCCTACGATGCTCCGGTGGTCAGTTTGAGCGGGTTGTTCCCGGTCATCCATTACAACGCGGAAGTACCGCCGCCGGTGACTAATGTAATCTCCACGACGAATGGAACGTTCGTGACCACGACGACCAACATCGTCCGCGGAGTTTGGCTGGACACGCAGAAACAGCTTCGCGCCAAGGGCATCACGGGCACGTTCCTCATCGAATACTACCGGGACGGTACTTATACCGAACAGGTCCAGCCACTGGGCGTTGAGGTCGTTCGGGTTCAGGCGCCCAACGTGCAGCTCCTCTTTTCCAGCCTGGGGGAACGACTGTTGCCCGCGGATTCCTTCTGGGGAGACACCGACGGCATCGACGGCGTGATCCCCGATACCTCGCGCAGCGACACCGACGTCGTCCTGGTCTATGGCCAGGAGGGCCCCAAGAAGAACTGGGCCTTTCCGCTGCGGCGCACCAGCTCCGATCCCTGGTCGCTCGAAATCTATTGGAAGCAGACCGGCTTGATGGGCGTCCAATGGCCTTACGAAGTGGACTGGTACTCGGTGGATTGGCCGGTCCATCCGCAGCGCTTCGTGATCGGCGACGCCGGCGCCGCGGACCAAGCGCCGGTGCTCATACCCAACGATCTCACGGCCCGTCTGGTGCCCGACATGGATCCGCCGCTTCACGCCCGGCTCAGCGACAGCGGCCGGGCGTTCACGGCTTCGGCGCCGGGGTTTTCCATGCTCCAGTTCACCACCCACACGAATATCTGGTTCGACGTCATCCAGGCGGTGAGCCACACCAACGCGGCTTGCTTCAACCTGCAAAGTGTCGAATCCGAGATCGGCCAGGAACTGCTTCCGGGCGATTTAGAGGCTCATGCGCTCTGGTTCGACGCCGAGGGAGACTACGTGGCCATCGGGGATGCCTATTTGAATCAACGTCCCCAATGGAGTCTCGCCCTTTGGTTCAGCGCGGATGAATTGCGCGACGCCACCCTCTATTCCGAAGGTTCGGAAACCCAGTCGGCTTTTAACCTGAACCTGACCGCCGAAGGCCGGATCCAAGTCGAGATCCGCAATCCTGCCGGTGAGTTCACCACGTTCATCACCACGAATTCCCCGGTTCAGGCCAATCAGTGGCATTATCTCGCCCTCACCTACACCACGAGCAACGGCGAACTAACGGTCTGCGTGGACGACCAAGTGGAATCGACCAACAGCATGCCCATGGTCTCCTTCAGCGGCGAGGATCAGACGCTGTTCGCCGCCGAGTCCGTGTCGCCGCCCGACCGTTTCTTCCGCGGTCGGTTGGACGAGATCCGAGTCTGGTCGGTGGCCCTCGACGCCGACCAGGTGCAAAATAGCCGGTTCGACCTGGACGAGGCGTCGCAGGAAAACCTGGTGGCCTGGTACCCGTGCGATGAAGGCCAGGGCTTCGTCCTCGACAATCTCGCCGGAGACAAAATGGGCACGCTTTATGGCGACGGCGTGTGGACGTATGGACAGATCATTCCCGACGCCGAATGGAGCGGTTACCCCGGATACATCCATACGGCTGCGGGGACCGCCTATAACGTCGAATACTACGACTATCCCACCGAGAGCAGTCCGGACAATGAGTCCTACGTCTTCGCCGTGAACACCGGCGAACTCGAGGTGTGGTGGGCCAACCAAAGCCGGAATACGGACATGCCGCCGGTGTATTATCCCTCCCGCGTGGTGCGCTACACGAACTCGTGGCCGGCGAACCCCTCGCAGATCGTAATCGCCAGCGGTTTGGGCAGTTCGATGGAGCAGGCCGACGGGGCTGAGATATGGGACCCGCAGCAGGCGCTCGCGCCCTCCCTCTACTATCAAAACACTCCGGGCTTACCCGGCTACAACCCGAACGAAGAGCATGCCCTGCTGCTGGATGGCATTGTCTATGCCCTTCGCGATGATCTGAACGTCTCCAACAGTTCGGCGCCTTACGTCCTGGTGAATTACACCGAGGTGACCTCCGGGTTGCCCCGCATGCAGGTCTTTCAGGTGGTGCAAACCAACGAACTCTACCGGTTCGAGCGCGACCTCACTGCCGGGCTGCCCCTGGCCCCCATCCTTCCTTTGGGCGCCTTTCCGCCGGCGACCCAAACCTACAGTGACCTGACCCCACCGGCCTGGCAGGACCGGAA
>CAYYSX010000002.1:5777-75536 GCA_964474315.1 uncultured Verrucomicrobiota bacterium | reverse complement strand
AACGGTCCTAAGGTAGCGAAATTCCTTGTCGGGTAAGTTCCGACCTGCACGAATCTTGTAACGACTGAACGACTGTCTCGGAGAGGTTCTCGGCGAAACTGTAGTTGCGGTGAAGATGCCGCATGCCCGCAGTAGGACGGAAAGACCCTATGCACCTTTACTGTAAGCTCGTATTGGCTTCTGGTTGATAATGCTTAGCGTAGGTGGGAGACGTTGAAGGCATGGCTTCGGTTGTGCCCGAGTCGCAATGTGAAACACCACTCTTTATCAACTAGGAGTCTAACCCCGATCCCGTTAGCCGGGCGGGGGACCGTGCGTGCGGGTCAGTTTGGCTGGGGCGGCTTCCTCCCAAATGGTAACGGAGGAGCGCGAAGCTGGGCTCAGCATGGTTGGCAACCATGCGTCGAGCGTATGGGTAGAAGCCCGGTTGACTGCGAGACCTACAAGTCGAGCAGGTGCGAAAGCAGGCCCAAATGATCCGATGGTTGAATGTGGAATTGCCATCGCTCAACGGACAAAAGGTACGCTAGGGATAACAGGCTGATCGGATCCAAGAGTTCACATCGACGATCCGGTTTGGCACCTCGATGTCGGCTCATCGCATCCTGGGGCTGGAGAAGGTCCCAAGGGTCCGGCTGTTCGCCGGTTAAAGCGGTACGCGAGCTGGGTTCAGAACGTCGTGAGACAGTTCGGTCCTTATCCACTGTGGGCGAAGGAAACTTGAGGGGTTCATTCTCTAGTACGAGAGGACCGGGAATGACGCACTTCTGGTGTGGCAGTTGTCCCGTCAGGGGCAGCGCTGCGTAGCCATGTGCGGAAGAGATAAGCGCTGAAAGCATCTAAGTGCCAAGCTCATCCCAAGATTAGGTTTCCCTAGGGAGCAATCCCTCTAAAGGCCGCAGGCAGACTACCTGCTCGATAGGCTGGGCGTGCAAATGCCGTGAGGCATGAGCGGACCAGTACTAATTGGCCGTGAGGCTTGATTGTTCGAATTCATCATTGAAGACAGGACGGTTGCTGCACCTAGACATGCGCAGATTTCAGAGAACGAACCGTTCTCATCACCCGATTTTTCGGTGGCCATAAAGAGGTGGTCCGACCCGATCCCATCCCGAACTCGGCCGTCAAACACCTTATTGCCGATGGTAGTGCATCTATAGGTTGCGCGAGAGTAGGTAGCCGCCGGTTATTTCACGGGCCAGTCGTCCGAACGACTGGCCCGTTTTGTTTTGAGGATCAGCGGCGGACGCAGTCTGATGACAGGGAGAATGACAACACCGCTCAATCGGATGGGACTCGTTGGAAGCGGATTTTTTGGGGGGTTGACAACGGCTGTACGGGTGTTATCACACACTCAAACCGTAAACCTATGGCCCCCAGACTCCATCTGCAGATCGATGAACGGTCCGGAGTGCCGGTGTACCGGCAAATGATGGATCAGTTGAAGTACTACGTGGCCGGAGGGACTTTGCGCCCAGGGGACCAGATTCCATCCATCCGTGAACTGGCTGCGGCCTTGGCGGTAAACCCGACCACCGTGGTCAAGGCGTACTCTGAATTGGAACGGGAGGGCGTCATTGAAAAGCGCCATGGCAAGGGCGCCTTTATTGCGGCTGGGGCCACACACCTGACGAAAGCCGAGCAGGAGGGAGCCTTGCGCCGCTCAGCCAAGCAGTTGGCGGTCGAAGCAACGCAGCTTCATGTCGCACCGCCGAAGGTGATTACGGTCGTCCGCGAGGAGCTTAACGCGTTGGATCCCGAACGGAGCGCCGCCGAAACACCGGTCAAGTTTGCCGTGGTTTCGGGTGGAGCCGGGCCATGAGGAAAGGCGATGGAGCCGGTGATCCAGGTTCGGTCGCTGGGTAAATCGTTCAGGAATGGAACGATCGCCATCAGCAATTTGAACCTGGAAGTGGAGCAAGGGGAGGTGTTTGGGTTGATTGGCCGCAATGGAGCGGGGAAGACCACGGCCCTCCGAATTTTGATGGGATTGCTACGGGCCGACCGGGGGGAGGCTGAGGTCCTGGGTATCAATCTATGGAATGCACCGCGAGAGCAACGGCAACGGGTCGCGTATCTTTCACAAAATCAGCAGTTACCCGACTGGATGACCCTGCCCGATCTATCGCGGTACTCGGCCCACTTTTATGATCGCTGGGATGACGACCTTCTGGGGCAACTGGCCCGGCGGTGGGAACTGCCGTGGAACGATTCGATTTCCCGGATGTCCGGCGGAAACCAACGACTGGCAGCCATAGCCTTGGCCTTGGCCGCTCGACCGGAGGTGATCTTGCTCGACGAACCGGCTGCGGGTCTTGATCCCATTGCGCGCCGCGAGCTGAATCAATGTCTGATTGACGCCCTGCTGTTCGGCGAGGGTTGCACGATTCTTCTTTCCACCCATTTGTTGGGAGACTTGGAACGCCTCGCGACCCGGGTCGCCATCATGGACTACGGACGTATCGTGGCGGATGGGGCGGTGGAGGATTGGCAACGGACGATGCGGCGCGTCCAGGTGGTGTTCCCGGAAGACCGGCCGCCGCCGGATTTCGCGATACCGGGAGCCCTTCGCTGCCATGCCCTTGGTCCGGTGGTGACTGCTCTGGCTCGTGTGACCGACGACGCCCAACTCGCTGGGATCCAGGCCTTGCCGGGCGCGCGGGTCTATGTGTTTCCTTTAACGCTGGAGGAGATCTTTGTGGATTGGTTCCACGAGACGTCGCGGAGCCAAAAGAGCGACGAAGAATCAGGCCAGCCCGGGTAAACCAGTGGCCGCGAAGTCATCAATGTGTGGGCAACGACTTCGTAGCTGCCGTCGCCCCCGCGAGGGCGGGAAGGCGATGTTTGAGGTTTCCCGGGCTGGCTCAACTCGGCATCAGATTGCGATCACGGTCGCAGGCTGGCAAGCTATCTGAGCCTTTCGACGGTTTGGTTGGACCATTGTCGTCGTGAGGTTTATGGGCTTTATCGCTGAGGCAGACTTTTGCACGGGAATCTGCTAGACCGTCCGTCATGCATGCCAAGCTCTACAGAGGAACACCGCCGTCCGGCGCCAGGAAGCCACCGGGGTCCAGGACGGGAACGATCTCGCTTGGGATGATGATCGTCCTGTTTGCAGCTCTGGCAGGACCAGGATTTCCGGAGATCTTTGCTCAGGAGAGAGCCACGACGGTGACCGACGTGCGCGCCGTGGGAAGAGATCTGTGGATCACCGTGCGTCTGGCTCCGGGACCGCGACGGCTTACCCTGGAAACACGTCCTCGGCTCCGCGAAGGCGCTTGGAAACCGCGCGAGGTCCGTTGGAGCGAGGGGAATGACACCGAAGTCGTGTTCATCGTGCCGCTGGGGGACGGGACGGAGATGCTTCGAGTGCGGGATGAAGCGTTGTCGGAACTGGCTCTGCCGGCTTCTTTCTTTTCCGGCCTGAAAGAGTTTGGCGCCGTGCCCACCTCGTCGGTGAGCGGGAGTTACCGTACTTTCGACGGGGTCTTTGGCTTGGGTCCAGGGCCGGCAGACAGCGCCACGGAAACCGGCGGACAACGCGCCGTGGTCGAGTCTGACATCTGGTACCTCGATGGTGATACCTGGTACTTTTTCAACCAACAGCGCGGTCTTCAGGTCATTGACGTGAGCCAGCCCGAAGCTCCCCGACTGAGAGGCACGCTGCCGCTCCTGTCCTGGGGGGAACAAATGTACCGGCTGCTGCCGGCGCCTGGTGAAGAAGGAACAGCCTGGGTGGCCTTGTTGACCCAACAAGCCTGCACATCAGGAAGCGAACTGATCCTGGTTCAGGTGGACAATGGCCAGCCGGTGCTGCGGAGCCGACTGAATATTCCCGGCCAGATTCGCGAGAGCCGTCTGGTTGGCGACGCCCTCTACGTGGCTTCCTATGAGTGGTGGCAACCGGCTCCGCTGGAGCGGCGTGACGAACAAGGAACGGTCATTAGCTACGAATATTTTCCCTGGCAAAGCCGGACGGTCGTCAGCGCATTCGATTTGGCCAATCCTTCCGCTCCGGTGGTTCGGGAGCCGGTCGAACTCGCCGCCTCTCCCGATGCCATTGCAGCCACGGAACGACTTCTGTTCGTTGCCACGACCGGTACGACTCCTCCTGATCCGTTGGCGCGGATCGCGGCCTGGGCGTTGCAGGGCAATCACGCCGTCCACGTGTTTGATATCAGCGATCCCCGGGGTGTCACTCGTCCGAAAGGCTGGTTGCTGACCGCCGGGCGGGTGGCTGACAAGTTCAAGCTGGGCCTCAGACAGGAGGTGTTAACTGTGGTTTCGCAGACGGACAGCACGGGACAATGGATAGAAACGCCCGAACCCGGAGGCAACGGAACACGGCCGGTGTGGCAATGGACGCCTCCTTCTGCCGTGCTGGAAACGTTCTCCTTGGCGAACCCCAGCGCCCCCAACCGCCTGGCCGGCCTTACCCTGGTTACCAATGAAAGCGTCTTTGGAACCCGCTTCGATGGAGATCGGGCGTATGTGATTACCTTTCGGCAAGTGGATCCGCTGTGGATTGTGGACCTGAGCGATCCGGCTCGCCCCCGGGTTCGTGGCGAACTCGAGGTGCCTGGGTTTTCGCAATATCTGCATCCACTGGGAGATCGCCTGCTGGCCATGGGGGTGGAGGGATCTCGGGCAGCGGTTTCGCTGTTCGACGTGGGGGATCCGGACCATCCAACGCTCCTGAACAAGGTGTTCTTGGGCGAAGGCTGGTCCGCCAGCGAGGCCAACTGGGATGAAAAAGCCTTCCGTGTTTTTCCAGACGCCGGTCTGGTGTTGGTGCCGTGGAGCGGACAGCGGGCTTCAAGGATGGAACCGCAGTGGTTCAACGGAGTGCAGTTGGTGGACTTGGAACGAGACCAACTCACTTTGCGCGGGGTCATTGAACACGATTTGCAGGCGCGTCGAGCTACACTGATCGGTGACCGGATTCTCTCGTTGTCGGCTCGAGAGTTGTTGAGCGTCAACGCGACCCAGCGCGACCATCCGGTGGTGGAGTCGGTGCTGGAGCTGGCTCCGGAAGTGGACCGGGTCATTCTCGATGGCTCCCGCCTTCTCCAGGTTCGCCAGGGCGGGACTTTGCAACCAGAGGTTACTCTGGTGGCCAAGATCGATCCGGAAACTCCGCTGGCGCGACTGGTTTTGGACGGTCCGCCCATCGTCGGAGCCACGCTGCGCAACGCCCGGCTTTACCTCCTTCAATTACAGCCGGACCAATGGCGGAGCCGCGAGGTTGGGGAGACCAACCGGAGCGATTCCGGCCAAGAAGTGGTCACCAAGGAATGGATTTCCGAGCTTATCCGCGGGGAGACTTGGTTGAGTGTGTTGGAGGTGGGCGCCGAGTCCCTGACACTCCTTGGGCAAACCCAAGCACCTAATTTGGAACAGCAGTACGCCGGTGAATGGAAGGCACTCTGGCCGAGGGAGGGAGTGCTGGTGTGGACCGAGGCGGGGCACGACGGGTACGGATTTTACCCGTGGCCCTGGGCGAGCGTCGATATTGCGCCGGGACGTCCGGCTTTGGGGTGGGGTAGTCCCTGGTGGTGGGGTGGGACGATCCGACACTTTCTTGGATATCTCGTGACCGATCCTGGCGCCCCGGTTCTCACCTCCGCTCGGGTCCTGGGCACCGAGAACAGGGAGGGAACTTGGGATACGTTTTCCGACTCATTCGCCGCCGCCGGCAAGGTCTTTACCAGCCGGAACCGTGTGCAGATGGTCCCCGTGAACGCGGATCCAATCAAGGATCCGAAGGATGCTTCCGGAGTGGTGGAAGAAGCCCGGTCCTCGTGGACATTGGATGTGGTGGATTATTCGGATCCGGCCGAGCCGGTGGTGTGGGAACCGGCCAGTCTGCCGGGCGACTTGCTCGGCCTCGCGCATGAGGGAGAGATGCTGTACACGCAGGTTAGCCAGGTAGATTCGGAGGGTTCCCAGAGACAGATCCAGGCCCTGGCTTACGACGGGGTTCAGGCCAGTTTGGTCACAACGTTGGAACTACCTGGGACTTGGCCGCAGCCTACCTTGGTTCGGGATGATGGTGTCGTCTGGTTGGGTAGGGCGCCGGCCGCAACCGGACAATCGGGGACCCTGGAAACCTGGAGGGTCGGGGCCGACGGCAGCTTTGTCGCCCTGGGCCGACGGGAAACCCCTCAGCCGGTGTCGGAGTTGACGGGCTTCGGCGAGGTCATCGTGGCCTCCGACGGATCATCCTGGCTGCGGTTTCTGGATCCGACTCGGCCCGCCGTGCTGGAGGGGGTTGCGGTGGCGGAACGTCCGTGTGGGCTTTGGATTCCGGGAGGGGCTGCGGCCGCGGACTTGAGTTCCGGCCTGTGGATCCCGCGGAATCTGGGCGGGGTATGGCATATTCCTCCAACACCATGACGCGACGTGGGATCCTTCAACGGGCGGAGGGGTCGGCCCGGACGGGCGGTTTCACCGTGGTGGAACTGCTGAGCCTGCTGGCAGTTGTCGCTACACTCGCCACGCTCGCGAGCTCCGCGGTTGCGCACGCTCGCGTCCGATCGCAGCAAGTCACCTGTCGAGAGAATCTCCGTCAGGTCGTTCGGGCCATTGAGCTGTACACTTCCGACACGGAGAAACGTCCCCGGTCACTCTCCCGGGTGATCCAGCATACCCACGAGGGCCGCGCCACCAACCGATTCATCTGCCCGTCGGATCCGGCTCTCCGGCGGGGTATGATCACCAACCTGTTTTGGGGAAACATCGCCAATGCGTCGCAGGAACCCTGGATGGGACAGAACGACCTGCGCGACCCGGAGTCGGGATCGTGGACGCTCGAACTACTGGAAGTGAATGAAACGGAGCCGTTCTCGTATTTGCATCCGCTGTCCTGGCGTCGGCAGGCGTGGCAACGGCTGGCCGCCATGGGGTCGGAAACCGGCATGGCGATTTGCCAACTCCATGGCGTACGTGTTCCCACTTCGGCGACCGCCCCGAACTTCAAGGATTTCCTCCGGTACGAGGGATTGGTCCTGCGTGCGCAGCGGGACGGGACCGTGACCAGCCGGAGGGTGTTTCGACCTGGAGTCACAGGTGCCGAGCCTCCTGGCTCCGACTATCCGTGGGAATTCTACACCGACACCCAAGGGGTGCCGTTGCGCTAGCTCCAAATCGTCCGATGAACGCTGGCAACCCAGAAACTCCAATCAGGACCGGGTTCCGATGCGGTTCTCGGACGCTGCATCCATGAACACGTCGGTGACCTCGGAGACCTCGCCGCGGCTGGTGGACCGTCCGGCAGCACCGGTCCCGGCGGGGATCCGGACCGGTTCACGCCGTCGATTCTGGCGTGGTCTGCTGTGGGGCGAGTGGTTTTCCCATTCGCGGCTGATTCTTGGCTTTTTCGTGCTGTGGCTCGCTGCGGTGTGGCTGCTGCCTCGAGTGGCCCATCCATTGTGGATTCTGGCCTTGAGTGGGTTCGTGGCGATCATCGGTGGGCCGGCCTTCGGGGGAAGCGATGTGATGGGTGGGTGCGAGGAGTTTTCCTTTTCTCAGCCGGCCACGCGACGGCAGCGATTCGACGCACGCCTGCTTTTCGCCTTCGGGGTCCTCCTGCTGTTCACCCTCATGAACGTATTTGTGCTGTATCACCATCTGGCGGACCTGATCTTGAGCTTCTTTGTGTCCGCCGGCATTGCCATGGTGGAACTACGGCATCCGGAAATGTTGTATGCGGTGGTTCTGATCGCACCGTTGGCGGCTTTGGCGATTGGATTCACGGTCGCCGCGCTCGCCACCACCCGGGCAGTTGCCTACACGGCCTGGGTCTGGGGTGCCTTGGGTTCGCTCACTGGGTTGCGTGCTGGCCTGCTGCTGGAAGACTATTTTTGGGAACGGCTTAGCGGTCGTATCACCGCGCCCTTGCTGCTGACGATGACGTTGGTGACGTTAGGAATCGCCCGCCACCTGTACTCCAAAAAGGAAGCGGGCCGTACCTCGTCACCGCTACGACTCCCGCTGAGCGGATGGGCGGCCCTCGGCGCGGCGGCTCTCGGGGCTCTCGGGGTGGCGCTCCTGATCACCTGGTTTGTAACGAACTTCGCCCGCTACTTGTAGAGCACCGATTACTCCAGCAGAAAATCCTGTAGGAAAAGGATGGTGCTGAGAAACTGAAAGTCCGCGTTCTTCTTTTTGGCGAATCCATGCCCTTCGTCGCGGGCCATCAAATACCAGCTCGTGCCACCCTGCCCCCGTAACGCCTTGACCATCTGCTCGGCTTCCGTCGCAGGAACCCGTGGGTCGTTCAACCCCTGCACCACCAACAGCGGGGAACGGATCTTCGCCACGTTATTCAGCGGCGAAATCGAATCGAGAAATCGTCGCATCTCCGGGTCGCGTTCGTCGCCGTACTCCACCCGGCGCAGGTCGCGTCGGTAATCCTGCGTGTTCTCCAGAAACGTGACAAAACTCGAGATACCCACCACGTCCACCCCGGCCTTCAATCGGTCGCCGAAGTGGGTCAGCGACGCCAGCGTCATGTAACCGCCATAACTTCCCCCCATCACCGCGATACGTCCCGCGTCCAGGTCCGGTTGGCGGCCAACCCAATCGATGAACGTTCCGATGTCCTTCACCGAATCTTCGCGTTTCCTCCCGTTGTCCAACGTCAGAAACGTCTTCCCATAGCCGCTCGACCCGCGGACGTTCGGGTACAACAGCGCGATGCCGAGCTGATCCAGGAGGAAGTTGTTCCGGCCGAGAAAACCAGGGCGGGTCTGTGCTTCCGGTCCACCATGAATGTTAATGATCACCGGACGCTTCCCAGGAAACCGCGCGGGATCCGGCTGAAAGAGAAACCCGCTAATGACTAGGCCGTCGAATGACTGCGTCCGGATCAAGGTCGGCTGCCGGAACCGGCTGGCATCCAGACCGCCCGTTTCACTTTCCGTCCAGCGGGTTAGCTTGCCGCTGGCTACTTCCACCGACCACGCATCCGCCGGGGAGTTGGCGGATGAGAACGAGAAGCCCAGTTCCTTGCCGTCCGGATGCCATTCCAACCCGCCAAGCACCCCGAGCGGAAGCTTCGGAGCGGGCCGGTCGTGGCCGGTCGCCAGGTCGAGCAAATGCAGCACGCTGGCGCCATCTTCGTTCGCAATGAAGGCCATGGTGCTTCCATCCGGCGACAACTCGATCGATTCCACGCCCCACTTGAGGTCTGGAGTCAGCACCGTCACCGCCCCGGTGGCAGGATCAAGCCGGACGAGGCGGCGGAACTCAGCGTCCTGGTCCGTGGTGGCGAACACCTGCTTCCCATCCTTGCTGAAACACGGGTCGGCCCAGGCCACTCCCTTGGCCTCCGGAGGAGTGAGTGGCGTCATTCGGCCCGACTTCACTTCCAGCAGGAACAGATGACTTTCATTGATCGAGACATACTGGCTTACCAGCAGCGTGGACTCATCCGGCGACCAGTCGGCCACGGACCAACCCCCGCCGCTGACCTCCGCCACCATCCGGTTCGATTCCGGTTGGGCGGGATTGATGACATAAATGTCGTTGTCCTTTCCATTTCTCCGGGTGCTGGTGTAGGCGAGGAAGTCTCCCGACTTCGCCCAAGCAGCTCCCATGTTCCGCGATTGGCCGTCGGTGAGGAGCGTTACGCGAGCGTCCATCGGATCGAACCGATACAACTGATAGAACTCCCCGCCGCCGGTATCCTGGGCAAATACCAGATAGTCGCCTGAGCGCGGACGAAAACTCCCTCCCGCCACCGGTTCGCTGAAAAACGTCAACTGCCGCCGAGCGCCCAGCGGCTGCGCAACCAGATGAAGCTGGGGCGTTTCCGCAAAGCGCGTGGTGATCAGCATCTCGCGCCGGGTCGGATGCCAGGACTGGAACGCCGCGGTACGAAACTCCAGATACGGCCGGACTTGTTCCTTCAGGGCGGGGGGAATCGAAGGAACTCCCTCCACCACCAGGTTGTCAGGAACCTCGGCGACGACGGAAAAGGAAGCGGCGAGGGACACGGCGGCGAGGAATGCTTTCACGAACGACGAGGATGACGCCGGCGACCCAAAGCCGCAAACCCGGCTGGCCGTTGTTCGTCGCCTTTAGAATGAGGAACCGCGCCAGTGCGCAGGCAGGAGTCTTTGAAAAAAGCGGCCGCGGTCTTCCAGGAAGTCATACTGGATGGCGAGGGTGACGCTATCCGCCCCACGCTCTCCGCTGCGGATCGCGTTGAACCCGTGGCCGTAGCTGAGGACGAACTGCCAGGCGCCCGACGGCGACGTGTACTTGACCCCTCCCCCGACGCCGCTGTTCCACGGTTGGCCCAAACTGAATCCGGGTAAATAGCTAACGTTCGCCGAGGACCCGACGACTCCGACCTTCCAACGGCCGTCCGACGTGAGCGGATAGAGAAACATCCCATGCAGCAGCGCGAAGTGCTTCGCGCTGATTTCCTGGTTGAAGTAGCCCGGAATCATGAGGGGAAATTCCGCTGCCACGGGCAGACTGCCGCCCAGCCGATACGCGGAGAGGCGGTCGGCATCCGTGCTGCTGCCGCCCGTCAAGTTCACCTGAAGCTGCATCTGATTAGTAAAGGTCCAATAGAACAGGAGACGGGCCCAGTACCGTTGAGTGGTCCGCTCGAGGTTTCGGTCTCCATCGAACCCATAGGCCCCCGGATCACCTCGTTGTTCGAGGTCGTACCAAACGGAGGCTTCAAATGCCGCCGTCGGCGAAAGCAGCGGTTCTCGTCCGCCCCAGCGCAAGCCAGTCCGCAAATTATAGGTCGGCTGGTTGTCGGGTAGCTCGAAGTCCGGGCTCGTGTTGTTTTGGTCGCTATAGAAAACCCCGCGAAACGTATTGCGCAGGATGAGCTGCAGCGGCACCTCAGCGATCGAACTGGGCCGTTTGCCCTCTTCCGTTGGATTGAAGGTGTGGTACAAGGACGCATTGATTCCCCCCGACATGCCGAAGAACGACTCCTCCTTGAGAAAGGTGCTCTCGTTGATCTCCGCGTAATTATCAGCAAAGGCGCCCCCGGAAACTCCAAGGCCAACCGATGTTCCTCGGCGAAGGAGATCGCGAAATCCCAGTTCCGCGTCAACGTAAGTCGGGGCTACCGCCGTCCGTAAGGTCGTATTGGTCCACGGGAAGTACGGTTCGTTCCAATAAAAATAGGCGTACGCCTGTACCGGAGACTGGCCTTGGAGCGGCTGGGTATAGCCGGCTTGGACCAACTTGCGTTTGTCCGGATCGATCTGTCCGAGCAGCGTTCCAACTGCGAGTAGCGCCCCGACTAGCCAGCAGAGCCGATGTAAGATTCGCATCCGGGGCGTGACACTGACGGACAACAGCCATGAAAGACAAGCTAAAGCAGGAGATCAATGGGGCGGCGGACACATCATGATTTTGTCCTTAAATGGCGGGCCGAGCCCAAGCTCCCAAGGCTCAAAGGCTCATGAGCTACCGAGCTCTCCGGGTAGCGGGTGGCGGGTGGTGGTGGGCTTGGGCGCCGAGATTCAGAGGAGGCCGCGTCGCCATGTGCTCCGACCGGACCGACCGGTCGGCGACAGAACCCCGTTGTTGGGAGAAGCCAGCGCTCAGCGCTCCGCCGCCTAAAGGAGGGACTCCATACGAAGTCGGAATGCGGAAGCGGGAACCAAGGGCAGACAGAGTTGGGTGGCGGTGCCTTGCGGCTTCGTTCTTGGAACATCCCTTAAGCTTTGAACTTTGAACTTGGAGCTTTCGCCGCCCGCCCCTATCGCAATCCAGGTAAGGACCAATTCAAGATGCGCCCCGCTCGTTGACCCCCACAGCGGGTACCCGTAGGCTGAACGGGTTATGATCGCAGGGAAAATCGGTGCCCAAGCGCCAATCGCTTCCGCTCAGCCGGCCTTCCGGGTGGGTGACGAGCGGCTCATTCGACTGACCTCGTCTGCGGGGCACAAGGTCACGTCGTTGCTCACCAAACAGGGCCGCCCGTCCGGCGTGTTGCGGGTCGCCGTGGTCGGGGGCGGCTGTTCCGGTCTTCAGTACAAGATGGATCTGCAGGACCAGCCGCAGAATCGTGATATTCTGGTCGAAAGCGCTGGCGTTCGCGTGGTGGTCGATCCCAAGAGCGCCTTATATGTGACCGGTTCGGAGCTGGACTACGTCGATGCCCTCACGGACGGCGGCTTCAAGGTAAAGAATCCCAACGCCGCCACCAGTTGTTCCTGCGGGGAGAGCTTCAGCGCGTGACTGACGCTTTCGTCCTGTTCTCCGAACCGCGTCGGCCTTGGCTGGATGCCGGGGCCTTGAAGGCGCGCTTTCTGCCCCTGTCGGCGGAGCTGCATCCAGACCGCGTTCATGGTGCCTCGGCGGCGGAGAAAGAAGCGGCCACCGCCCGCTATACCGAGCTGAATGCAGCCTACCAGACCCTGCGCGAACCCCGCGATCGGCTGTTGCATTTGTACGAACTGGAAGCGGGAGAGCGGCCCCAAGACATCCAGCGCATCCCGTCGGGGACGATGGAGCTATTTGTCGAGGTAGGGCAGGCCTGTCGGGACGCGGACGAGTTCCTGAAGCGAAAGGCCTCGGTAACTTCGCCCATGATGAAACTCCAACTGCTCCAGGAAGGGCTGGGCTGGTTGGACCGGTTTCAGGCGTTGCAACAGCGAGTCAACGCCCGGCGGGAGGAACTGGTGGGGGAATTGAAGTCGATGAATGCGGCATGGGAAGCGGCTCCGGCCGTGGGTGAACCCGGCCGGCGGGCAGCGCTGCCTTTGGAACGGCTAGAGCTGATTTACCGGTCCTTCAGTTACGTGGAGCGCTGGACCGGACAACTGCAAGAGCGTCTGGTGCAGTTGACGCTTTAAAAGCGGTTGGAAAACTCAAACCGGCTCGGAGGCTGACCCAACCCGATCACCAAGTTCAGCCATAGCCCGGCTTCTTCTTTCCCGGCAAACTCGCCCTGTGCCGCTGAATTCGTCCCCTTCAGATCCCGGGTTGGATTCGCCGTTGACTGTTCTGCGCGGAGTGGGTTCCGACCGCGTGGCGCTGCTGCACCGTCTAGGCCTCCGGACCATCCGCGAATTGCTGCTGCACGCCCCCCGGACCTATGAGGATCGCCGCCGGTTTTGCCCAATCCGCGATGTGGAGCTCGGCGGCAACGCCACGGTACGGGGACGGGTGGTTAGCCTGGGGGTTAACCGCTTTCGTAGCGGGAAATCGGTCTTTCTGCTCATCGTGGACGATGGTTCGGCTCGATTGCATTGCCGCTGGTGGAACTTGCCGTTTCTGGAACGCCTCTTCGCAGTCGGTGACGACCTGCTGGTGTTTGGTCGGGTCCACTCGATTCGGCCCCGCACCATGGACCATCCCGAAACCGAGAAGGTCCAACTAGGCGACGAAGAGAACGTCCACCTAAACCGCTTGGTCCCCGTCTATCCGCTCACCCAAGGGTTGACCCAGCGCGTCCTGCGTAGCTTGACCTGGCAGGCAGTGGAGCGGTTTGCGGGGTTGTGGCCAGAACCGCGTCCGGAACTGGCGTTGCACCAATTGACCGTTCGACCGGCGGTGGGGCCAGGCAGCCGGCAGCTTCTCCTTGAAGCCCATCCGCTTCCCCGGGCGGCCGAGGCCCTTCGTCAAGTTCATTTCCCCGAAAAGCCGTGGGAGGCCGATCTGGGACGGCAGCGCCTAGCTCTGGATGAGTTGGTCGAACTGCAACTCGCCATCCAACGGCGTCGGCGTCGGTTGGAGGCCAATGCCCAGGCCTTGCCCTGTGCCGGCGACAATCGGTTGATGCGTCCCTTTTTGACTCGGCTCGGCTTTCCTTTGACCGGCGCCCAACAACGGGTTCTCCGCGAACTGCGCGCCGATCTCGGCGGTTCGGTTCCGATGCGCCGCCTGCTTCAGGGCGATGTGGGGTCGGGCAAGACATTGGTGGCCGCCGCCGTGGCGCTGATGACTCTGGAGAGCGGCTTTGAGGTGGCGGTCATGGCACCCACGGAGATTTTGGCGGAACAGTTGTTCCAGAATTTCCGCCGCTGGATGGGGCCCCTCGGAGTCGGAGTCCATCTTCGCACCGGCAGCCGGAAGACCGAAGTCCGTGAGGAAGGGTTGCTGAACCGGGTCACCGGAATCTCGGAGCATCAACCGGTCCTCACCGTGGGAACGCATGCCCTTCTTCAGTCTGGGTTTGTACCGGAACGGCTGGGACTCGTCATCATTGATGAGCAGCACAAGTTTGGCGTGACCCAGCGGGAGGCGCTCGTCCGCAAGGGCCGATACCCACATCTGCTGATCATGACCGCGACCCCCATCCCGCGCACGCTGGGCCTGACGCTGTACGGCGACCTGGATGTCAGTGTGCTGGATGAACTTCCCGGCGGCCGAAAGCGGATTCGGACGTACGTAAGGACCCGGGCGGCGTTGCCGAAGGTGTGGAAATTCGTTCGGACCCAGCTTGAGGCCGGCCGGCAGGCGTACGTGATCTACCCCCGCGTAGCGGAATCCGAGCACGATGACGTGAAGGCGGTCACCGGAGAGTTCCACCGCGTCCAGCAGGAGGTGGCACCCTTTCGGGTCGGGTTGCTCCACGGCCAGTTACGGGCGGACGTGAAGGAGGCGGCCATGAACGATTTTCGGTCTGGCATCTTGCACGTCTTAGTGGCGACGACCGTTCTGGAGGTGGGGGTGGACGTTCCCAACGCCACCGTGATGGTGATTGAAGACGCGGGGCAGTTCGGGCTGGCGCAATTACATCAGTTGCGGGGCCGGATTGGCCGAGGTTCGGAGGAGTCTCATTGTATCGTGATCGCGGACGACCGGACTCCCGATGCCGATGCACGCTTGAAGGTGCTGGCCGAAACCTCTGACGGGTTCGCCATCGCCGAGGCAGATCTGGAGCTGCGCGGTCCGGGTGAGCTGGTGGGACAGCAGCAAAGTGGGATCCCGAACCTCAATTTCGGTGATCTGCGCCGGGACCGGGTGTTGGTTGAACTGGCGCGGGAGGTCGTCAGCCGAGGACTCAAGGCCGGCATGGTGGCAGGCGCGTAGCTTTTTCGTGTCTTTCTGCCGAACGATTCGCTCGAATCGACAAGCGGTAGAGCCTCCCGGAAACTCGCGCGGTGAGGACGCGGTTGATTCTCTTCGACATTGACGGAACCCTGATTCGTACGGGTGGCGCTGGCGTAAAGGCTTTCGCACTGACGGCCCAAGAGGTATTCGGCCGGCCGGGCGGAACCGAGTCGCTGCGGTTTCATGGACGGACCGATGTCTCGCTGATCCGGGAGTTTTTCCAGGTCAACGGACTTCCTGATTCGGGAGAGAACATCCAGCGGTTTTTGGCGGCGTACGTCCATTTTCTGGAACGCGAAATGGAACGCCAAAGAGGCGAGGTTTGCCCCGGTGTCAGGGAATTGCTGGGAGCGTTGCGGGGACATCCGGAACGCCCCGTGATGGGGCTGCTGACGGGCAATGTGCGGCTGGGCGCCGGCTTGAAGTTGCGGGCGCACGGACTGGCCGAACAGTTCGAACTGGGGGCCTTTGGCGACGACCACGAAAACCGGAACGATCTGGCCCGGATCGCCCTTCAACGAGGTTCCGATCACGTCGGCCGGCCCCTGGTTGGCGACGAAATCGTGGTGATTGGCGACACGCGCGCGGACATTGAATGTGCCCGGGCCATCCAGGCCCGATGCCTGGCAGTGGCGACGGGAGGCAGCTCGCTAGCGGAACTCCAGGAGCACTCGCCTGCTCTCGCTGTGGAGTCACTCGCGGAAATTACGGTGGAGCAGGTCTTGTCCGCTGGCTGCCCTTCGGAAACGGTCTGCCGAGGGGGAGACGCGCCATCGGGCTGATGACATCGGGTGAGGCGGCGGTGAACCTGCGCCGGGCTTGGTGATCTTGCGGTTTGAAAGCCACTTTGGACTGGTTGGCGACAGGTGGCCCCGATCCTTGGCCAGCCAGACGGTTTTGGCGGTGGTGTCGGAGCGAAAAGCAACGCGAGCAGGACCGGAGAACGTAAACACCTGTAAATTTTTCTGCCGTGAAGGGGTTTTTGTGTTTGACCGGCTTCTTCGCATTTCTTACGTAGCCCTTCGCCTTAGCCATGATCGCTCGCCTGCGAGCTTTCGCATGCGGGCAATTTTTTTGGCAGGTTGGCACTCCAACACACGTCACCATGCTCAAAACGTCGAAAACTTTTCTGGCGGTGGACTTCGGGGCAGGGACCCTGAAGATCGCGGAGCTGGCGCCGGCCGAGAACAGCGGTCTGCGCCTGTTGCGTTTTGGCCTGAAACCGCTCGGTCTCGCCGGGTCACAGGATGCGGCTCGCGAGGGTGCGGTGAAGAAGGCCCTGGCCGAGTTGCTCGCCGAAGGCGGGTTCACCTCGAAGGATGTCAACCTATGCGCCCCGGGGTTCCAGGTTTTCTCCAAGTTCGTCAAGCTACCCCCGGTTGATACCTCGAAAGTTACGCAAATCATTCAGTACGAGGCACAACAGAATGTACCGTTCCCCCTTGCCGAAACCGCTTGGGATTACCAAATCCTCGGCACCAGTGCGAATGGGGAACTCGAGGTCCTGTTGGTTGCCATCAAGTCCGAGGTCGTGGAGAAGCAGATCTTCGGCGCCGGCGAAGCAGCCGGCCTGAGGATGCAGGTGGTGGATGCCTCCATTGGGGCTCTGGCGAATGCCTTCCGCTACAACTACGGGGATCAGGAAGGCTGCAGCCTGTTGATCGACATCGGGGCGAAGACCAGCAACGTCCTCCTGTTCGAGCCTACCAAGTACTACGCCCGCAGCGTCAATGTCGGGGCCAACGCCATCACTCAAGAATTCGCCGCTGAGGGCAAGATGCGGTTCGATGAGGCCGAGAGATTCAAGGTCAGCGACGGTTTCGTCAGTCTCGGTGGGGCCTACGAGGAGCCGGACAATCCGCGGATTGCCGCCGTGTCCAAAGTCGCCCGGAATGTCCTGACCCGCCTCCATCTCCAGGTCAATCAGACCATTCAATTTTACCGCACCCAGCAAGGGGGGGCAACGCCAGTCCGCGTCTTCCTGTGCGGGGGCGGCTCGCTGATGCCTTATGCGGCGCAGTTTTTTGAGGAAAAGCTCAACCTCCCGGTCGAATTCTTCAATCCGTTTCGCAACGTCGAAATCGACCCGTCGGTCGATGTGTCCCGGTTGGAAGGCCTCGCTCCACAGTTTGGCGAGGTCATCGGTCTTGGCCTTCGCAACGTGGCCCAATGCCCGGTGGAGCTGAACCTGATGCCGCGTGCTTCCTTGGCCCGTCAGCAGTTCAATGCCAAGAAACCCTTCTTGATCGCCGCCGCTTACGCCGCGGTCTTGGGAGTCTTTGCGGTCGGCTGGTTCTTTTCGCGGGTCGCCGAAGTGCGACGCGATGGGTTGGCCAAAATTGACCAACAGCTTCAGCCGCTGGAGGCAACCAAGGCTCAGTTGGAGTCCGCCGAGGGGCGCCTGAGACAGGTCACGGAGGAAGCCACGCAGTTCGGTACCTGGGTCGAAGACCGTCTGACTTGGGTGCAGATCCTGGGAGAACTCCGAGCCGTACTCGAAGGGACGGAGGCTGAATCACGATCGCGACTGGGCGTACCCGTTGGAATCTGGATCGATACCCTCCTGTCCACCGAGCCATCCAAGGATTTGGCCGTGGCGGATGCGGTCGAGGAGTCCTCGGGGCCAGGGGGATTCTATCGGATGGATCCGGTCCTGGCTCGACGCTATGGCCTGATGCCGATGAGACCGATGGGCGAGGGTGAAGGCGGCGAAGGCGCGGAACCGGCCAAACCGGAGTCCAAGGGTCCGGCCAACACCAACGAGGTCGCGGTGATCAACCTCACCATCCGTTCCGTCAATCTGAATCCCAAAGCCAACAGTGAAATTGCCTACGCGGTGGAGAAGGCGATGCAGGGTTCCGAGATCTTCGATGGTAAGGAAACCCTGCTGTCGGGAAATCTGGAGCAAGTTTCTTCTGACTCTCCCTCCTTCTCCTTCCCGCTCAAGGTGAAACTGAAACGCCCCATCAAGCTCTGATATGGACTGGGTCAAGAAAAACCTCGGCTTTGTCATTGCGCTTGCCGTCGCTGTGGTCCTGATGGGCGCCGGGGTCTGGTACTTGTTGGGTACCAAGAGCGAGGCGGATGGCGTGGACGCGGAATTGCAGGCCAAGAACAGCCAGTTAGACAGCCTGGTTCAGCGTCCGGTGTACCCCGACACTGCCAACATACAGTTGGCTAAGGAGGAGGAAGCGCGGGTGCAACGTTTCATCAAGGAGGCCCGCAATCATTTTACGGAACGAACCCCTCCTGAAGGGCTCGATACCGCCGGATTCAAATCACATCTCGAAGCCACGATCACAGAATTGACTCGAGAAGCGGAACGGGCCGGGGTGCAGCTTCCGGATAAAGGCTCCAGTCCTACCTACGGATTTACCTTCGACGAACAACGCAAACAGCTTCAGCTCTCCGTCAGTTCGTTGCCATCTCTTTCGGCGCAATTGGCCGACATCCAGAGTCTGTGCCGCATTCTGTTTGACGCCAAAGTTCCGTCCATCGTTTCCTTCAAGCGTGCGCCGGTGGGGACCAATGAATCGGCCGGAACGGGTGCCTTTTTGACCCGCAAGATTACCACCAACTCGGCGATGAACTCGGTGAGCTACCCCTATGAGGTGGTGGTTCAAGTCTTCAGTCAGGAACTCGCCGCTGTCTTGATGGGCTTAGTAGAGGCGCCGGAGTCGTTCATCGTCAAAACACTCAATGTCGAGCGCGGAAATCTCGACACGCCCGCGACGTCAACCGCCGCCATGCCGATGGCGATGCCAGGGGCCAGCCCCTATGCCAGAGATCCGACTTTGGCTCGGCGTTATGGACTCACCCCAGGACGGTATCAAGGGCAGCCCGCGGTTCCACAGGTAGCGCTACCGACTGCCAACCGTCCCGGAGAAGTGGTTCTCGACGAGAAGCCGCTCCGCGTCACTCTTGGTATCGAATTGGTCAAACTCCTTCCCCGTGACAAGGCCGAGAATCCGGGGCGCCCCAACGCGGTGAACTAGTACCGTACCCGCCACCCCCTCTTCCTGGTCGTCATGGATTTTCTGAAGAAGCACTACGAAAAGCTCATTCTCAGCGTAGTCCTCCTGGTCGTCGCCGCCGCTGCCTTTTGGCTGACCCAGACGGTCAGTGCGGTCCAATCCTCGCTGGACGAGCAGCTCCAAACGAGGGTGCGTGGTAGTCGGAAACCGCTGCCGCCGGTGGACCTCACCAATTCCGTCGCTGCCGTTCAGAGGATGTCCCAGCCGGTGAATCTCAATTTGTCGGGCGACCACAACGTGTTCAATCCGGTCCGTTGGATTCGCGGTGCTAATCCAAGCGAACTGAAGCCGGATCCGGGTCGAAACCTCGCCGCGACACTCAAAGTGGTGGCGATCCGCCCACTCAACCTGAGCGTCACCTATGTCGGTCCGACCGGAATCGGTGATCCGTATCGCTACCAATTCGCCATCGAACAGCAACACGCTAAGAGACCAAGCGAACGACGCCCTGTCACGCTGTCGCTGACCGAAGGGACCAAGAACAATTTTTTCCTTCTGCGAGAAGTGCGCGGTCCCAAGGATTCGGCCGGTGAGGTGGTGATCGAACTGGCGGGCGGCGAGCAGGTGACCTTGGCCAAAGGGAAGCCCTTCGAGAAGGTGATGGGATACCAGGCCGACCTCCGCTTCGAAAACCGCGACTTTCCGGGAAAGCGCGCTGATGACACCCTCGTGCTGGCCGGCACGACCTACAAGATTGTTGCCATTGGCAAAGAGGAACTTGTAATTTCCGCACCCAACGGCACCCGCACGATCATCAAGCTGTCCTCCGATTGAGCGTCCCTCCCACCCTGTTTTACGGATTTTTCCAACCGCAAGTACCATGTTGAAACTGTCTCGTCTCCTCAGCCTGTTGCTGCTCTTCGCCGCAGCCCAGCCGCTGTTGTCCCAGTCGGCGAACCAGGTCGCCGAAGAAGAGTCGGTCCGCCGACAGGAAAAACTCATCCTGTTGCGCAAGACTATTGAGGCCGCGCAAATCGCCACGGCGGCCAAGGATCTGCCGGCCGCGGCCAAACTTTATGAAGATGCCTGGACCCTTACGGAGCAGTTGGGCGCCGCCGCGGAAGCGGAGCGGGCCGAAGTGCGCACCGGCCTCTCCACGACCCGCGTTGATTTGGCCGTGGCGGCCTCCCGCCGCGGCGATTACCGCGAAGCAAATGTCCAGGTCAGTCGCGCCCTCAAGGTAGATCCCTCCAATACGGTGGCCCAGAGCTTTAAGGCCGAGAATGACCGGCGCCTCTCCAGCCTGGTTGGCAAGCTGCCTTCCGAAGAGGCTCTTTCCCAGATTCCCGCCCTCAAGCAACAAGACCTCCAAGCATCGACTCTCGCCAACGACGGCAAGCTGCTTTATGAAGCGGGTCGCTTGGAAGAGGCTGAAAAGCTCCTCCTGCAAGCCAAGGAGTTGCAACCGGACAATCGAACCGCCAACTACTACTTGGAACTGATCCAACAGGCTCGATTTGGTCGTGCGGCTCAGCTCAAGAAACTGACCACCCGCGAAATGCTTCTTGAGGTGGAGCAGGCCTGGGCTCCCAAGCGCAACAACCTGCCCAACGCCAATCCCTTCGCCCGCACCAATCTCATTTACACCGGGGCGGGCCGCCAACTGATTCAGAACAAGCTCGACCGGATCGTCCTGAATGAGGTCAAGTTTGACGGCGTACCGCTGAGCGAAGTGGTGAAATACCTGGATGAGCAAGCCCGCGCGCGTGATCCAGAGAGACGCGGGCTCAACTTCATCATCAACTCCACCATGGATGTCATCCCCCCGTCCGCGGTTCCGCAGATTGACCCGAACACGGGTGCGCCGATTCCGGCGGCGCCGGCCGAGCCGGTTGACCTCAACAGTATCATCATCCGTCTGGTACCCGGCTTGCGGGATGTCCGTCTGGCCGATGCCATCGATGCCATCGCCAAGGTGGCGGAGCGTCCGCTCAAAATCTCCATTGAGGACTACGCGATCGTATTCACCCAGCGGTTGCCCGAAAATCCCCAGTTGCATACCCGCTCTTTCCGTGTGGATCCGAATACCTTCTTGCAAGGTCTTGAAGCGGTCGTCGGATTCCCCTTCGGCGACTTGCAGGTGGGAAGCGGCGGCGGCGGCGGTGGCGGTGGCGGTGGTGGCGGTGGTGCCGGCGGCCAGCAGGGCATCTTTACTGTCCCTCGGGTCGAAGCCTCCTCGGGAGTGGCGCAGGGCGGTGGCGGTGGTGGCGGTGGCGGTGGCGGTGGACAACAAGGCGTAGGCATCACCGCAGTAACGCGTACGAACTTGATGGCCAATGTTCAGCTGGTGGTCCGAGACTTCTTCAGAGCCTGCGGAGTTGATTTTCCGGCCACGGCCTTGCCCGGTCAGCAAGGCGCCGGGTTCACCCAACCAACGCTTGGTCTCGACGGACTGGCTGATCCAAACGCCAATCAAAAGGCCCTCTTCTTCAACGACCGAACCGGAATCCTGTTCGTCCGCGCAACCCTGTCCGATCTGGATGTGATCGAACAGGCCATTGCGGCCCTTAATGTTGCTCCGCCCCAGGTGGAGATTGAGGCCAAGTTTGCCGAAGTCACTCAGTCCGATGCCAAAGCGTTGGGCTTCCAGTGGTGGTTTGGGAACTGGGTTATTGGCAACGGACGGGTGGGGGCTCAAGGAGGCACTGCCCCTTCCATGGGAAGTCCAGGAACTTCAGGATCTTCGGCCAACCCATATGGCACTTTTCCCGGCGTTCCTGCTTCGATCGGGGTCCCGGGTGTGCCGGATAACTTCTTCGATACGACGATCCCGCCTGCTGCCACTGACGGTAATGTGACGGCTGGCCTCCGCTCCAGTTATACGGATGCGAACCGCAATCAGACCGCGATCCCAACGCTCGCCACGATCACCGGGATTCTCACCAATCCACAGTTCCGTGTCGCCATTTCGGCCCTGGAACAGCGGGATGGGGTGGACGTCTTGGCGGCTCCCAAGGTCACCACGCTCAGCGGCCGGCAAGCCCAGATTGTAACGGCCGATGTCCGTACCATTGTTACCGGTGTGGATCTTCAGCAAACCGCCAGCGGTGGCGCCACTGACGGTGGATTCGGGGGTGGCTTTGGCACGGGTGGCGGCGGTGTCGCCCCTACCCTGAATTACACCGTACAAACGGTCCCTTTTGGCCCGGAACTCAATGTCATCCCCTATGTCTCTGCCGACGACGTCTCCATCCAAATGACCCTGATTCCGGTGGTGACGGAATTTGTGGGATATGATGATCCGGGAGCCTTTGTGCCTCAGGCGCAGTCGGTCGCCGGCAACACCATTGGCATTCCTCTGACGGCCACATTGCCCCTTCCGCGTTTGCGAACTCGGCAGGTGGTGACTTCCGCCATCGTGTGGGATGGCCAAACTGTAGTCTTGGGCGGCTTGATCGCCGAAGATTCCCGTAAGCAGCGGGACAAGGTTCCCATTATCGGCGATCTCCCGCTGATCGGCCGCCTGTTTACCAGTGAATCGTCTGCCACGGTGAAGAAGAACCTCCTGATCTTCGTGACTCCAACCATCCTTGATCCTTCTGGCCGCCGGGTGAACGACCCGAACGCCATGCCCTACGATCCCAACACCGTTCCCGACGCGCGGGCCGGATTCCGGCCAAAATGAGGCCCGCATCATCAACCGACCGGTTGAAAACACCAAGACCGTAAACGCTAACCGAGACGGGAGAACGAATGTTTGCGAAAGTGAACGAAAGGCATACTTTGGATCACTGCACCGTTGACTGCCACGCGCTCGGCAATTGGAAAACTATGTCAAACGCCAGAACAAGTGGGGGATCGCTTTCCATCCGGCGAATGCTTCCAGCGGCTGTAGCATGGCTGCTCGGAGTTTCTGCGATGGGAGCGGGAGATCTTGCCCCCAGCGGTGGGCAGTACCTCGCGGCCGGTTCGCCGGTGGGTGATCAGATATCACCGGCAGTCGCGTTCCGAAGTGCGGGGGGATGGCTCGTGTGGCAGGACAACAGCACCGATGGCGATGGCTTTGGGATCAGCGCCCGACGACTCACGGGGCAATTGACCGGTCTCAGTTCCTTTCGGGTTAACGAGGTGGGTGCCGGAGACCAGGAAAACCCCCAGGTGGCGTTACTTTCCGACGGTGGTGGGCTGGTCGTTTGGCAAGGCGGAATTCGGGGAGCTCAGTCCATTGTTGGCCGGGTCATCAATCCAGACGGAAAGTTCGCGGGTCCCGAGTTCATCATCTCCGGCGACGGGGTGGATAACCGGGATCCGGTGATCGCCGTCAATAGAGACGGCCAGGTTCTGGTCGTTTGGGCAGCCGATGGGGTCGATGGAAGCATGCTGGGCGTTCAGGCCCGGCTCCTCTCGGCCAAGGGAGCCTTGGAGGAGGCTCCGTTTTCTGTGAACCAGTACACCCAGTATCATCAGCGTTCACCTTCGGTAGCGGCGCTGACGGACGGAAGTTTTGTGGTGGCTTGGATCTCTGAACAGCAACGCGGTCAGAACCGCGTGGACGTCTTTGCGCGTTTTTTGACCGCGACCGGGGCAGCGTTGCAGCCGGAGTTTCCCATCAATGTTTCCCACCGTCCTTGTGCCACCCCGGCCTTGTTAGGTCTATCGGCCGGAGGCTTTCTGGCCGCTTGGGCGGAACATGACCATGAAACGCCGGGGGCGGTGTGGGACATCCAAACCCGGGCTTTCCAGTCCACCGGCCCCATTTCGTCTCCAAGCTTGGTGAACACCAGGCGCCTTGGATTCCAAGGATTTCCCCGACTCGCGGCGGATGGGGATTCGGTACTGGTGATTTATCGCAGCGAGGGGGGCGACGGTGCCGGATACGGCATTGTGGGCCAATGGTTGACGCCGGATGGACAGTTGGTCGGGGATGAGTTTGTGGTGAACACCGCGACGACTGGAGATCAAATGACGCCAGCCGTTGCTTCCGACGGGGCGGGACGAGTACTCGCGGTATGGAGCACGTTTGGAGGCTCCGCCCGCGGAATGGATCTGGCTGCGCAACGCTACAGCCGCGCCATGGCCACGCTCGCCGAGCCTTCAGCTCCGTACGTCTTTGCGGCCTCCTCCTCCAGGTTGCTGGTGACGTGGGCTGAACTGTCAGGGCTTCCGCTGAAGCATTACGAACTTTATGTGGACGGCGCCGAATCGCCCGTCGCTTTGACGGCCTCGACGTATTCGGTCGGTGGCCTCGCCCCCAGTTCCTCCCATACAGTTCGTTTGGCCTATGTCCTCCAGGATGGTCGTCGTTCGCCCCTCTCCGCTCCGGCCACCGGCCGAACTTGGGGCGAAGACGACAATGCGGATGGCCTTCCTGACGACTGGCAGGCGCTGCATTTCGGTAGCAACCCCGCTCTCTGGCCTCTGCCGTCTGCGGACTCGGATGGCGATGGGGTCACTGATCGGGAGGAATTTCTCGCCGGCACGGATCCGCGGTCGGCCGCCAGCGTCTTGAAGACCCGGCTGACCAGCAGTCCGCAGGGAGTCATCTTGAGTTGGAACAGCCGTTCTGGGGCCTTCTATCAAGCACAGTACTCCACGAGTTTGAAGGAGTGGGCCGACATCGGAGCGCCTCGTTTGGCGGCGGGCAGCACTGACTCGATTCCGGTGGGAGACCTACCCAACAACGCCTACTACCGCGTCAATCTTCTTCGTTGATCCATGCGAAACTTTCTCAAGTATCTTTTGCCGGTGCTGCTTCTGGCAGGACTGGGCGGCTCGGCGCGGGCCTTTTCCTTGATGGGGCCCTTTGCCACCTACCAGCTTCCTGCACTAAATTACAATGGGCCGTTTACCACCATCGCGATCCCTAACGATGTTGGTGGACCTATGAACGTGGGGGAAGAGTATCGATGGGGCAGTCCGGTGGTAGTATATGGTTTCGACTCGTCGTTTGTGGAGTATTACGGCACCAATGGAGTCGCCGCAGTCGAAGCCGCCATTCAGATTCTGAACGACCTGCCCTCGACCTCCTCAATGAGTTCGGGCCTCACGGAATACCCTCTCAACGCCACTCGGTTCAACTATACCGCGCAGCAGCTTCGGCTGCGGGATGTAAAATCCATCACGCTATCCATCCTCCTTCAGACTCTGGGGTTGGCCTGTCCCGAGCGCTATACCTGGACCATCTTCCAGCAGCGTCCCATTCCCAACACCGACCCCCAACAGTACTACTACAACATCATCCAACGGAACTTCGATCCGGTATCATTTCGGCCATCGGCCTATGTCAATGGCAGCCTTTACACTTATCAGATTCTCCAGATCAGTGCCGATCCAGACACTTGGGATTGTCAGGAGCTCGCCGTGGATGTGGCCAATCCGAACGTTAGCGTAGTGGCCACGGCCGGGTTGCAGGCTGGCGCCACGGATCCGCGAGTTTATTCCCAGGTTTACGGGCCTGCCAGCCTCGTGGCTGATGGATTCGGACTGTTCTATAGTGGCCTCACTCGTGATGATGTCGGGGCCATTCGCTACATATACCGCCCCGACAACGTCAATTGGCAGTCGGCCCCCACTGGTTCCTTCGGGAGCTCCTCGGGAACCTTCGGAGGTGGCGACGGATCTCCTTGGATCAACATCTCATTCCAGATTGTTGTTCCCGATCCCATTTCTCCCTGGACGGTGGTGGGCGGGCCTATCGGAGGAGGGGTCACCGATACGAATGGAGTAGTCACGGCGACCAGCTTCATCCCGGTGGGTGGACGCTCTGGACCGGGAAAGCTCAGTTATGTTCGAGTGGATACGGATCCGCTTTTGGGGCAGTTCCTGGTTCCCGTAAGCGTTAGCTACCCGGAGACGGTGATCAATACCAACGGTATCGCCGTTCGCCAGGTGACCGAGCGAACCATCCTCCAGCCTGACATCCTCTTTTCAGCCGGCGACCTCGGAGGGGATCCCAACCTTGGGCAACCCTATGTCTATGAGGTCGCGGGGAACGTGTTTCTGACGGAAGCCAATCCCGGCGTCGGAGCGGTCCAGGATGGCCCGGGGATTGTGGATACCGGAGTTCAAATCGTGCTCAATAAGGTTGGGCCGTGGATTTTTAATATTGGAAATGGCAGCCAGCTTTCCGGAACCCGGGGCTTCGTTTGGGGGTCCTACGATGGAACCACTAACGCCCCCATTGTTTATCCGGTAGGATCTGGACTCCAGGAATTGGAAAGCACACTTTTCCCTTGACCTTCAAGCGACCGAGCGAACGTTTCTCCCTACCGCCTATGAAAACCTGGTTCACTGCTCTCGGAGTTGTGCTTACCGCCACGCTCTTGCTCAAGGCCGCCCCGGCCCCTGTGTACGAGAATTCCGGGCGTAATCCGGATCCGATCATGATTGACGCCCAGGCGTTTATTAACACCGGGACTTTTATCATTGGAGGTCAACCGAATATATTCTTCGGGGAGTACCTGAATCCGGTAATGCCCTTTGAAACTCAGAACACGTTGTACTATACCAACACCTACTTCATGAGCTCCGTTCCGGGGTTCAACCTCCAATATATCGACGATGCGGGGATCCGGCGCCGGGCGGCGCAAATCTATAACTCTCCCGGCGCTACCATTTCCGGTGAGTTTGCCAACTTGTCGGTCAACATGAGTCTCACCGGCCTGCCCAACGATCTGTTTCCCCTATATGGTGGTTACGTTTCATTGAATGCCACCAACATCATTAACCGCGGCACGATTGAAGGTTTCTATGCCGGCTCGATTGAAATTCGCGGAGACAACGTGGACTTAAGTTCCAGCAAGGTCGGTTCAACGCCACTGGAATTCAGCACCTTCCGGACTTTACGTTACGTCCCGGACCCATTCCGATTCCAACCTTCGGTTGGCCTTGACGAAGAAAGCTTTTCTCCGGAGACGGACGTCCGCGACCGCTGGTGGCGCTACGGATTCTCGGCCCTGGATCCGTTTACCTTCGCCGTTGAGAACGTGGATCCCGAGGGCCTTACTAACCTGACCGTTAGTACGGGTGGATTCTATATTTATACTCAAGTGACGGAGAATGCGACTCCCGATGACACGGAGCCTCCGTTTGCCAGCCTCACGCTGCAGAATCCGGCCGTGTTTGTCTGGGCCGACCAACCCACCACCACCAACAAGCAGTTCGAGATCGTCTTCGTTGCCAATCCTGATACCAATGTCGTCATCGACGTCAGTTGGGCCAATGGACCGAGCCGGGATTTTCCCGCCAAGACCGCTTACGTCCGGTTCACCTCAATCCAGCCAGACTTGGTCCGACAAGGGACCTCGACGATCGCCACGCAGTTCGTCATCGCCGACAATTTCGGTTCCAGTCCGCTGACCGAGCTTCTGTTGAATGGGTTGACCTTGAACTCACAGGCGCCCACCAATTTGTTCGCATTTCGTGCTTATCCTCCGCGTTTCAATCCCGACACGCCCATTGGGTCGTTGACGCCGAACGCCACCTTCAGTCCTTCGCTGTTCACGACTTGGTTTGACGAAGCGTTTCCCGACGGAATGGAGATGACCAATCTAGTCACCACCAATCTTTACGTGACTTGGGCCGGAGAGCTACTGCGGTTTCCCTCGCAAAGCCTCAGTGACATCACCTTTATTCCCATCGGTGCCATCGACGGAGTGACGTTGTTCGACCTGATTGCACCGACTCCGGTGCCCGGTGCCTCGATTACGAACATTGCCGGGCGGGTGGCGATCGACGCCAAGGAACTGGACCTGCGCAACGCCCGGATCCAGGGGCAGGGATCGGTTTCAATTCGGGCCGACAATCTCAAGACCAGCCGTGGCGCGGTGATTGATGCTCCGATTTTGAACTATGATCTTGGTTCCACCAATGGGCCTCTGGAGATCAAGGATTTGGCCAAGGGATCGGTATCCCGTTTTGGCGGTTCCTTCGCCATTTTCTCCACGACGTTCACCAATTCGTTCGATTTGACCGTGACCAACGGTGGTGGGACAGACATTGATTTGGATGGGGATGGCACCGCGGATGGATGTGATACGGATGGGGATGGAGTGATTGACGAAGACGGTCCTTGTGGAGCGGAAGCGGAGGAGACCACCACCTACGTGGCGATTTACCATGTAACGGTGATCCAAAACTCATTGGACACGGCCCGGCAGACTCTGGTCAATGATCTCATCCTTCGTTCCACGACCGTCGATATTCAAGATGAGCTTCTAGTCGATGGCGACTTCTCCAGTACGGCCGAGAATCTGAACCTGGCTGGAAATCTCGTTTTGACGGGCATTGGGGACTTGACCGCGGCCGCTCTTCCCAACTTGGTGAACCTGACGAACAGCGGTTCGCTCACCGTTCCGTCATTCCTTGGCTTGGGCGTCTCCCCTGGTACACCGCTTCAGAGCATCAATAACTCCGGCTTGATCCGTGCCACCGGAATCAACCTCCGATCGGACACCTTCGACCTCAGTGGTACCCTGTTTGCCGAAGGGGGCGATTTGGTGGTTACCGCGGATGAATTTGTCAACGAGGGCGGCACACTCAGCAGTGTTCGCAACGCGTTCCTGACAGCGAATGAAGCCGATCTGACCGGCTTGGGCGCGTTCATTGGCGGAGCTTTCACCCTGAATGTTCCGGGAGCCATTCGGGATGGTGGCCTGGACAACCCGAGCTATGTGTCGGCCACCTACGGGGTCAATCTCGTGGTCAAACCCGCCGTTGGAAATCTGCTGGGAACAACGGTGGATCTCCTCGCCCCGGATTTTACCGAAATCTTATCCTTCTGGGCGGCGGACGACGTGGGAGCGACTCGGGCGGGATACACCGACAACGCGGCCTTGGGAGCACTGGCCCTCAATGTCGGATTCGGAGGCGTGATTTCATTTGCTCCCGTGGGGGTTAAGAACGCCATCTACGTGGAGACCTTGATCTTGAGTGATGAGATCCTGGTGAACCTGGAGAATTCTCTGATTCTGGTCGAAGGGATGACCCTCTATTATGCGGGAACGAGTGATAACGTGGATCCTGCGTCGCTGGACGGTTTCGTAACTGCCGGAGGTGGGACGCTCCGTTGGGTGGAAGACGGCAGTTCCGGAGTTCCCGAATGGGTGGAGGTCGCGGGTGGTGATGGACGAGTGCTACGCGTTCCCCGGGCTCTCCGGTTCAGCACCTCAATCGATTCTGATGGCGATGGCATCCCGAATGCATCCGATCCATCGCCGTTCGATTTGGTTGTGATCAGCCAGGTGGGATTGGTGGAAGGTTCTTTGATTGAGGTTCAATGGAATGCCGCGCCAGGGCAGACATATGAGGTTCAATCCACCCAGGTTCTTGTCTCAGGACAATGGGAGCCGGTGAAGACGGCCCAAAACACCTCCAATGTGACTCAGCGTCTCTCGGTCCGGGATCCGGTGGATCCAGATGCGCCGCTGAAGGCCTATCGGGTTGTCGTTAAACCCTGAGCAAGTGAGGGCCGCCCGATGGGGCGGCCTTTTCCGTTTTGATGGATGAAGTTGCTCGGGGTGACCGGTGGAATCGGAATGGGAAAATCCACGGCCGGTGGTCTGCTTGAGGCCCGAGGTATCCGGGTCGTGGACAGCGATGCCTTGGCCCGGCAGGCAACCGAATCAGGTACGCCGGGATTGGCGGAGATCCGGGAAGCATTCGGCGTCGCGATGCTTCATCCGGATGGTTCTTTGAACCGTGCCAGATTGGCGGAGGTAGTTTTTAGCCAGACGGAGGCGCGGGAACGTTTGGAAACCATCCTGCATCCCCGCATCGCGCTAGCTTGGCGGGCTCAGGTACAGCAATGGGCACGGGAAGGTCAGACCCACGCAGCGGTCTTGATCCCTCTATTGTTCGAACGGGGCTATGAGGCGGAGTTTTCTGCGGTTGTCGCCGTGGCATGTACTAAGGCGTCGCAACGGAAGCGATTGACCGAACGGGGCTGGTCCGAAGGCGACATCGATGCTCGCAACGCAGCGCAGTTGCCCGTGGAAGAGAAGATCACCCGGGCCCGTTTTGTCGTCTGGACGGAAGGCAGCATCGATGTTCATGCCCGCCAATGGGATCGCATTCTGGCGGCGTTATGATATGTTCGGCGGTGGGTTGCCTTGCCCATGTCGTTCCGAACCGATTTCAGCGGCTTCCCGGTTTTATAGCCGGCGATTCGGCCAAGTCGGGCGGCAGCCCGTCGGCGGGGAAGGTTTCCACGGGCAGCCGGATCAGGCTGCGCAAGGGGACACCAAGGTCCAGGGTGCCATCAGAACGATCCACCACCACGGCCACTCCGGTGACGAAACCGCCTGCCACACGGACAATCTCCATCGTTTCCGCGACCCGCCCCCCTTTCGTAACGACATCCTCCACCACCAGGCAGCGTTCACCGGAGCTGATTTTGAATCCCCGTCGCAACACCAGTTTGCCTTCCTCCTTCTCGGCGAAAATGAACCGGACGCCTAATTGGCGCGCCACCTCCTGCCCAATGACGAGCCCCCCCATGGCCGGCGCAATCACGGTTTGCGTCCCCAAGTCCGCCACGCGTGCGGCCAAGGCGGCTCCAAATTTCTCCACCAGCGGCATCTGTTGCAGGGCCAGGGCGCACTGAAAGAACTGCCGGCTATGCAGGCCGCTGCGGAGGACAAAATGGCCTTCCAATAGCGCCCCGGTGGAGCGGAACAGCGCCAGCGCTTCGTCAATCGTCATGGCTGCAAGGCTGTGAGGCGGAGGTCGATGGAACAAGCCTCTATCCCCTCCCCTTACTTCCTGATGGGGATGTAGAAACGCGGTCTGCGGATGGACAGAACCAACGGATCTCGCAGGTCGAACAATCGGGATTCCGGGCAAAACATCGTCGGCGCCCATGCCAGATCAACCAATGGCTGAACTGGGTCCATTGGTCCCGGGGAACCAACGATATCAAGGCCTGCTCAATCTTGACCGGATCGGTTTCGGAGGTCAGCCGCAGGCGCTGTGAAAGCCGGGCCACATGCGTATCGACGACAATGCCCACATTGATGGCGAAGGCATTGCCCAGAACCACATTGGCCGTCTTGCGTCCGACGCCGTCCAAGGCGGTGAGTTCGGCCATTGTTTGCGGCACTTCGCCGTGGTGCTGTTCGACCAGCGTACGGCAGGCGGATTGAATGTTCTTCGCCTTGTTACGAAACAAACCCAGTCGTTGGATCCGTTTCGACAACACGTCCAACGGAGCGCAGGCATAGTCGGCGGCGGTCCGGAATTCAGGAAACAAGGTGGTAGTAACCAGGTTTACCTGCCGGTCGGTGCATTGGGCGGACAGAATGGTGGCCACCAACAGTTCCAGAGGATTGGAGTAGTTGAGTTCGCAATGGGCGTCGGGGTAGGTCGTCGCCAGTTGTTCCACGATCTTTCGGGTTCGTTGGACTCGGACAGCGTGTGATTCGCGCGGCACGCTTTCGAATAGCCCAGGGCTTCGCGCCGGGCAATTTCAGCAGAGCAACTGCTGCGCCTGCGGGAACCGGTGTGGATCGTCGCCCAGTTGGACGGCTTGATCGGGGCGCAACGGCAACGGCGAACCCGGCGCCCAAACCCTTTGGCGGGGCCTGCAACACTCCAGCGACCAAGCTCAGCGTCTGGCCCAAGGAGCGGCTTTCAGTACAGTAATAAAATGCGCTGGCCATTCCGGAACGGACGCTGCCAGTCCACTTCGCTGAGAAACGCCGGATCGATACCGCCCTCTATTTCCTGGTGAACCCGGAAGCGCCAGTTCACCCTCAATGCATCTGCAACGACCAGCGCCATTATCCCAGAAGCGAGCCTTCAAACAGGACCAGTTGGCGGCGAATATCGGCATTGCCGGAGGAGGTCAGGTGATGGATCAGGCCGTCCTCCAGCTTGCCCATGTGCAGGAGCCATTGTCGCCCGGGTGGGCTTGGCTGCCGGGGCTGGGCCGCCTGCCGTACTTGCCCGGCCAGGGACGGACGTCAGGGGTTTGGGATGGGGAATTTGGCTCTGGGGATCATCCTGAACCACGCGAACTGGGGCTGCGGATGGTACGGACCGGCCCATCCCCTGGCAGGTCGAGGGTTATGGGTGATCTTGTGAGGGTCTCAAAAAACCTCTTGTGAAAAGTTTCACACACGACAGACTCGGCGTCTCTTTCGAGGCAACCAGGATGGATTGGCGGGACTTCTTGTCTCGTCGCGCCGGGTTCCTCCACCTGAACATGCGTTTTTGGCGCTTCATTTTCGCGATCATTTTGGGTCTGGCGTTGCCTGCCTTGGGATGGGCGGCAGATGCCGGGGAGGCTGGCCATGGTGAGGAGGCGCCTTCCGGGTTGCCAACGGCCGCTCCCGTCCTGTTCCACCTCGGCCCGTTACCGGTAACCAATTCGATGGTCTGGACGTGGTTCATCGCCGCCGCGCTGATCGCCGCGGCCCAGATCGCGATGCGGAAGGCCGCCATGATTCCCCAGGGGGCGCAGAATTTTTGGGAATGGTTGGTAGAGAGCCTGTACAATTTTCTGAAGGAACTGGTCGGCAAACATTTGCTCGACAAGACGTTTTGGTTCTTTGGTTCCTTGTTCATCTTCATCCTGACCACCAACTGGTCGGGCTTGATTCCGGGCGTGGGTACGATCGGGTACGGCGTCCAAACGTCTCACGGGTTTCACGTAACCCAACCCTTGCTCCGCGGGGTCCATGCCGATTTCAACATGACCTTCGCCATGGCAATGGTCTTCTTCGCGTTGTGGACCATCTGGGCCATTCAAGAGAACGGATTCGGAGGCTTCCTGAAGCACCTGTTCGCTCCCCCCAAGGGAGAGATTACCGGACCGCTTTTCGTGTTGATGGTGATCGTCTTCTTCGCGGTGGGCTTGTTGGAGATCGTTTCCATCCTGTTCCGTCCCATTTCCCTGAGCTTCCGTCTCTACGGCAACATCTTCGCCGGGGAGAACATGCTCGAATCGATGACCCATCTCGGCGGGGCCTGGTGGGGCTGGCTGGTGGCCCTGCCGTTCTACTTCATGGAGGTGTTGGTGGGGGTGGTGCAGGCCTTCGTCTTCATGTTGCTGACCGCGGTCTTCACGCTGTTGATCTGCATGCACGATGAATCGGAGGGGCACGGAAAGGCCCACGCCGAACACTGAAACTTTCGGCCGTCAGACGGTGGCAAGTCCGCCGGGGCGGCCGGACACAACACAAAAAGATAACAACTATGATGCTCGCTGAAATTACCGGTAATATCCACGTTGCGGCTGCCTGTCTGGGCGCCGCCCTCGGCGTGGGTATGATCGGCAAGGGCGCTTCGGAGGCGGTTGGCCGGAATCCCGGCGCGTCCACGAAGATCCTCGTCCAGGCGATCCTGAGCACGGCCTTCGCGGAAGGTATTGTGTTCTTCGCGCTGTTCCTCTGGAACGGCCGTTGATCGCCCGGCGCGGGACGCCGTCGTCCCGCGCCCCAACGATTTCCCCATTCTTTCCGGCGTATGAGTCAGTACCTCCTCCTCGCAGCGACCGCCTCGGAAGGCGGGACGGTCCAACAGATCGCCCACACTTTCGGGGCCAATTGGCCCGCGCTCATCTCCAACATCATCAGCTTCACCATTGTGGCGCTGCTGTTGAGAGCCTTCGCCTTCCGTCCGATTCAACAGGTGCTGCAAAAGCGGAGCGCGCTTATCGAGGAAGGCCTGGCCAATGCTGAGAAGATCAAGGCCGAGCTGGCCAACGCCCAAAACAAAGCCGGCGAAATCATCCATCAGGCGAGCCAGGAAGGAGCCAAGATGATGGAGGAGGCCCGCGCCGCCGTGGCGGCGGAGACCGAGAAGAGCCGTCAACAGGCCGTCGCGGATGCGCAGGACATTCTCGCCAAGGCCCGCGCCGCAGGGGATGCGGAACTGGCGCGTCTGAAGGGCGAACTACGCAAGGAAGTCACCCGCTTGGTGGTGGAAACCAGCGCCAGGGTCACGGCCAACGTTTTGACGGTGGAGCAGAAACAGCGCCTGGCCGACGACACCAACCAGATGTTGGCCAACAACTGATTTTAGTCCCGCCCGCCCGAATTCATGAAGATCTCCAAACAGTCCCAACGCGAGGCCCGTGAACTGTTCCAGGTCTGCCGGGTCAACGGAGTGTTGGATGAGGCGCGCGTGCGGGAGGTGGTAAGCCGGGTGCTGGCGGCCAAACCTCGAGGTTACCTGGCGATCGTGGAGCATCTCAAACGCTTGGTGAGACTCGATCTCGAACGCCGCACCGCCCGGGTCGAGAACGCCGTCGAGACCACTTCCGCCCAAATTCAGTCCATCCAGACCAGTCTCGAACGCCTCTATGGTTCCGGACTTAATCTGACCTTCTGGATCAACCCCGCCTTGATCGGCGGCCTCAAGATCAAGGTCGGCAGCGATATTTACGACGGATCCGTCGCCGGTCGCCTAGCCGCCCTCGACGACGTTGCCTGATCTGCCTCCGCTCCAGAACTCACCACTTTCAATCCCATTCAGTCCCGATGAGTAACATTCTCCAGGAAATCGAAGCACAGATCGCCGGCGTGAAAGCCGCGGTCCAGCGTCAGAACGTCGGCTCTGTCCGCGAAATCTCCGACGGTGTCGCCAAAATCGAGGGCCTCACCGACGCCATGGCCAATGAGATGCTTGATTTCGGCAATGGCATCATCGGTTTGGCGCTGAACCTCGAGGAAACCGAAGTCGGTGCCATTATCTTAGGCGATTACCTCGGCATCAAAGAAGGCACCGAGGTCAAGACCACCGGCAAGCTGCTCTCGGTTCCCGTGGGCAAGGAATTGCTCGGCCGCGTGGTGGATACCTTGGGCCGCCCGGTGGACGGCAAGGGCGAGATTGCCTGCCAGACCTTTTACCCGGTGGAAAAAATTGCCCCGGGAATCGTGAAGCGGCAGTCCGTCAACCAGCCGCTGCAAACCGGCATCATGGCGATCGATGCCATGATCCCCATCGGTCGCGGCCAGCGCGAGTTGATCATTGGCGACCGCTCCACCGGCAAGACCACCATCGGGGTGGATACGATGATCAACCAGGCCCGGATCAACAAACAGAACGCGGGCGTGGAGGGATTCCGGCCGGTGTACAGCATTTACGTCGCGGTGGGCCAGAAGCAGTCGAACGTCGCCCGGGTGATCGCCGAACTGGAGAAGGCGGGGGCGCTGGATTTCACCATCGTTGTGGCGGCGGCGGCGGATTCTCCCGCGGCGTCTCAGTATCTGGCGCCCTTTGCCGGTGCCGCCATGGGCGAGTGGTTCATGGATAACGGCATGGACGCCCTGATCATTTACGATGACTTGTCCAAGCAGGCCGTCGCCTATCGTCAGGTTTCTTTGGTTCTCAAGCGGCCTTCCGGTCGCGAGGCGTATCCGGGAGACGTGTTCTATCTGCACAGCCGTCTGTTGGAGCGGGCGGCTCGCGTCAATGAGCACAACGGCAACGGTTCGCTGACGGCGCTCCCCATTATCGAGACGCAGGCGGGTGACGTTTCCGCCTACATTCCCACCAACGTCATTTCCATTACCGACGGCCAGATTTATCTGGAAACCGACCTGTTCTATCAGGGTATTCGGCCTGCGATTTCGGTCGGTCTTTCAGTATCCCGCGTGGGTTCGGCCGCTCAGATCAAGGCCATGAAACAAGTCGCCGGCCGCATCAAACTCGACCTGGCACAGTTCCGCGAACTGGCGGCCTTCGCGCAATTCGGTTCCGATCTGGATGCCAAGACGCAGGCCACCCTGGAACGCGGCAAGCGCATCGTCGAACTGTTCAAACAGAACCAGTACAATCCGATTCCAGTCGAACTGCAGGCGGCCATCCTGTGGGCCATGCAGAACAACCTGCTCGACGACGTGCCGGTCGAGAAAGTGAAGGATTTCCAAGCCAAGTTGACCGACTTCTTAGGAAGCCGGAAGGCCGCGGTCCTGGAGAAGATCCGGACGGAAAAGGCGTTCGGCGACGCCTTGGCCGGCGAACTCAAGGCGGCCATCAGCGAGTTCAAACAGAATTACCGCTAAGCTGAACCCAGCCGCCGAAAACGCCCTGACACCCCATGCCGAGTACGCGCGACATCCGCCGCCGGATCAAATCGGTCAAGAATACGGCGCAGATCACCAAAGCCATGCAGATGGTGGCCTCGGCGAAGATGCGCAAGGCGCAGCTTTCGGCACTGGCGGGGCGTCCGTATGCCCAGCTCATGAACGAAGTGCTGGCCGCGTCCACGGCGGGCGCCGGGGAATTTACCCATCCGCTGATGGAAAAGCGGGACGTGAAGCGACGGGCCGTGATCCTCATCACCACCGACAAGGGCCTCTGCGGGGCGCTGAACACGAATCTCCTTCGCGAGTTGAACCGGTTTGACGCCACCGCGATTTACATCTGCGCCGGGAGAAAGGGAGCCCAATTCGTGGCCCGCCTGAAGCGGGAACTGGCGGCCGAGTTCACTTACCGCGATACCCCGTCTTTCGCCGAAGCACGAACGATCTCGCGTTTCGCCCAGGAGTTGTTCCTGGAGGGCAAGGTCGATCAGGTCGATGTCGGCTACAACAACTTCGTTTCGACGCTGACGCAGCGACCCGAGATCCGGACGCTTCTTCCGCTGGGTGAGCTCAAGCGGCTGGATGCGGACCTTGCCGGAGAAAGTCAGGGCGAGACCCTGCAGCCGGGCACCGAGAAGGAGTACCTGTTCGAACCGGGCGCCGCCGCCGTGTTGGGCAGCCTTCTGCCGCATTACCTCAACTATCAGGTTTTCCAGTTCCTTCAGGAGGCCAAGGCGTCGGAGCATTCCGCGCGGATGGTGGCGATGAAGAACGCGACCGATAACGCCAAACAGATCATCAAGGACCTCACCCTCGAGTACAACAAGATGCGCCAAGCCAGTATCACCAACGAGCTGCTCGAAATCACCACGGCCCAGATGGCCTTGGGTTGATCGGTGAAATGAAACTGGCAGGAATTTCCGAATCCGAACTTTACCGCAGGCAAAAATGAACACAGGCAAGATCGTCCAAATCATCGGCCCGGTCGTGGATATCGAGTTTCCCGAGAAACTTCCCGCGATCTACAACGCCCTGACCATCGACTTTGACCCGCCCGGTCAGCCTCAGTCGCGCCTGACCCTCGAGGTGCAACAGCACCTCGGAGACAACTGGGTGCGCGCGGTGGCCATGAGCAGCACCGAAGGATTGAAGCGTGGATTCGAAGTGGTAGATGCCGGTGCGCCCATCTCCGTTCCCGTCGGGGAAGGGGTGATGGGCCGCGTGCTTGACGTTACCGGTCAGCCCGTGGACGAGTTGGGACCGGTCCCGGCCGATAAGTATTATCCGATCCACCGTCCCGCCCCCCTGCTGGTGGATCAATCCACGAGCCCGCAGATTCTCCACACCGGTATCAAGGTCATCGACCTCATTTGCCCCTTCCTCAAAGGCGGCAAGGTCGGGGCCTTCGGCGGCGCGGGCGTGGGCAAGACGGTCGTCATCCTCGAGCTGATCAACAACATTGCCAAACTCCACGGTGGCATCTCGATGTTTGCCGGCGTGGGTGAACGCACCCGCGAAGGCAACGACCTCTATAACGAAATGATCGAGGCCGGGGTCATCAAGACCATCAAGGATGAGCACGGACATCCGAAGAAAGGGCCCAATGGCATGCCGCTCATTGCCGAAGGCTCGAAGATCGGATTGGTGTACGGCCAGATGAATGAGCCTCCGGGCGCCCGTCTCCGGGTGGCGTTGTCCGCGCTGGCGGTCACGGAATACTTCCGGGATGAAAAGAATCAGGACGTGCTCCTGTTCGTGGACAACGTCTTCCGTTTTTCGCAAGCGGGTTCCGAGGTGTCCGCCCTCCTCGGCCGAACTCCCTCGGCGGTGGGTTACCAGCCCACCCTGGCGGCCGAGATGGGCAACCTCCAGGAACGGATTACGTCCACCAAGAAGGGGTCCATTACCTCGGTGCAAGCCGTCTATGTGCCGGCCGACGATCTGACTGATCCAGCTCCCGCCACCACCTTCGCTCACCTCGACGCCACCATCGTGCTGGAGCGTTCCATTGCGGAACTGGGGATCTACCCGGCCGTCGATCCGCTGGCGTCCGGTTCCAAGGCCCTGGCGCCGGATATCGTGGGCGAGGAACACTATCAGGTCGCCCGCGGTGTTCAGAAAGTGCTTCAGCGCTATAAAGATCTGCAGGACATCATTGCGATTCTGGGCATGGACGAGCTTTCGCCCGACGACAAGCTCACCGTGTATCGCGCCCGCAAGATTCAGAAGTTCCTCAGCCAACCGTTCTCCGTGGCTGAGGTGTTCACCGGCCGGCCGGGTAAACAGGTGGCCATTGCGGACACCGTCCGTGGCTTCCAGGAGATCCTCGACGGCAAATACGACGACGTTCCCGAAAACAACTTCTATATGAAGGGCGGCATTGAAGAGATTAAGGAATAATGCTTCCTATCCTTGACGATCCTCCTCCGGCTCCCGCCTCTGCTCCGGGCGGCGCGGCTGGAACAAAAGTGCAACGACCATGGCAACGCTGAAACTCGAAATCGTCACCCCCGAAGCGAAGATCTATTCGGAGGATGTGGACCTAGTCACGTTGCCGGGTGTCGAAGGCGAACTGGGGGTGTATCCGATGCACGTTCCGTTGATGACCGAAATCGCCGCCGGCGAAGTCTGCGCCCGCAAGGACGGTCAGGACCACTTCCTCGCAGTTGGTTCCGGCTTCGTCGAAGTCACGGGGGAACGAGTGGCCATTCTGACGGACATGGCCATCAAGGCGGATGACATCGACGAGACCAAAGCGGAAGAGGCCCGCAAGCGGGCGGAGGCGCGGCTCTCGGAGAAGCTCGGCGACGACGAACACGCCACGGTGCAGGCGGCGTTGATGCATTCGTTGACGCAGTTGAATGTGAAGCGGCGGCGGCGGTCGTAATCCAGCCTCTCGGCAGACGTCCGAGAGAACGGGAATGTTCCAAGGCGTCCTTGGTTCGGAATCGCCTTTGGAACGCCGGCCGTTCACCCTCACCGGGTGGATTTGTTGATCCGGCTTCGCGTGTTCGTGCTGGCCTGTTTTGCGCCGTGGTCCCTGGTGCTCTTCGTTTCCGCTCAAGAACTGCGGATGGGAGCCGCCGCCGTCGAGCTCGAAGCCGATGACTCCATGGTCATCGCAGGAGGCATCACCGCAGGCAAAGCGTCGGGACAGGAAGGCAAGCTCCGGTGCGTCGCCCTGGTGCTGGAGAAAGGGGGAACGGAACTCATTCTGGCGGCGTGCGATGTCCTGATGCTGACCCGCGAGACATTGGATCCGGTCGTGGCGGAGATCACTCAGGCCACGGGTATTCCTGCCGCTCACATCCTGATCAATTGTACGCATACCCATCACGCGCCCAGCACGATGCGGGTTCACGACTATGGTCCCGATCTTCCGTTCACCCGCCGGGTACAGGACGCTCTGGTGAAGGCGGTGGTTGCCGCGCGGGACCGTCTCGCTCCGAGCCGTCTGTGGTTTGCCTTGGGGGAAGAGAGAACGGTCGGACAAAATAGCCGGCTGCTGCTGGCCGACGGACAAATCTACTGGATTGGTCCGCGAACCAATGTCGTCCGGACCACCGGCCCGTTTGATCCCGAATTACCGGTGCTGGCCTTTCGCGGTGAGGACGACCGATTGCAAGCCCTCCTGTTCAACCACAGCACTCACACCATCGGCGTTCGCACTGCGGGATACCGGTCACCGAGCTTTTACGGGTTGGCGGCCCAGGAGCTGGAACAACAGCTTGGAGGCGTGGCGTTGTTTCTCGAGGGAGCCAGCGGCTCGACTCACAACCTGGACCTGTCCGGCGACGAATGTATCCGCCGCCTTAAAACCGCCGTATTCGACACTCTGCAGCGGACGCAGCCCCGCAAGGTGGGATCCCTCGCCGCTCGCAAACGCGCCGTAAAGTTTCGCGTCCGTCAGTTCGACGAAGACGCGGAAGAGGCCGCCGTCACCCGCTATGTACGCCAATATGTCGGACCACCGTATGATGAGATCATCCGCCAGGTGTTTACCCATATGCGCCAGGAACTGGCTGACCAGCAGGGACAGGAACGCGAAACGTGGGTTCAGGCGCTACGCATCGGTGACCTGGCGGTGGTCGGGGTGCCCGCGGAATACTTCACTCAACTCGGACTCGACATCAAAAATCGTTCGCCCTTCCGTCATACTTATGTCGCGGAATTGGCTAACGACTGGATCGGCTACCTGTCCAATCGCGAAGGGCATCACCTGGGCGGCTATCAGGTCTGGACCGGCTTTCACAGCTATGCCGAACCGGGCACCGGCGAGCGCATCGCCGAGGTGGCAGTCGAGCTCCTGCGGGAACTCGCCGGGGAAACTCCCTGAAGGCTCGGCTTATGCCCCGCGCAACCGCCACGTCGCTAACCGTTCTTCTGCTGGCCAGTCCGGTCCTGGGCCAGACCCCGGCCGCTCCGCAGGACCCCGAGGCGGAACGCGCCTCTTTCCAGTTTGCTGATTCCAACCTCGTCGCCGAACTGGTCGCCGCTGAACCGCTGGTCACCAGTCCGGTTGCCCTTGCCTGGGACGCCGAGGAGCGACTGTACCTCGCGGAAATGCGGGACTACCCGAGCTCCGCCGACGGGGGCGCGATACGACGCCTCGAAGATCGCGACCGCGACGGGCGGTACGAGACCGCCACGGTCTTCGCGGACCGGCTGCCGTTTCCGAATTCGGTGTTGCCGTGGAACGGTGGCGTTTTGGTGACGGCCGCCCCTGACCTCTGGTTTCTGCGCGACACCGACGGCGACGGCATCGCGGATGAGCGGAGGGTCTTGTTCACCGGCTTCGGCACCGGCAACCCGCAGTTGCGAGCCAACGGCCTGTTTTGGGGTCTGGACGGCTGGGTGTACGGCGCCAACGGACGAAGCGACGGCGAGATCCGTCGGGCGTACAATCCGATGGAAGTTACGGCTCAGCCTCCGCATCAGAGCCGTCCCGTCACGACGAACGTCGTCTCGTTGCGAGGGCGCGACTTCCGGTTCCGGCCGGACACCGGCGAGTTCGAATCGCTCGCGGGCCGAAGCCAGTTCGGGCACGCGCGGGATGATTGGGGAAACCGTTTCCTGTCGTGGAATACCATTCCTTTGCGCCACGAGGTGTTTCCCGATCGATTCCTGGTCCGGCAGCCGACGCTCGCGGCGCTTGAAGTGCTACAGGACTGCCTGCCAGCGGGCGATCACGGAGAAGTCTTTTCGCTCACACCGCCGCCCCTCGTGTTCAACAACGAATCGGGCAGCCACTTCAACGCGCTAAGCGGACTGCACGTCTTCCGCGGTGACGCCCTGGGTTCCACTTATGAAGGGAATGCGTTTGTCGGGGAAAGCCTCCGCAACCTCATTCACCACCGTGTGCTGGTGCCCCAGGGGCCTTCCTTCCAGGGCGAACGCCGGGAAGTTGGACGCGAATTTCTGGCCAGCACCGACCCTTGGTTTCATCCCGTCAACTTCGCCACCGGGCCGGATGGTGCTCTCTATGTGGCCGATTTCTACCGCCAGTTCGTGGAGCATCCCGACTGGGTGGCTCGCGAGATGCGCGACCGGGTCCGCTGGGAAACCGGCCGCGAGCACGGACGTATCTGGCGTATCCGGAGAACGGATCTCGGGAGGGAAACTCAGCGTGGAACACTGGCAGGTCTGACCACCCGTGAGCTCGTGACGGAACTGGCCAGTCCCAACGGTTGGCGCAGGGAAAATGCGCAGCGCCTGCTTCATGAACGCAAGGATCTGACGGCCGCGCCATTCCTGCGGCAGGCGGTGCGTTCGGCTGGTTCACCACGAGCTCGATCGGCGGCTCTCCACACCTTGGACTTCCTTGGGCTGATGGATACCGATCGGCTGGTGGAGGCCCTGGGTGATTCTGATTCGCACGTCCGAGCCGTTGCGGCGCGGCGGGCGGGATCCCGGTTGGCTCAAGCGGAGGCGGCGACCAACCGACTCACTCGCACCCTGGTTGCATTGGTCGAGGATGGGGATGAGCGCGTGCAGTTGGAGGCGGCCTTGGCCCTCGGTTCATCGCCGAATGCTGTCGAACGGGAAGCTGCTTTGGAGAAGCTCGGGGCCGGCAGTACCAATCGATGGCTGGTCCTTGCCGCTGCGATGGGCACCACCAACACCGGGGCGGCGTGGTTCGCCAAGGCCAAGCCCTCTTCCGGGCCAAACCGGCTGCTGCCCGAGCCGAGGGATGCCGATCCCGATCGGAAGCAGGCGGTAGAGGCATTTCGGCCGGCCTTGCAACTGGCGGGAGACCGCCGTCGCGGAGCCATCCTTTGCGCGCGGCTCTGCCTTGCCTGCCACTACTTGCAGGGACACGGGCAACGGGTCGGTCCAGACCTGGGGGGTCTTAGCAGCCGGCCAGTTGAAACCCTGCTCATCGACCTGATCGATCCCAGTCAACAGGTTGCGCCCGACTACCAAACGTATGAAATCGTCACTACGAACGACGTCCGGATTACCGGCCTTCTCGCGAGCGAGTCAGAGACGCGGCTGACCCTTCGACAACCAGGTTCTCCGGATGTGTCGGTGGCCCGCAGCCAGGTTCGCGAATTGCGTTCGACGGGCCGGTCTCTCATGCCGGATGGCTTGGAAGCCGGGCTCAGCCTGGCCGATCTGGCGGACTTGTTGGCCTTCCTGCAAGCGCCCGACGGCGACCTGCTGCCGCAGTGAGTTCGGACCTTGGTATGCAGATGAAAGGGCGGTTCGGACGGGAACCAGGAGCTTGGAGCTTGGCCTTTGGAGCTTTCATTCCAGGTTCCCAGTCAGGACCCGTTCAAGATGCGCCCCCGGGGGCACTCGGATGGACTATTTGGCCGGCAGGTTCTTGGTGATGTCCGTCACCAACGCTTGCTTGGTCGATTCGCCGCCAAACCCGCTGTGGAGAGCGACGATGTTTCCGGACGGGGAGATGAGGAAGGAGGAAGGGATGGCGTCGATACCCAGCTTCTCAGCCAACTTTCCCTTGAGATCGCGAACATTCGGGAAATCGATCTTCATCTTCTTGAGGAACCCCTCCATGTCCGCCCGGTCTTCGTCCAGACTCACGCCGAGAACGACCAAGCCTTGGTCCTTATATTTCGTGTAGATCTCCTGCAGCGCGGGGAAGGACTGACGGCACGGGCCGCACCAGGAAGCCCAGAAATCGATCAGCACGAGCTTTCCCTTCAGATCGGGAAGGGAGCCATCGAGGTTGAAATCGGCGAGCTTGGGAAACGCATCGCCCACTTTGGGATTGGCTGCCCACAGGGCGGAGACCGAGGCCAGAGCGACCAAGGCCGTGGCGAGACTACGACGCAACAAGTTCATGGAAGTGATGGGATTGCAGGATTTATTTCTCAGTCAAAATGAACTCAGCCGTCCCAAGTGTCGAATCAATAAGCCGCCGAGCTGCGGCCGGGAAGCGGCGTAAACAGGAAGCGCACCCGAGCGAGGAAGACCGGGCGCCGCTGGAGGTCCAAACACCGGGAAGGAAACTCATTTCCTGTCCTTGGGATCGAGGTTCTCCCGGAGGTCGGCCTCGGTCACCGTGGACTCGACCCCACCGGAAGGAACCTCCTCAGCCGCCAGCCACAGCAGGGCGTTGAGCAGGATTTTCCGTTGGTTGGGATTTCCCCAAGCCGCGTGAGTATGGCCGCCCGTAAAACCAAACCCGCGTCCACCGTCCGGACGATTGAACGCCCACATCATCACCTCCGGACGGCCCGCCAGCGCGATGATGTGTTTGTAGGGACCGTGGGGCCACACATACGGCCCTTTGCGGACGTCCTCGGACGGCGTCGCTACCAGCAAGGGAGTCAGGCCGTTGGTGGAGGAGGCCCAACGCATGTTGAAGTACCACTCATCGCGGGTGCCAAACGGCTGAACGCCGCGGGTCACCGGATGATCGGGGAAGGTTGAAAAGTCCGGCGTCCACATGGGGTTGACCGAGTACAAGTGCTCGTAATTACCACCGATCCAACGCTGCATGGCGGCGGCGGGATCGCCCTTGGGCACTTCCACTCCGAAATGGGCAAAGCCCAACCCCACGCCCTGGGCAGCGAGGTCGTCCAGAATCTTGACCCGGTCAGGCCGGATGGCGGGATGACCCTGGCCACCGTCGCAATAAATGAGCACCGCGGAGGCTCCGCGGAAGGCTTCGTTGTCGTCCACGGTCTGGCCTCCCTCGATCTTGGTGGGCCAACCGTTGGAGTACACCTGCACCGTAAGCCCGGGCATTCCGGAGAGGCACTTCTGAAACAGGAGGCAACCCGCCCGAAACTCATGCATGCCGGGCGGATGACTCGGCGTGCCGGCAATCAGGACGATTTTCTTCGCCTCGGCTTCGAATGCGGCCGTCACCAAGAGGAACAACGAGGTCAACAGGGGAAGCAGAGGTTTCATGGCTATGGCAGGCCATCAGCTTGGGACGAATGGAGAAAGGTGCAAGACGGATTTGCCGACTGCCACCGTTAGGGGGCGCATCCTGAATGTGTCCTACACTGGGACCGCGCTGGGGACGGGGCGAAAACTCCTAGTTCCAAACTCCCGGTTTCCGCTGGGACTGCCGTCGAAGTTGAACCCACGGGTCAACCTCCTTCCCCTTCAGTCATTTACTGAGCCTAAGGAATTGGAGTTTCCAATTTAACGAAATGGATCAAAGGCCGGCCGAGAGCTAGCCAGCCGCACGACCGGCGCGTCGGGTTGTGGAAACTCGACCTTGAAACGCCCCAAGTGCCGCAAGGCGGCGAGAAACTCGCTCGCCTCAACTTTGCGGAGACCGATACCCGCTTGCACATGCGCCAGGGCTTGCCGGAGTGACAGGGGTTCAGATTCACGGCGGAGTGCGGTCTCCAATGCGGATTCTATGTCGTAGCGGTGCCTCGATTCGTCTCGTGATAAATCCCGTCCCGTCGTCCACCCGGGAATCGTGGTGTTCAATTCGGCCAGCAAGCGGACATAAAAAGCCAAACTGAATCGGCCCGTGGTCAACGGATTTCCCAGCCATTGCTTAAGCAAAGCTGGCGTCAACGGGCAGACCTGATCACGACAAACACCTTCGACGTGCTCCAGGTAACTGCGCAGACGCCGACTGCCGCGCTTGCGAATACGTTCCACGCTGAGTTCCATAATCTGCCGGATTCGTTCCCTCGTGAGGCCAAACTTGGCCCCTACTGATCCCAAAGTCGGAATGGTATCGCTGTTACGGCCTCCCAGCCGCAGGATCAACATTTCCTTGTTGCGATTCGGCAGATCGGCCACGAGCGCGTCGAGCAGCCGCACTAACTCGACCGGATTCCACGAAGCATCCGTTGCTTCGACGAAGCTTCCCGCCACCGCTCGCTCAATCAAGCCCGCGAGTTCGGCGATGGTCTTTCTTCCGCAATTCTTCATTTTTGCCAAATCGTCAACGGACACGCCATGAATATCACCCAGACAGCGCGCGCCTCGCCGTTGCAGCACCCCTTCGAGTCGGACGGACAAAGGCAGATCGGCCACGCTCAAATCGTGCCATTCTTGGGGGACCTGAAACAGGCCTGCCGCCGGGTCCGACCCCGCTTCGGAAACGGTCTCCTCGAGCTGGACGACAGCGGCGGGCGGTTGAGGTGACTGCTGGATGGCGTGAACGAGGGCGCGTATTTCTTCGATCGTTTTGTTTCCGCAATTGGGGTAATCACAAATCTCCGAAAACGAGCGTCCGTGCAAATCGCCAAAAGTCCGGAACTGCTTAAACGCAAAAACATGTCGTAGCCGGGTGGAGAGGGGGAACGTGGCGAGGAATTGTCCGCGTGATTGAATCGGAATGAGAATCTGTTCGTCGGTTTCCAATTCCAAACGCGCTTGGTCGGGAATTCGCCCCTTCTTTCGGGCCGCGGAATCAGGCAAGGGCCCCCGGTGGTTGGCCGCCAGGTTCCTTCCCTGGTTTCGCGACGGGGCAATAGCGAAGTCTCCTTGTCTGACTTGCCCGACGAGCCGGGTAATCTCCAAGAACAAGGCGGTGCCATTGTCACTCAGACGTCGAAAATCACGAAGCGAGACTTGGTTCAAATCGTCGAGCGTGGTTACGTGCAATTTTCGTAATACCGCCGCCAGCTCCGCGGATCGCGGCAAACTGGAAAGCCGCCGCCGCCGAATACTCTCCGGGATGAAAAAGTCCGGCTTGTTTTGGCCACTGCTTCGCCGGGAATTGGGTGTGAATTGTTTCATTTGAGCCACGTAATTTTAATTTCTTTCTTAGCTTGGTTCCTCGAACTCCATGTCGCTGGTAACGATTTCCGCGCTGTCAGTTGCGCACCGTCTCGTCGCGCTTTGGCCCCATCGTCCTTAAGGAAGTTGAGCCGATCCTCATTCGCCTGGCCGTCACGGACGCCGACGAGCCACGGGCGGGGGCATCCAGGTAGAGCCGCCGTAGAAAGTCTTTGCTTTCGCGGAACACTGAGGTCGCCACGCGGCGAGTAATGACTCGGAGACCGTGAAATTTCAATCGGCAATCCCTCCTGCCTAGCGGCCGTCTTACCGCTTCGCCACGGACCATGCCGCGCCGATCAACCCGGCATCGGGACCGGTTAGAGCGCGGAGCAGCGGCAGGTCGCGATGAACGTCCGACCAGATCTGTCGTCGGGTGGCTTCCACCAGCGCGTTCCAATACCCGCCCTCGGCCAAGCCCAGGCCGCCCCCGATGATCACGGCCTCCGGATCCAGCACGTTGACCAACTGGCCTAAGGCAACCCCCAGGGCGGCTCCAGCGGATCGGACCACCGCCACAGCTTCCGCCTGACCCGAATGGGCCGCCGCCATCACCTCCAACCCGTTCTGTGCCATCCCGGGCCGCCGTTGGTTCAACCGGCTGACGAGGGCCGGGCCAGCGGCGAATTCCTCTAATGTCCGTTGCTGGGTCCAGCCGCACTGCTCACAGAGGAAACCCTGGGAACTGCTGCCCATCGTTCCCGCGGCGCCCCGCGCCCCGGTGTAGGGTCGTCCCTCCAGGACCAGGCAGGATGCAATGCCCGTTCCGATGGTGACGTAAAGGAACGACGAAAATGAACGGCCAGCCCCGAACCGGGCCTCGGCCCAGGCCGCAGCGCGGACATCGGCCTCCAGTTTGGCTGGTGCCAGAGCCGATAATCGGTCAACGACGGGCTGATCCCGCCAGTCGAGGCTGTGGGCGCTCAGGATTCGGCCGCCGGGTGATACCAGTTCGCAAATACCCACACCGATTCCAGCTACCTTGGTGCCCCGGGCTTCTGCCGCGGCAAGGAGTTCGCCGGCCACGTGTTCTACCTCGTCCAGCACCCGGGCGCCTCCCCGGTCAGGACGGGTCGGGACCTGACGTCGTTCCAGCACTCGCGCCTCGGGAAACACCACGAGTCCGGCGGCGATCTTGGTCCCACCGACGTCGATGCCCAGTGCGGTAAAGGGCAAAGGTCGCATGTGCGGATTCAATCGGGAAACGGCGGTGGAATGAATCACAGAAAGAGAGCGGCTCGTACCGCCTGGTAGCGCAGGTCTCCCGACCTGCTGTTTCGCAGGTCTTTCAGCCTGCCAGAGAAACCGGACGGGCAGGTTAAAAACCTGCGGAACAGCAGGCCAAGAGGCCTGCGCTACAGCCCGATTCAGACTCCCTCTCCCACCGCCGCGGCGTCGAGAAACACATGTACCTCGGGGTGCTCCCGAAGGAACGAGGCCGGACAGGCGGGCCCAATGGGGCCACGGGTCATGGCCCGGACCGCGGTGACTTTGTGTGTTCCAAAAGCGAGGATCAGCACCCGTCGGGCGGCCAGGATGGTCTTCAATCCCACGGTGGCGCCCTGGCAGGGACGATAGTCGCCGCCGAACCAGATCCGATTGGCATCGATGGAAATCGGCTCCAGATCCAGCACGCGGGCTGTGGAGTCCGCCGCGCTTCCCGGCTCGTTGAAGCCGAGATGACCATTCTGACCGAGACCCAGAATGATGGCATCGAGTCCACCGGCGGCAGCGATCCGTTCTTCCTGCGCTCGAACGCTGGCCAATGCTTCCTCCGGCCGGGAGCTGATGGCATGGAACTGGTCCGGTCGAAGGTTCCAGGCTTCGGCAACGGTGCGGCGCAGCAGATTGGCGCAGTTACGGGGCTCTTCCGGAGGAACGCCCACGTATTCGTCGAGTGCGAAGACCGTAAGGTTTTCTAGCGGGAGACGGCGCTCCGCAATCCGCCGGTACAGTTCCAGCGGACTATTTCCGGCGGCGACCATGAGGCGGCGGACGGTTCCCGAGCCGAGCCAGTCGCCCAGCCGCTGGGCCGCCGCTTCATTGGCGTCGGCGTCGGTGGGGTGAGCGGAAAGGTTCATGCTTCGGAAAGTCCGTCGGCCAGTGCCCGGATATACGCCGCATTGCACCCACAACAGCCGCCGACGTACCCGATGCCCTCGGCGCGCGCCTGGCGGCCGAATTCGACGAACTCCTGCCGCGAGACCTGGATCGTCTCCAGGTCGTCTGGGAAGGCCGGCTGTCGGGTGAAGCAATGACAGGTGTCCGTGGTGCGAAAGGCGGCGGGTTGGGCCGCGAGAGGCACCGGCGAAGCGGCCCGCATCTCGCGCAGAAGCGGCAGCATGCGGGCCGGTTCCTGTTCGCAATTGGCTCCCACGGCAATCGCCCCGCCGTCCGCCATGGCCCGGGCGCAATCCGCCGGGCTGAAGCCGTCCGTACACTGGGAAATGAGCGGACGAAAACTTAGGGTCGCCACCGCAGGCAGACCTGCCTCCGCCGCGCATTCCAGTGCGACGTTCATCTCGGCCAGGTGGAAAAACGTTTCGAGAATCAGGAAGTCCACCCCGGCTTCCTTGAGGAGACGAATCTGCTCGGCCAGATGCGCACGGGACTGGTCAAGTGAACCCAGTCCTTCGCGTTCGGTCAGTTGGGTACGCGAAACGCTCCCCGCCACCAGGGCTCGCTCTCCGGCCACTTCGCGCGCCAGACGCACGGCGGCGGTGTTGATCCGCTCGGTGTCGGCTCCGTAGCCGGCGCGGGAAAGTTTCTCCCGCGTACCGAAGAAGGTCAGGGCCTGCAGGACCTGCGCTCCCGCCCCAAGAAATTCGCGGTGTAGTTCGCGGAGGGCCTCGGGTTGTTCGATGACCACTTCGGGAGTGAATTGTCCACTGCCGCGGCCGGTGCCGACCTTTTCGCGGCGGGATCCGCTGTCCACATAGCCGCGGCGTTCGAGTTCGATCAGATAACCGCCGTCGCCCAGGACGACGCCTTCGTTCAAGAGGTCTTGGATGGATTTCATAGAGAATGGGGTGAAGGGGATTCGACGGCCGGAGGGGACTCGAGGGAAAGGGCGAACACAGCGATCAGTGCCACGACGATTGCGGCGGTTTCGCGCAGACCGGGTCGTTCCCCCAGCACGAGGATGGCGATGGGCAGGCTGACCAGCGGATACAGCCCGGCCAGCGGCGCTATGACCGACGCCTTGCCGTCGCGGGCAAAGGCGGCCAGCAGAGCGAAATTGCCGAGGGCAAAGGCGAAGCCCATGAGGATGACCTGGATCCAGGTCCGTAAGGGAAGAGTGAGGGGCGGCGGTTGCCAGACCACCAGCAGGACCGCCACCGGAACGAAGGCGGCGAGAAACCAGAGGGTAGCCAATTCACCGGAAACATCCCCGGTCGCCAGCTTTTGCAGCAACGCAGCCACGCCCCAGAACGCGATGGGAACCAGCGCCAACAACAGCCAGCCGGAAAGGAAGCCGCCTTCCTCCTGCACGTTGAACAGGTAAATCGCCACCAGGGACAGCATGATGCCTGCGACCTGGCGTCCATTGAGTCGTTCCCGCAAAAACAACACGGCGAGCAGAATGGTCACCAACGGATACAACGCCGTAAGGGGCACCACTGTGGCCGCCTTGGCCCCGCGTCCCAGAACGTCGTAGTACGCGATGTTGCCCAGGCAGGTAAGGGCTCCGGCGGCCACCGCGAGCGTGATTCCCCGCCGGCGGCGGCCGGGCGCCTTCAGTCGGCCCGATACGACGAGGGCGGCCATGATGGGCAGCAAGCCAAGGGTGGAGAGCGCCTGCTGCTGGGCGGCGTGCAACGCGTCCCCGATCAAGCGGGACAACACCGCCCAAACACCCCAGCACACCACCGCGAGCCAGGTCCAGATGAGCCAGGGTTTCATCTTAGATCTCAGTGTTCGCGTGTGCGGTCGTGCTGTTGGTGCGCTGCCATCATCGGGCCCCGCGAAAACGTGAGGGGTGCAAAGGTGCTTTCGAGCGGGAGCGCCCGGCCCTCGCGACTGGATTGAACCGCCTTCAGCAAAATCTCCAGCACGTGCAGCGCGTGAGCCGGGTCCGGACGTGGCCGTTCTCCGCGCTGGATGCTTTCGACCAAGTCACGCAACCCATCGGTCCAGGGCCAGTCCGGTGCGGTTTCCCGGAACACCTGCCAGCACCCGGCGGCATTCTGGAACAATTCAAACCCCTCCGGATCCCAATCGTCCCCGAGCATCTGGATGGTACCGGTGGTACCGTACACCTCCAGGGCGGGGGTCCGGTATTGCTGCATGGTGAAGCCGGTGGTGACCACCGCGAGCGCTCCACCGGCAAACTCCAGAAGCACCTGCGCCTGATCCTCCGCTTCGACCCGAAGGGTGCGGCCCTTGATCTCGCGCTCGGGAATGGCGATGCCGGTAAACGCGGTGACGCGCCGGGCCGGCCCCAGCAGACCCGTCAGGCTGGTGACGCAATACACGCCGAGGTCCAGCAGGCAGCCGCCACCCGGACGGTAAAACCATTCGTTCCACCAGGGTCCCGACCATCCGTAACGAGCCCGGGCCAAACCGGGAGACCCGATGTCGCCGCCGGCAATCCGCGCCCCGATTTCCTGGAAGGTCGGGCTCAAGGTGGTGAATGGCGCGCAAACCAGGTAACCGCGGCTTCGTCGCGCCAGTTCCACCAAGGAGCGGGCCTCCTCCCACGTCGTGGCCAGCGGCTTCTCGACCAACACGTGGTGGCCGGCTTCCAACGCCGCCCGGGCCAGCCGGCCATGCTCAGGCATCGACGTCAGAATCAGCACCAAATCGACGTCTGCCGCTCCAATCACCTCGTTTGCATCCAACGTGAACCGGGGACCGCGCAGGGCCGACTGGACGAAGTCACGCTGCGATTCGCGGGCGCACGCCGCGGTGACTTCCAGCAACCCTCGCTCCCTCAGTCGGGCCATGGTTGCCTGATAGGCACCCAGGACATTGCCCCCGCCGATGACTCCGAGACGGACCGGACGGATCGGAGGCGAAGGAGACATCGGGATAGTTCAGGGTTGGGCGGGCAATCCCGCCGCCTCGCGCAGGGAAACCGGGATGGCCTCGACGGACCGCAAACGAAGGCGCCGGAAAAACGTTTCGGCCCCCTCACACTGCAATTGGAGATAACCGCGGGTGACCGGCTCTTCCCGGCCATTGATCTTCCGGCGGGCGTTGGTCAGGGCAAGATTGACGCGGCCATTGGCGACGTGGAGGGCGGTTGAGCCGAGGCAAATCAACTCCAGCCGGTTCCATTCTCCGCGCGGCTTCTCACGGTCGGGGAAATTCAGGATGCCGGAGGAGACACCGATGAAGGGTTTGCCGCGAGGATTGAACCGGATGGCCTGGTCGCCGTAACGACGCTGGGCCTCCGGAATGTCGTCGCCGCGGACATCGACCACGATGCGTTGTCCATGGACGCCGGGGACGCTCCAGAAGTCGCCGGTCTCTCCGCCTTCGAGGATTCCCAGTTCCAGCGACTCGATCCAGCCGGTATCCCGATTGGCCGGCAGGATGCCATGATACAGCAGGCCGCTGTCGCGCGGCTCGTTGGCGCGGGGCGGAAAGCGCTTCTCGCCCCATTTGAACTCCAGTTCCAAATGGTAATTCTCATACGTCCCGGTGGTCCGGATTCCCCCCAGCCCTGCCCCCGAGACCCGGAGGGCCGGCTCACCGTCTTCTTGGACCACGCGGAACACCTGCGTCGGATCGCGCGGATCCGGTTCGTTGCCCGAATGCCCCAGCGTGATTTCCCAACCGGTTAGGTCGCGTCCGTTGAACAGGGTTGTCCAGGGCGCCTCGGCGGCTCGGGCCGGGAGTCGTGCAGCGCCGGCGGTCAGCAGGCCGAGCGTGGTTAGAAACGAACGCCGGTCCAAACGGAATCCGGGCGGCGGATCGTGAGCCGGGCGGTCGCGAGAATCTTTCATTAGGGCAGGTCCTTGATGCGCAATCGGCGGAACCGGACCGTTTTTCCGTCGTCGTAATTTTGCAGGCCCAGGTATCCCGCCGTGCTGCGCTGGGTCTCGTCGGTCCAGGTCGTGACAATGTCGCCGTTGATTCGGACCGAATAGTTGTGACCGGTGGCGACCAGTTCGAACTCATTCCATTCGCCAGGCGGACGGGTATTGGCGCGAATGGAAGCCTTGAAGGGATAGATCGATCCGGTGCGCCAGGTCGGCTCCTCCGGCTCGGGATCACCAATCTCCATTTCGTGCCCCTGCTTCACCGCGATCCAAGGATCATTTCCCGGATGGGGAAACCGGATGAAGACCCCGGAATCGGCTGCCGACTGTTCCTGCACGAATTCGCCGCGCAGAACGAAGTTGGTGAACATGCGGTTGGTGTACCACCACAAGCCCATGCCGCCCTGGGCCGACGCCACGCCGTTGGTGAAAATGAATCCGTCCGGGCCGCATTGAGCCCAGCCGGGTGCCCCTTCCGAGTGGAACAGCGGAACAAAGCTCTCCTCCTCCGCGGCCCTGACTCGCCCCGGGTAGCCGACCACCCCAAGAAGAACCAAGACGAGCAGCAACGAAGAGGAAGTCCCCATGGCGATGGACCCGTTCTACAACAGGACGCGGACGACGGCAATCCGGCGATAATCGGCGATAATCGGGCGAGATCCGCCGGACGCCTCTTGAGTTGTCCCTTCCGACCGGAGACGGAGCGCGGACGGCTCGTCCGCTCGAACCTCGGCCGAGAGAAGCCGTATCCCGGACCTCGCCACTCGGATCGGTCTGCCTCCTGGTTCCCACTTCCCGGGGAGGTTTACGCGGGGATGATCCAAAAAACGATACGCGGCCTTGATCTTGGTTTTTGGAGCGTTGGGCTCGGCTCGCGGTTTAGGCACAAAATCAAGATGCACCCGGCGGCGGTGCCCGCCTCGACCATTCTCCGCTTCTCTCTTCGACATCTCGATTCATCGGGGTAGCGTCAGGGATGGCGTCCCTATCCGAGCCGGAAGTGATTTGTACCCACGAGAGCGACCTGGATGGTCTTCTTGCGGGATGGTTGCTGGTGCGGTTGGCGAAGCACCAGTTTGGGGTCGAAGTGCCGTTACAGGCCTGGAATTATCAGGGATGGAGAACCCGGCCCATGAATGAAGGCGTGGCCTGGGTCGCCGATTTCACCTTCGAACCTCGGCTCGACCGACCCGGTTGGTTGGTCGTGGATCATCATGTCCACACGACGCCGGCCCGACAGGCTCACCTGATTCATAGCCTCGACCGCTCCGCTGCGGCACTCGTGTACGACCGCTGTCGCGAGGCGGGTTTGGGCAGCCCGGCCCTCGATCGTCTCGTGCATCTCAATGACATCGCGGACCTGTGGCGGAACCAGGATCCCGAATTCGACCTGGCGATGGACTACGCCAACCTGGTCAAGGAATACGGCTTCTGGAATCTCCACCGGTTGAGCGATGGCCAACCGGAACGGCTTCTCGACCATCCCTTGCTGGAGGTCATGGCGGTGAAACGCCGCGTGGAGAATCCGATCGGCTTTGACTGGGCCCGCGTCCATGTCGAAGAAATTTCCCCGGAGGTGGGCTTGGTCCATACCACCGTGGGCGATACCAACCTCATCGTCCATCAGTTGCTGGACCGACAGGTGACGTCGCACAAGGTGTTGGTGACCCTGTTTCCCAAGGCCAACCGGACCTGGGTGGTCAGCTTTCGCAGCCTGAGTGGGGAGGCACTGGGAGCGGCCAATCGGTTGCAAGGAGGTGGCCATCCCAATGCCGCGGGAACCACCCTCCCCCGCTCGGTGACCGATGTGGAATCGGCGGTGACGTATCTTCGAGAAGTTCTGGCTCCAGCCCATTGTTCCGACAGCTTTCAGCAGCCGTTCGCCGATTTGAAGTTGTGAGCAGTGTGGACCAAGGCCGAAGCGTCGTGATGTTCCGCGCGGTCACTCCCGGACTGAATATCTTCCCGTGAAACCCCAGACTCTCCTTGTCGAATGCGCCGACCAGCCGGGACTGGTTCATCGCATCACCGGGGTCTTGTTTCACCGGGGAGTGAACGTCGTGGGCAACCAGGAATTCGTGGACCGCGAACGACGGCGGTTTTTCATGCGGACCGAGTTCGACGGGGTCGTGGACGAGACGGAGGTGCTGGCTGAACTCGGTCTGGTGTTGCCTCCCGACTCCGAAGTGCGGTTCACGTTGCCCGCCCCCAAGAGGGTGGTCGTCCTAGCTTCCAAGGAGCATCATTGCCTGGCGGATCTGCTGATTCGTCATGCCTTCGGGGAATTGAACGCCCAACTGCTGGCCGTCGTGAGCAATCATGCCGACCTGCAATCGTTGGTGGCGCGGTTTGATCTGCCTTTTCACCACGTTCCCTTCCCCGAAGCCGATCGGTCGGCGCACGAAGCGGAGGTGCTGAAGCGGGTGGAATCGTATCAGCCCGACTTTCTGGTCCTGGCGAAATATATGCGCGTACTGAGCCCCGAGTTCGTCGCGCGATTTCCGGCCCGGATCGTCAACATTCATCACTCGTTTCTGCCGGCGTTTGTCGGAGCACGTCCCTATCACCAGGCCTTTGCCCGCGGGGTCAAGGTGATCGGCGCCACGGCCCACTTCGTCACGGACCAGCTCGACGCCGGCCCGATCATCGTGCAGCAGGTGATTCCGGTGGACCATACTCATGATCCGTCGGATCTCGCCCAGGCTGGCCGCGACGTGGAGCAAATGGTCCTGGCCCGCGCGTTACGGCTGGTCTTGGAGGATCGGGTGTTCCTGTGTGGCAACCGGACGGTGATTTTCGAGTGAGCGAAGACGAGGTCGAACGTTCCGTCCGCCTCCATGCGGACGATGACCTCGACTCAACTGGCCGTGGCAAGCTGGGTCAGCGGCAGCTTCTGGCTGGCCGCCACTTGGCCGCCCCATTTCACATCGATCGCCGGAGCTTCGCCGTCGCGGACGGCAGTACGCGCTGACGTTCCGTTGGGCGGCTCCTTGACGCGACTTCCCGCGTTCCGTTCCATGCCACCTCTTTGAAGCTGAAATAGAAATCACCATGACCAAGATCTCCGAAATCATCGCCCGCGAAATTCTCGACTCCCGCGGCAATCCTACGGTCGAAGTGGATGTCACCCTCGAATGTGGTGTCCTCGGCCGGGCGGCCGTGCCCTCCGGCGCCTCGACCGGCGAACACGAGGCCATCGAGCTGCGCGACGGCGATAAACGGCGCTACCTGGGCAAGGGCGTCAGCAAGGCGGTCAAGAACGTCGCGGCCAAGATCGCTCCCGCGCTCCTCGGCACCGATGCCCTCGACCAACTCACGGTGGATCACACGATGCTGGAGATCGATGGCACCGAGACGAAATCCAAGCTGGGCGCCAATGCCATTCTCGCGGTTTCCCTCGCCAACGCCAAAGCCGCCGCCGCCGCCCTCGGTCAACCCCTCTTCAAATACCTCGGCGGTCCCAACGCCAAAGTCCTGCCGGTGCCGATGGCCAACGTCATCAACGGCGGCGCGCACTCCGACGCCCCCATCGACTTCCAGGAGTTCATGATCATGCCGCACGGTTTCGCGACCTTCAGCGAGGGCTTGCAGGCCATCACCGAGATCTTTCATGCGCTCAAGTCCGTTCTGAAGAAGAAGGGTTTGAGCACCGCGGTGGGCGACGAAGGTGGGTTCGCCCCGAAACTGGAAAGCGCCGAGGCCGCCCTCGACGCTATTGCCCAGGCGGTCAAGGATGCCGGTTACAAACTGGGCAAGGAGATCTACCTGGCGTTGGATGTCGCCAGCTCCGAATTCTATACCGGCAACGAAACTTACGTCTTCAAGAAGAGCACCGGCCAGAAACTCTCCGGCGACGCGTTGGTCGAATTCTACGTTAAACTCTGTCGTGACTATCCGATTGTTTCGATTGAGGACGGCTGTGCCGAGGGCGACTGGAAGACCTGGAAAAAACTGACGGATAAGTTGGGGGGCACGACTCAGTTGGTGGGCGACGACCTCTTTGTCACTAACGTGAAGTTCTTGCAGAAAGGTATCGAGACCGGGACGGCTAATTCCATTCTCGTGAAAGTGAATCAGATCGGGTCCCTCACCGAAACGCTGGACGCAGTCCGGTTGGCCCAGACGAATCGGTACACCGCTGTTCTATCCCACCGTTCGGGCGAAACGGAAGACGCCACCATCGCGGACATTGCCGTGGCGACCAACTGCGGTCAGATCAAGACCGGTTCCCTCAGCCGAACCGACCGCACCGCGAAGTACAACCAGCTTCTGCGCATCGAGCAGTTACTCGGCAAGAACGCCGTGTACGCTGGCATTAGCGCGTTGCCGAAGAGGCGGTGAACCGGCACGTCGGGCAGGTTCCCGACGCCTATGCTATCGATTCGCCCCCTCCCTTCCTCAAGGAGATTGAGGGGTCCGTGGAGGCGGCGTACGGAGTCCCGGCTTGAGCCGGTGGAGACGTTCCTTGCTCTGGCACGCCGGAAAACAAACAATCCAGCGCAGAGAATGCCACCGTTGGGCTTTGGTCCCCCTGGTGGACATAGAGGTGGATGGGGGGCGAGCGGGTTCACCGCCTGCGGGGAATAGCAGACTCGGAGGTCTGCGGTACACAAAGACCTCGGGTCTCGACCCGTTGGGAAACGCCCCTTCAGTGGGAGAAGCCCACCGCTCCGCCGCCTCAAGGCGGTACTCCGTACCGTCCGCGTGTCGTCCCTGGCCCGGGTTGGTTTCGTTTCCGTCATGTAACATGGCGGCCATGACCTCGTTTCCCGCAGCCCTCATCGGTCAGGGGCTCCGGTGCAGATCCTCTCAGCACAATGCCGGGCATGGTAACATAACATGATCAATCCAATGAATCATATCAACTCACTCGGACGTCCGCTCCGGCTCCTGGCCAGCCTGCTCTGGACGCTCCCGTTGCTCAACTCGGGTCACGCCGAGACCGTAAACATACCGGCGGGATTTCTGACGGGGACGAACGTGTGGCAGAACACCAACATCTATGTGTTGCAGGGGTTTGTCCATGTGGTGGAGGGAGCGGTACTGCAGATCGAGCCAGGCACGGTGATCAAGGGGGTGGCGGGAACGACCAGCGGCAACTTCGGCAACCTGTTCATTTGCCAGGGGGCCAAGATCATCGCCGAAGGCACCCCACAAAACCCCATCATCTTCACGGCCGAAGAGGACGACGTCAGCGATCCCTTCGACCTGGGACCCAGCGACGTGCAGTTGTGGGGTGGGGTGATCGTGCTGGGACGGGCGCGGATCAACAACGCGGTGAGCGCCGCCGGCGATGCCGCCAGCCCCAAATACGACGTCTATGAGGGCTTGCCTGACACTCAGGATCCGACCAGCGGCCAGTTTGTGAACCGTTATGGCGGAGCCGACGACGAGGATGACTCTGGGGTGATGCGCTACCTGTCGATCCGCCACGGAGGCAAACTCTTGGAGTCGAACAAAGAGGTGAACGGTCTGTCGCTGTGCGGGGTGGGCCGGGGTACCACCGTGGAGTACATCGAAGTGTACGCCAACTCAGACGATGGGTTTGAGTTTTTCGGGGGTTCGGTGAACACGCGGTATCTGGTGAGTGCGTTCAACCAGGACGAGTCCTTTGACGCGGACCAGGGGTACAGCGGGAAGAACCAGTTCTGGTTTGGGATCCAGCCGACCGACAGCGTGGAAAAGGGGATGGAAATCAACGGGGAACCGCAGGACCGGATCACGGGCACGGGGGTGCCGGTGTCCAACTGGGAAGTGTACAACGCGACCTTGATTGGGGCGGGAGCACGGGAAGGAGCCGGCTCGGGGAACAATGCGTTCACCTTCCGGGCGTACACGCAGGTGAAGGTGCTCAACGGGATCTTCACCGACTTCAACGGGCAGCCGGTGACCGGCGGGGAGTTTTCGACCGGAGCCAATCCCACCGTGCAGAACAACCTGTGGTGGAACTTCTCCGTTTCCACCTTCACTCCCGATTCCCTCTTCGCCCCTGCCAATGGCAACCAGACGGAGGTGGACCCTGAACTCCGCGGCATTAGTTGGACGGACGACCTGGTGTTGGACCCGCGTCCGCAACCGGACAGCCCGGCCAACACCGCGCCTGGGTCGGCTCCGAATGACGGCTTCTATGTGCCGGCCGCCTACTACGGCGCCTTTACCAGCGTCGGGAACTGGGCGGTGGACTGGACCGCCATCGGCAACGGCGGCCTGCTAAATCCCAGCGGCGCGTTCACGCCGGTCGTGTATCCGGCGACGGATCAGCCCATCGCGGTGCAGTCCGCGTTGGTGGACGGCGAGTTGCGGCTGACCTGGACCGGCGGCACTCCGCCCTACACCGTGCAGAAGCGCCCCTCGCTTAGCGCCGGGTCCTGGGCTGACACCACCACCACCAGTGAGACCACGGTCACGCTACCGTTGGAGGACGATCTCCAGTTCTTCCGTGTCAACGACTAAGAGCCTGTCGGAAAATCGAAGGGTTCCTGGCGAGGGATTTGCTGGTGGTCAAGGCGGCGGGACTGGCGCCCCCGCCACGGGCGGTAACGGCCGAGCCGGTGCTCCGTGAAGCGGAGAACGCCGGCCACCAGCAAACCACCCGCCGTCCGGAGGGTCAGTGGTTGGATCGAGTTCCGCGTCAACCTCTTGCGGTGGCTGGGAACGACGCCGCGGGGCAGCGGACGGCGCGATGACAAGGCCCTGGTAGATCTGGGCAGAAGACCAACGAAACTCGAACTTCAAGACGCGCCTGGAACGTCTGGAGATTCCGCCCGGAACGTGAGTGACCGCCGATGCCCTGTCAGCAGCAGTCGGCGCGCGACGTGGCCCAGGAATTCGGCGGGGATGGCCCTGGTGCTATGGTGCGCAAATAACTAGCGACGCCGTTGGATATGATTCTCCGGCCGGTAGGCGGCGACGGGGACGGGACGCAGATCCCAGATCAGGCCGGTCCAGGACATCACTTTCAGCAGATAGTAGGTGATGTCGAGCTCCCACCAATAGAAGCCCTGGCGGACACAGCCCATGTGCTGGTGGTGGTTGTTGTGCCAGCCTTCGCCGAGGGTAATCAGCGCCAGGATGAAGCTGTTGCGGCTGTCATCGCCGGTGCGGTATCGGCGGCGTCCCCAGACGTGGGCCATGGAGTTGATGCAGGAGGTTCCATGGAACAGCGCGGTGGTGCTGATGAAGAAGCCCCACACCAGCATCTGCCAGCCATTGGTTCCCAAACCGGGGGCAAACACCTCCAGCAGTTTGCCCAACCCGAAAAGGAACACCGCGTAGAGGAACGGGACCAGAGCGTCGAAGCGGTTCAGGAACACCAGTTCCGGATATTTGGCCAGATCCTTCACCCGGCTGTAGTCTGTGGGGAAGTTCTTGGCGCTGGTGATCCAGCCGATGTGCGACCAGAGAAACCCATGCTGCCGCGGGGAATGTTTGTCGTCCTCTTCGTCCGAATGCTGATGGTGGTGCCGGTGGGTGTAGGCCCACCATAACGCCCCGCGCTGGACACAGGCCGCCCCCCAGAGCGCCAGAACGAACTGCCAGGCGCGAGAGGTGGAGAAGGTCCGGTGCGAAAAGTATCGGTGATAGAATCCGGTGACGGCGAACATCCGGGCAAAATAGAGGAATACGGCCGCCCCCACCGCGAACCAGCTCCAACCGGCCCAGATCACGCCGAAACAGCCCAAATGCAGGATGACGAATGGGATGGCGCGCACCCATTCCACGCGGTCGGGCTTGTCTTTGAGCGCAGCGAGTTCCTGGCTCCGATAATCGGAGTCAAACCAGTGAATGAGAGAGATGAGCGAACGCCGGATCCATCCGGTGCTGGAGGAAAGGACGGAAGTTTCAGACATGGGTGCGGAAAACTTGGGCCAGCGCTGGAGTTCCGGGGACATCCGACAGAGGTCCGCCACCGGCTCCGGCGTGCGACCACAAGAATACCAAAATAACATTCAACGCACCAAAAAACCAGCCCAGTTTGTCCGGAATTTCATTTCGCGGTCGGCGGCTCCGGCTCGGGATCGTCTTCCTCCATGAATTGCCGGTTCATCTCACCCCGGTTGGCGGCCTCGGCGGCGATTTGCCCGCGGATCTGCGGATAACGGCGCAGGAAATCGCGGAAATCGCGGCGGTTGAGCGTGAGGAAACGGCAGAAGTCGAGTGCGGTGACGTCGGCGGTCCGGGCCTGGGCTCCGAGCAGCGCCATCTCCCCGAAGAAATCGCCGGGCCGAAGTTTGATGCGATGACGGGCCACCTTCACCTCGACCTCCCCGGCCGAGATGAAGTAGATCAAGTCCGCGGGTTCTCCGACCCGGATGATGCGTTCGCCGGGTTGGGCGGAGCGGCTCTCGAAGTGCAGCGCCAGGGTTTCCCGTTGGTCTTCGGTGAGGCCGGCGAAGAGGGGGAATCGTTGGGCCAGCTCGCTCGGGCTGAAGGTTTTGTGCTCGGCCGCACGCGTTTCGACCCGCTTCCGCACCGTTTCGAGATCCCGTTTCAGACGCTCCAATTGGCCGACCCGGGGCGTCTCGAAACGGTCCCGCCAAGCGGCCTTTTCGCGGATGGCTTCGATCGCCCGTTCGGTCAAGGCAAAGTGCAAGGGGTTGAGCGTGATGGACAACAAGGCGCCGGCGAGGACGAGACTGAGGCCTTCTTTGGGCATCAACTGGTACTCGACTCCCAGTCCGGCCAGAATGAAGGAGAACTCACCGATTTGAGCGAGGGCGGCCGCGACCGTGAGGGCGGTAGTCAGCGGATAGCCCAGCACCAGGACGATACCGAGCGCCGCGATGGATTTGCCGATCAGGATGAGTCCCAGGACGGCGGCCACTTTGAGGGGTTCGCGGACCAGGATCGAGGGATCGAACAGCATGCCGACCGACACGAAGAACAACACGGCGAAGGCGTCCTGCAGCGGCAATACATTGGCGGCGGTTTTGTGGCTGAGGTCGGATTCACTGAGAACGACGCCGGCGAAGAAAGCGCCGAGAGCGTAGGAGACGCCGAAGAGCTTGGCCGAGCCGAAGGCAATGCCGAGGGCCAACGCCAGCACACAGAGAGTGAATAACTCCCGGGATCCAGTTCGGGCTACCTGCCGCAACAACCAGGGCAACAGCCGGGGTCCAAAAACCAGGACCATCGCCACGAAGGAAGTAACCTTGAACAGGGTCAACGCGAGGTTGAGCGCCAGACTTTCTCCCGCGGCACCGGGGACGTGCGGCACGGTTTCCGGCTGTCCGCCCAGGGTTCGCGCCAAGGCCGGCAACAAGACGAGGGCCAACACCATGGCCAGGTCCTCCACGATGAGCCAACCCACCGCAATCCGGCCGTTGGGAGTGGCCACCGCATTCCGTTCTTCCAGAGCCTTGAGTAGGACCACCGTGCTGGCGACCGAGAGACTGAGTCCCAGGACGATGCCCGCCCCAAGACTCCAGCCCCAGACCGTCGTCATCAAGACCGTGATGGCGGTGGCGACTAGGATCTGCCCCACCGCGCCGGGAATGGCCACCCGGCGCACCGCCAGGAGGTCGTCGATGGAGAAATGCAGGCCGACGCCAAACATGAGCAGCATGACCCCAATTTCGGCCAGTTGCCCGGCGAGGGCGAGGTCGCCAGCGAATCCAGGAGTATGCGGTCCAATGGCGACGCCAGCGAGCAGGTACCCCACCAACGGCGGCAGTCCCAACCGGCTGGCAATGAAGCCGAGCACGAATGCCAGAACGAACCCGACCGCGATGGTGGAGATCAGAGTAATGTCATGCGGCATGAGGCCCCCGATCTCCTTTTCGACATGGCCGGCCTTTCTGCCGGATCCGGTGCAGGCTTGCGTTGAAGCCGATGGTTGGTTCGCGGCGCATCAAGCCATCGTGAAAATCACTGGACGCGACTGGCAAGGGTTTCCGTTCTGTATTGCATCGAAAGGAGGGTGCATCTTGGATTTTGGAACTTGCAGAAGGGGATGGGCAGCTCGGCTCGGTCCGCGGCTTTAACACCAACTAAAGAGGCGCCCGCGAAAGGAGCAATGCAGCAGTTCCGCCTCGCAAGAAACCGACGACCAGGTAGGTTTTTTCCATGTTCGTCACCCCCTGTTCCTGCACCCGCCGGGATTTTCTCGGCCGGATGGGAGCGGGGTTCGGGACGCTGGCGTTGGGAGCGCTGCCGCTGCTTCAGGCCCGGGCGGCCGCGCCGGCGGTGATACTGGATCCGCTGAATCCGTTTGCCGCGCGACCACCCAAGTTCATCCCGCGGGCGAAGTCCGTGATCTTCCTGTTCCTCGTCGGCGGTCCTTCGCCGGTGGACACGTTCGACTACAAACCGCTGCTGCAGAAGCTCGATGGGAAGCCGGTGCCTGACTCCCTCCGCAAGGCGGTCGAGGCGACGCGGTTCGCGAATGTATTCCACGGCTGCAAGGATGAGCTGATGGCCAGTCCGTTCCGGTTTTCGCAACAAGGACAGTCCGGGATGTGGGTCAGTGAGCTGTTTCCGCACCTGGCACGGCAGGTGGATGATCTGTGCTTCATCCATTCCTTGCAGGCCGATTCCAACAACCACGCCCCGGCCAGCTATCAACTCCACACCGGAGACATCCGTTCCGGCAAGGCCAGTCTGGGATCGTGGGTGACCTACGGATTGGGCACGGAGAACCAGGATTTGCCTGGCTACGTGATGCTGTTCGACGCGGGCCCACTCGGAGGCGCCGCCAATTATACCAACGGATTCCTTCCCGCGGCCTTTCAGCCGACCCGTCTGCGCGATTCCGGAGTACCGGTACTGGACCTCCTGCCGCCCGACGAATTTGCCGCCGGCCAACGCGCCTCGCTGGATCTCATCCGCGAACTCAATCTCCGGCATCGCGCTGCCCGACCGGGTTTCACCGAGCTGGAGGCGCGGATCGCCAGCTACGAACTGGCGTATCGCATGCAATCGGCGGCCCTGGAGGTGGGGGATGTCGAGCGGGAACCGCCGGGTCTGCGCCGGAGCTATGGGCTGGAGCATCCCGAGAAGCGAACCCAGAGTTTTGGACGCAAATGCCTCCTGGCGCGTCGCCTGGTGGAACGGGGCGTGCGGTTCGTGCAGGTCTATGACATGCCGGACAAAGATGGCTGGGATGCGCATGCCGAACTGACGAAGAACCATGTTCCCCGCGCCCGTTGGACCGACCAGCCGATTGCAGCGCTGCTGGCGGATCTGAAGCAGCGCGGCTTGCTGGAGGAGACGTTGGTGATTTGCGGCAGCGAGTTCGGACGTACACCGATGATGCAGGACAACCACGGTCGTCAGCACAACGCGGCCGGGTTCACCCTGTTCCTGGCCGGTGGCGGGGTGAAGCCCGGCCAGCGGATCGGGGCGACGGACGACATCGGGTTGATGGCCACGGAGCAGCCGGTGCAGTTCCGGGATCTGCACGCGACGATTCTCGCGGCGCTGGGCTTGAAGAACGACGACCTGTTCTTCGAAGTCAGCGGGAGGCAGGAACGGCTGACGGGAGTGGCGGGAAGTGCGCAAGTGATTCCCGGAGTGTTGGGGTGAGGAGAACGCCCAAGGGGCGAAGTTCCAAATCCCAAGTTCCAAGTTCCAAGGAGGTTCCAATCAGGACGGGTTCGGTTCTCGTCTCCACTTCCGCGGTCGGCCCGCTCCAAGAGAACCTGGGAGATGCATCTTGATTTGCTCCTTCAACGGCGGGTCGAGCCCAAGCTCCAAGGCTCCCCCCGACTTCCCAAGTCCGCGGTGCCGCCCGAGTGGGACGCGGCGCGACAGATGCCCTGGCCCCAACGCCCAGCTTCGATGGCGGTTCAGGTGGGAACCGAGAGCTTGGAGCTTGGAGCTTGGAGCTTGGATTTTGGAACTTTCCCTGTCGTGCGGGCGAGCCGCCCGCGCTCCCGTCCCCTGCTGGAAGGACCCATTCAAGAGGCGCCCACAACCTGGACCACTCCGACCCGAAGTTTGACCCGGTCGGCGGATGCTGGCTAGTTTGGCGGCTCGTCTGGGTGAGAGGCTCCGCACCTCTAGCAGGACCTTATGGACCTGCCCTAGACGCTGTTTTGTCTTCCAGACCGCCATCGCGCCGTCCAGAGGATCCTAAATATCGACATGACTGAGATTCCAAAGACTTACGAACCGAAGGCGGTGGAGGAAAAGTGGTACCAGTTCTGGCTGGACCAGGGTTGCTTTACTGCCGATCCAGCGCGCGTTTCCGCTACCCGACCCGCGTACTCTATCGTTATTCCCCCGCCTAACGTTACCGGCGTCCTGACCCTCGGCCATGTTCTTAACAACACCATCCAAGACATCCTGGCCCGCAAGGCGCGCATGGACGGGAAGGAAGTCCTGTGGCTGCCGGGCACCGACCATGCCGGAATCGCCACCCAGAACGTGGTGGAGAAAACGCTGAAAAAAGCCGGGCAGATCCGGCATCGGGACGATTTGGGCCGTGAGGCGCTGGTGGCCAAGATCTGGGAATGGAAGGAGAAGTACGGTGGCATCATCTTGCAGCAACTCCGTGCCCTCGGGGCTTCCTGCGACTGGTCGCGCACCCGGTTCACGATGGATTCCGAGTATTCCCGCTGCGTGCAGCGGGTGTTCGTGGACTTGTATCGAAAGGGTCTCATCTATCGCGGCAAGCGGATGGTGAACTGGTGTCCGGCGTCGCTGACGGCGCTATCAGACGAGGAAGTGATCATGAAGGAGCAAAAGGGCCTCATGTATCACTTCCGGGTTGAAGTGGTGGAGGAGCCGGGAACGTTCCTCACCATTGCTACGACCCGACCGGAGACCATCCCGGCGGATACCGCGGTGGCGGTGAACCCGAAGGATCCGCGTTACCAACACCTCGTTGGAAAGCACGTGTACCGAGCGTTGCCACTCGACGTGCCGAGGGAGCAGCGGCGGATTCCGATTATCGCCGACGATCATGTCGATTTCGAGTTCGGCACCGGCGTCCTGAAGGTGACGCCGGCGCACGACAAGGCCGACTATGAAATTGGGTTGCGGCATGGGCTGCCGGTGATCGATGTGCTTACGCCCGACGCTAAGTTGACAGCCGAAGCTGGTACGGATCTGGTCGGACTGGATCGTTTCGCGGCGCGTAAGAAGGCGGCGGAGATCCTGGAGGCGGCAGGCGCATTGGAGAAAGCCGAGCCGTATGTCAACAACGTTGGTTTCAGTGAGCGCGCCGATGTACCGATTGAACCGCGCCTCAGCGAGCAATGGTTTCTGAAGTATCCAAGCGTGGAGGCGGCCCGGAGTTGCGTGGATCAACTAAGGGAGAAGGAAGCTTCGCTCCCGGTCGGCAGCGGGCGTGTCGATACGAACCACCGCTCGGAGGAATCGCGCCGCCGCAGTGTCGAAGGCGAGGCGCCTTCGACTGCGCCCGGGGCGGGCGCGCTCTCCGGAGAAACGCTGCGCTTTTTTCCGGATCGCTGGGCCAAGGTGTACGACCACTGGATGAATGGCCTCCAGGATTGGTGTATTAGCCGACAGTTGTGGTGGGGACATCGGATTCCGGTGTGGACAAAAAGCTATGCGAACGAGTCGGAGATGCCTCAAGTCGTTCGTGACGCTGTTCTTCACGAGGCAGTTCAACCTTGCGTCTCGGGTAAGGAGGGCTGTTGGACCCATTTTCACGCTGAGAAGATTGTTGGTCCACCGACCGTCTGGGCAGCGACCTATTTTGATCAGGAATCGGCCGCACTCGAGCAACTTGGCTTCACCCAAGACCCCGACGTCCTCGACACCTGGTTCAGCTCTTGGCTGTGGCCCTTCGCCACGATGGGCTGGACGGGTGACTCGAAGACCGATGCAGCGAATCCCACGCTGAAGGCCTTCTATCCCACGACCGATCTGGTCACCGGCCCGGACATCATTTTCTTCTGGGTCGCCCGCATGATCATGGCGGGCTATGAATGGATGGGCGAGATGCCCTTCCGGAATGTCTATTTCACCGGCATCATCCGCGACAAGCAGGGCCGGAAGATGTCGAAGTCGCTGGGTAACTCGCCCGACCCGCTCGATCTGATCGCGAAATACGGCGCCGACGCGCTACGGTTTGGTGTCATGCGGGCGGCGCCGTTGGGACAAGATGTGCTGTTCGACGAACAGGCGGTCGAGCTGGGCCGGAATTTTTGCAACAAGCTATGGAACGCCTGCCGCTTCCGCCAACTGCAAGGAGGGCCGGCATCCAGCCTGTCTGGCCCCGCGGGCATCCAGCCTGCGGCGGCTTCCGAAGAGAAGGCGCTCCAGATCCAGGCGGAGATCAACCCCGTGCTGCTCACCAGCGACGACAAATGGATTCTCCTGCGACTGGACCAGGCGATCCGCGAAGTCACGCAAGCCTTCGCCGATTACAAGTTCAGCGATGCGACCGCCACGCTCTACCGGTTCTTCTGGAGCGAGTATTGCGACTGGTACGTCGAGGCCTCGAAGGCATCGCTGGCGAAACCGGAACCCGGAACACGGAGCGCGGATGCCGAGGCGCTCGCACAGAACACACTCGCGGTCATCGACTTCGTGCTCGGACATCTGCTTCGGCTCTTTCATCCGTTCCTCCCGTTCATTAGCGAAGAACTGTGGCATGGGCTGGGGTTCAATCGAGACATGCCGGAGAACCAAGGCGGACGGACCCTCATGTTGGCTCCGTGGCCTAAACCATTCAGCGACGAGGAAAAGGAGTACTTTGGACTCGACGACGCAGCGGACCGCTTAGCGCAGGCGAAATATGACCTCGTGACGCTCGGACGCGGTCTGCGTCGCGACTGCAAGGTGGATCCGGCGAAGAAGGTGAAGTTTATTCTCCGTCCCGCCGGTGCGTTGGCCCCGGCCGAAACAGAAGTGCTTCGGCTGCTCCTCAATGCGGAGACCCTCACGGTGGATCCGTCCTTTGTTGCGGCGAAGGGGACTCCAATGGCTTCGAACGCATTGGGCGAACTGTTTCTGCCGCTGGAAGGCGTGGTGGATGTCGCGGCGGAGCGAACCCGATTGGGTAAGGAGCGGGAAAAAATACGGGCCGAGATCGCCAAGGTGGAGTCCAAGCTGGCCAATTCTGCCTTCACCGAAAAGGTCCCGGCCAAGGTCCTGGAGGAGCACCGCCAGCGCCTGCTCGACTGGCAGGCCAGGGAGAAACAGGTGCAGTTGGCATTGGACAACCTGCCGGAATAGGAGACGGCTGACTTGGCTTGAATGGGCTGAATCCGGTCTCGTCTGACACGGGTTGTTGCGATTTCTTTCGTCCCAGTAAACTCTGTCCCCAGCATCATGGAACCGAACCGTCTTTCCCGCCGCACCCTGCTCAAAGGTCTGGGAGTTTCGATGGCATTGCCTTGGCTGGAGGCGATGCGCCCGCTCCAACTGGCCGCGGGGACTACGACGGCCGGCGTCCTCACACCAAGTCCGGCGCCCATGCGCTTTGCCGCCTTGTACATGGCCAACGGAGCCCTGATGGACCAATGGACGCCCAAGGGCGAGGGCCGGGACTTCGAGTTGTCGCCCACGCTGTCGCCGCTCGCCGACTTCAAAGAGGATCTGCTCGTGCTCACCAATCTGTGGCACCGGGCGGCGAACACTGGTGATGGACATTACGTCAAGACCGGCGCCTGGCTGACCGGCACGACCATTACCCGCACCACTGGGAGTGATCTGTGTGCCGGCAACATTTCCATGGACCAGGCCATGGCGCGAAAGATCGGCAACTTCACTCCGTTGCCGTCATTGGAGCTGGGGATCGAACCGGTATCGACCGGCGTGGATATCAACGTGGGATTCACGCGCCTCTACGGGGCGCACATCGCCTACAGCACCCCGACCACTCCGCTGGCCAAGGAGATCAACCCCAAGCTCGCCTTTGACCGGTTGTTCCGGTCCAACGCCGCGAGCCGGACGGGAGGTTTTGGCGATGACCAGAGTGTGCTGGACTTGGTGTCGGAAGATGCCCGGCGTTTGCAACGGAAGCTGGGTCACGCCGACCAACAGAAACTCAACGAGTACTTCGACAGCGTTCGCGCCGTGGAACGCCGGATTGAGTTCGACCGGAAGCGCAAGGCAGCCGAGAACATGGAAGACCCGCTCGTCCAGGCGGAAGTGGAACGTCTGGGCCGGTCGGTGGACTTGTATCAGGATCCGGCCCGGGTCAGCGAGCGCGGCGACAACCACACCGAACAGGTTCGGCTGATGCTCGATATCATGGCCTTGGCGTTTTGGACCGATTCCACGCGAGTCAGCACCTTCATGTTCGGGAATTCGGTAAGCGGCCGGAACTTCTCCTTCCTGGAGGCGGGGCTCGGTTCGCATCACGAGAACAGCCATCACGAAAACAAGGATGACAAGAAGGCGCGTTACCGGCGGATCAACGAATGGCATGTGGCGCAATACGCCTACTTCCTTGAGAAGCTGCGGGGCTACCGCGAGGGCGACCGATCAGTACTCGACAATTCGATGGTCTTGTTCGGCGCTGGGATGAGCGATGGCAACGCGCACAGCCCGCGCAATCTCCCGCTGGTTCTGGCTGGGCGCGGCGGGGGATCATTAAACCCGGGCCGGCATCTGGTGTTCGAGAAGGATCATCCAATGGCCAACCTGCATGTCGCCTTGTTGAAGCGGATGGGGGTCCAGTCGGAACAATGGGCGGACAGCACCGGGGAGTTGGCCGGTCTGAGCGATCCTTCGTGACGGCTGGGAGGGCCGGCTTCCGAGCCGGCCCGGTCCCGCCGGGCTTCGGGATCAATCGCTGCGGAGCGAGGGGGGAGTGGAATTGCCTCTGGCGCAGGCCGCACCCTGCTCCGTGAAGCGGATGCATTACGTGTCCCACCACATTCGTATTCCCGGTCGTTCCTGAATTCGCTGCGCCACCCCCGCCCCTCCTACCAGCAATGCGGTCGAAAGCGCGTCCGAATCGGCTCCGGCGGGAGCCACCACGGCGGCGAGTCCGGTTGTGGCGGTGGGCTGCCCCGTCCGCGGATCTAGAACGTGACCTTGCTGGCATCCCGATTCATCGACAAATGACTTTCCCCAAGGCGCGGAAACGGAGAACGCCTCGTCGCACAGGAGAACGTCGCTGGGAATCCCAGGCGGGTTGACCTCCGATCCTGGAGCAGGCGGCAGCGCCACCTTCCAGCCGGCCTGATCCGGTGGTGATCCAATCGCCACCACCGTGCTGGTGCCGCCATGCAGCAAGGCAGACGTCACCCCCGCTTCCCGAATCAAAGTGGCGGCCCGGTCCAGTCCATAACCTTTGCCGATGGCCCCCAGATCAAGGGACAGGCCCGGCCGAAGGAACCGAACGGTGAACTCCTGATCGTTCAGTTCGATTTGGTGCCATCCAACGCAGCTACGGGCTTGCTCCAGGCGGAACGGGTCCGGGGTTTGTCCGGTTCCACCGCTGAATCCCCAGGCCTCGATCAGGGAACCCGCTGTGGGATCAAAGGCCCCGTCGGTCAACTGCGATAGTTCCCGCGCGCGCTGCAACAATAGGAACGTCTCGGGGGTGATCCGAACTGCGGATTCCGCGCTGTGTCGATTGATCCG
>CAYYSX010000002.1:0-5677 GCA_964474315.1 uncultured Verrucomicrobiota bacterium | reverse complement strand
GGCTTCAGTTCGACCTTGTTGCCGGCCATGGTGAGGGAGGCCTTGTGGCCGCGGATCAATTCCTGCGTACCCTGTTCGTTCACCGTGCTGGAGACGATGTGCATGACGTAGCCACTGGGAAACTCCGCGATCAACTGGATGATTTCCGGCACGTCCCGGACATAGTCAGTGGCCTGTTCGGGCTTCCGGCCCTCCTGCCTCAGGTCCGTCTTGAACGCCCGGCTACCGACCGCGGAAACGCGAACGGGGAACTCCGGATTCCCAGTGGCCAGCATGTAGGGGTGCAATTTGTGGGGAAAGAGGTCACCGAGGAGGCCGGAACAATAGGGATAATACTTCCGCCAACGGAAGTAGTGGTCGGCATTGAACGCGACGTTGCGTTTGATCTGCGGGCCCATCCACATGGCCCAGTTGATGTCATCCGGTTTGGCCCAGGACTGGATGGTGTAATTCCACTCGCCCCAAGGATTGTTCCGCATATAGCTGCCCTGGCACATCACAATGGGGCCAATTTTGCCGGCTTGGATCCATTCCGCGGCCTTGTGCCACTTCTGATCGGAGCAACCTTGGGAGCCGACCTGGAGCAGTTTTCCGGTCTTCTTCGCCGTATCCTGAATGCGGAAGGCCTCATCCAGATAGCGTGTCATCGGCTTCTCGACATAGACATGCTTGCCCGCCTCCATGGCATCACAGGAAATCGGGGTATGCCAATGATCGACCGTGGCACAGAAGATGACATCGATATCCCGGTCTTCGAGGAGCTTGCGGTAGTCCTCGTATCCCTTGACGTCGTCGCCGCCTCCGCCGTCGGCGATCTGTTTCTTCGCGGCGTTGATCCGGGTGGCGGAAACGTCGCAAACGGCAGCGAAGGCAGTGTTGTTTTCCTTGTAGTGGGCGACGTCCTGGCCCACGTGGGCTCCGGCACCCTGCCCCCCCACGCCGATGTAGCCGCAGACGATTTTCTCGTTGGCTCCATTGACGTTGGCCGAGGGGGCCTGGTTTTGGCCGTAGATGGGGGTGACGAGTGATTTGGCAGCCCCGGCGAGTGCGACCGCACCAGTGGTGCGTTTGAGGAACAAACGGCGGGATGAGGGAAGAGGCGGAAGTTCAGAGGACATGGTATTTGGCGTTAAATGACTCGGTGATGGACGAAACCTACCGAGGCCGGATTCGAGGTCAACCGGGAACACGGGGCGGTTGGCTTCGGTTGCCGGCCCGCGGATCGGACGGGTCAGCCGAAATGAGGCGAGCGCCGACGAGCTGGTGGACCGCAAAACCGATGGGAAAATGGGCCGGCCCCGCCCGCTGGATTGCGGACGGGGCCGTTGGTTGCGGGGCTAGGATTTGAACCTAGGACCTTCAGGTTATGAGCCTGACGAGCTACCGGGCTGCTCCACCCCGCGGTAAGGACGGGAGAAGATAGGAATCAGGTCCGACCAAGCAAGACTCCATTCCCAAAATCTCTGAGGTGCCTCGCCGCTGGTGCTGGCGAACGGAGAGGGACTTCCCCTTAACGAAAAGGCCCGGTTTCCGGAGTGGAAACCAGGCCTCAGAATTTGGGAATAGCTCCCGCCGTCAGGACAGTTTGACCAAGAGCTCTTCGTTGGTCTTGTGCTTCTTCAAGGCGGCCAGGAGCGTTTCCATGGCCTCGACCGGTTGCAGGTCGGTCAGCATCCGGCGCAGCTTGCGGATGGCCTCGAGTTGGTGCGCAGGAAAGAGCTTCTCTTCCTTGCGCGTGCCCGATTTGGGAATGTCGATCGCCGGGAACAGCCGCCGTTCGCTGAGTTTCCGATCCAAGATCAGCTCCATATTGCCGGTCCCCTTGAACTCCTGGAAGATCAGTTCATCCATCCTGCTTCCGGTGTCGATGAGCGCGGTGGCCAGGATGGTGAGGGAACCGCCTTCTTCAATTTTGCGGGCGGCCGCGAACATCTTGCGGGGGATTTCGAGCGCCCGGGCATCCACGCCGCCGGTCATGGTGCGGCCGGAACCGCCATGGACCGAGTTGTAGGCGCGGGCGACACGGGTGATGGAATCCAGGAGCACGAAGACGTCCTTGCCGGCCTCGACCATACGTTTGCATCGCTCGATGATAAAACGGCTTAGCCGAACGTGAGTTTCCAAATCCTGGTCATTGCTGGAGGCGACCACTTCGGCTTTCACGCTCCGCTGAAAGTCGGTGACTTCCTCAGGCCGCTCGTCGATCAGCAGCACCACGACACATACCTCGGGATGATTGGTGGTGATCGCATTGCAAATCTGCTTCAGCACGGTGGTCTTGCCGGTTCGGGGCGGGGCCACGATCAGGCCGCGGGTGCCTTTACCGATGGGCGTCACCAGATCGATGATCCTCTGTTCCAGCAGATCCGGGGAGGTCTCGAGGCGGAATTTCTCGATGGGATCGATGGTCGTGAGGTTTTCGAAGCGGATGGCATGAATGAAGTCCTGATAGCTCCTGCCGTTGACTTTGAGGACCTCCCGCAACTGTGGGCTGTTGCCCTTGTGCGGCGGATTGACGGTGCACTCAATCAGGCAGCCTTCCCGGAGGCCCAGGCGCTTGATGGAGTCCGGCGTCAGGAAGACATCGGTGGGTTTGGGGGCGTAGTGCCCCTTGGCGGAGCGGAGAAAGCCGAAGCCCTTTTCGGAGACTTCCAGGAATCCCTCATGGATCACGGGCTGGCCATCGGGTCCTAGTTGCGGGCCGACCGGCCGTTGTGGGTTCCCGGAATTCCGATGTCCTTGGTTCTGAGGGCGGTGTCCGCCCTGATGCGGATTCGGCGACCGTTGGGGTTGGGCGGGGGCTCCTTGGGGGGGGCGGGCTTGAAAACCGGGAACGGCCGTTATCGGGCGGCCCGGTGCGTTGGGTGCCGGCTTGGGCGGCCCTCCGGACGGACGCGGTGGGGGCGATTGGGGCGCGGTGGCACCATTTCCCGGAGACCAATCGGCGCCCTGAGGAGCCGGTGCTGCGGGTTGCACGCTCGAGTTGCTCATACAATCAACAATGATGTGTCCGGAAACGCCTGAACCCAGGAAAGCGGCGGAATTATCACACAGCCGCAAGAATTTCGAACTTGGGGAAGCAACCCTGAATCACTCAACTCGCAGGGTTGTCCGGCCTCGGACAAGCCTACCCTTAGCGTTAATCAACGAATGGCGCAACTGTTTGTCGGGAAGTTTTCTGCCGTCCGCCCCTTTCTCACGGTCGGAGTTGTTCCTCAGATTGACCAAGTCCAATTAGTGGGAAACCGGCCGGATGAGCGCGCCGATCGGAGGGGGGTGACCTGTGGGTGAGGAAAGACCCGAGAGCAACTGAGGCCACCGGCGGTGGGTCAGTCCGTGCCGGAATTCAGCAGTTTCATCGCCTTCTTGTAGTTAGATACCCGCATCACCAGCAGTCCGTGCCGAGCCTGCGGATTGGTCGCGCTGTAGGCGTACTCAATGTTCACTCCGCCGTCCGACAGTTGAATGGCGATTCGGGCAAGGGAGCCCGGTCGATTGTCGCCGGAGAATAGAATGACCTCATTTTCGATGGCCAAGGCGCCGCGTTCCTCAAAAACGGCCAAGGCGTGGCGGGGATCACTGACCACCATCCGCAGGACCGTGTGGTCCACGGTGTCGCTCATGGAGAAGGCGAGAATGTTAATCTTCGCCTCCGCCAGGGCTTGGCAGACCCGCGCCAGGGTGCCGGGCTTGTTGTCCAGAAACAGGGCGAGCTGGGTGGCGAGCTGAATGGCATTCCCGGAGGTCACAGAGATGGTTGGGTTTCAACCTGAGGGAGACTGGCTCTGAACGAGGCGACTCCCAAGCTCAAAAAGCGGTTCCCCTGAGAGAAAAAGGAGAGGCCAAGGGGTGAGGACCGGGGCTTCACCCGCTTCACCGCATGGAGTCGAAGCGGTCAGGGATTCCTGGCCGGCTGCCGGTGGTCCTCGTAGGCCTTCACAATCCGTTGTACCAGCGGATGACGCACGACATCGCGCTTCTCAAACTGGACGATACCGATGCCTTCGACCCGGGCCAGGGCCTGCTCGGCTTCGATCAACCCGGAGCGTTTGTTGGGGGGAAGATCGATTTGGGTCGGGTCGCCGGTCACCACCACCTTGGAACCGAAACCGAGGCGGGTCAGGAACATGAGCATTTGTTCAGTGGTGGTGTTTTGTGCTTCGTCCAGCACGATGAAGGACTGGTTCAGGGTACGGCCGCGCATGTACGCCAGCGGCGCGATCTCGATAACGCCACGTTCCATGTGCTTCTGGATCTCATCGGCAGGAAGCATGTCATGGAGGGCGTCGTAGAGCGGACGCAGGTAGGGATCGAGCTTTTGATAAAGGTCGCCGGGAAGGAATCCCAGCGCTTCACCGGCTTCGACCGCGGGGCGGGTCAGGATGATGCGGCTGACCTTGCCGTCGCGCAACGCCGCCACCGCCATCGCCATGGCGAGATAAGTTTTACCGGTGCCGGCGGGACCTACGCCAAAGGTCAGGTCGTGGTCGCGGATGGCGTTGACGTAGTTTTGCTGGCCGACGGTTTTCGGGGTGACGGGTGCCTTCTTCGAGGAGGTCTGAACGCGGTGGGAGAAGAGCTGCTCCAAGGCCTCGGCCCCTTCGTTCTTGACCAGGTTCAGGGCATACGAGAACTCGCGCGGCCGGGGGGCTCCGGCTTCTTGGTGGGACTTCTGCAGGGCGAGGAACAGGCGCCGCGCCCGTTCGACGGCGCCGGCCTCCCCTTCGAGCTTGATCCAACCGTCACGCGAGGTGGCTTTCACACCGAGTTCGGTTTCCAGCGCGCGCAAGTTGCGATCATCCTGCCCGTAGAGGGATTGGGCGGCCCGGGCGGAGTCGAAGTGAAGCGTTTCAGTGATCACGGCGTGACAGAGGAGGCGGAGGATACGCGGGCCAGTTCTGCGCGCAATTTCGCCGCCGTCTCTTGAAGGGCCTCGGCGAGGATGGCCGTTGCTCCCAGGACGGGCATGAAGTTGGTGTCGCCCTCCCAGCGGGGGACGACGTGAAGATGAAGATGCTCCACGATGCCCGCGCCGGCGCACTTGCCCAGATTGAGGCCGAGGTTGAATCCGTGCGGATGCAGTGTCGCGCGGAGGGCTTCCACACACCGGCGGGACCACTGCATCAGTTCCAATGCTTCGTCGTCAGTGAGCTCCTCCAGTTCGGCCACCTGACGGTAGGGTACGATCATCAAGTGACCCGCGTTGTAAGGGTAAGTATTGAGCACGACGTAGCAGTGGCGTCCGCGGGCAATTACGAAATTGGCCTCATCCTTGGACTCCTGGCCAAGGCGGGTGAACAACGAGGGTTCGCCTGGAGCGGCGGGTTTCTTGGGGATGGCAACGTAGCCGATCCGCCAGGGCGCGTGCAGGACTTCCATCGCTTGAGGTTCAGAAAGGCAGGCCGGCGAGGCAAGGCTGCGGGGAGCGGCACCGCAGACCTCTGGGCTTCCTGTGACGCATTGTTAACCTGCCCAGGCGGGGTACTGGCACGCTGCCCGCCTGCCAGCGGCCCCGGGCAGGTTAAAAACCTGCGGTACAGCAGGCCAGGAGGCCTGCGCCACAGCGCATGTAGCGCAGACATTCTTTTCTGCTGTTCCGCAGGCTTTAATTAGTATGTGTTTAGCGCCCTTTTTGACTGGACTCCAAAGGGGGCGTGGGTGAAGTTCTGGGCGTGGA
>CAYYSX010000001.1:69555-89039 GCA_964474315.1 uncultured Verrucomicrobiota bacterium | reverse complement strand
TTTGGAGCTTTGGAGCTTTGGGCTCGGTCAAAGGACCAAATCAAGATGTGCCCGATGGGGGACGTATGACAGAGAGGGTTTGACGCAAGGGACGGCTCACGCACGTTCGGCCGCGTGTCTGAACCCATCCTGATCGCGCGCGGCCTGACCAAGACTTATGGATCAGCGGCGGCCCCGCTCACCGTGCTGCGGGAGGTCAGCTTCGAACTCTCCGCGGGTGATACCCTGGCGGTGGTCGGTCCTAGCGGCAGCGGCAAGACCACGGTCCTCGGCCTATGCGCCGGATTGGATGCTCCCAGCGCCGGTGAAGTCTTCCTGGCCGGTCACGCGCTGGGATCGCTGGATGAGGATGCCCGGGCCCGAATCCGGAACGAGCAGGTCGGGTTCATCTTCCAAAACTTCCAACTGCTGCCGACGTTGACGGCGTTGGAGAATGTGATGGTCCCGGTCGAGTTGCGCGGAAACGGTGCCCCACGCGAGCGAGGCATTGGGTTGTTGAAGCAGGTGGGACTGGGCGAACGGCTGGATCATTACCCCGCCCAACTCAGCGGCGGCGAACAACAGCGGGTGGCGCTGGCGCGGGCCTTCATCAACCAACCCAAACTGCTCTTTGCCGATGAACCCACCGGTAACCTGGATGCCGACACCGCCCGGTTGGTCACGCAGATGATCTTCCAGCTCAATGCCGCGGCCGGCACGGCCTTGGTGCTGGTCACGCACGATCTGGAACTGGCGGCCCGCTGTCGGCGGAGGTTGCGCTTGAAAGGCGGAACCGTGGTAGCCACGGAGCCATCCTGATCAGGGAAAAAGGCGGCCGGCTTGGACCAGCCGCCTTCGCCCGGTGAGCCGAGTCGTTTCAGGAATCGGAATCGTCCTTTCCCTTCTGGGCGGAAACCTTGGCTTCACCCGTGCCGGGTTTCGGTCCAAAGCTGCCCTTGATGACGGTCAACTGGCCGTCGTCCTCGGCTTGATAGAGTCCGCGAGCTTCATCGCCCACGGCCAGATCGGCGAAGACCGCCGGCTTGCCATCCTTCTCGATCTTGGTGTCGGGAGTGAGATGAAACACGCGCTGTTTCGGTCCGCTGAGCGTGAAGGTCATCTTTTGGGAGTCGAGCGCCGCTACCTTGCCGCGAAACGGGATGGAGCGGGCGAATTTCCGGGCTTCACCGGGACGGGACTCGGTGGCGGCCGGTGGGTCCTCCAGGGACTGCGCCCGGAGGTGGAGTTGGGGAACAACGGCCGCGCAGAGAAGCGCAGCCCCGAGGAATAGTGAGGTTTTCATATAGGATGACGCCGTCGATGAACGGACGTCACATCCTTACCTTCTCACTTCCGATGCGGGGTCCGCTATCGCCACATTTCACGATAGGCGATCGCAAGCAGCCGGGTCCCCCTAATTAGGGAATGCCCGATGGCCAGAAGGGATCAGGGCAGGACTCCGCCGGCCGCCTGGGGGGTGAAGTCAGCGATTCCGCGGGCGCGTCCGGCTTCGACTTCGAGCCGGTAGGCGGTGCCGGGAACGAGCTTCTGCGCGGCCACTCCACCGACCGTTTGCATTCCGGGAAGGTCATCACCATAGGCAAATCCACGGGTCGGCTGGGAACCTTTGGGGGACGAGAGATTCCAGGAGGATTTGGGGTGGGAATTCGAAACTTCGTTCAAGGGAACGACGCGCAATCCGGTCAGCTTCCACTCCTGGTCGAGTCCGAAGATGACGGGTAATGGATCATCCGGCGCCGCCCGCGGGGCGAAGGGTCGCGACGAAACGTTGATTTGAATTTGGCGCGCCCGCCCCCAGTCGGTGAACTGGTACAAGTATAAGGCGCCCAGAACCGCCACCAGACTGACCAACGTCCATGATTGCTTCGTCATAACACGACACCGCCGGCGAACCTGACGCCGGCCGTGCGGGAGCGATTCGACCGAACTCTTCCGGATCGTTGGCCAGGGCGGCCGCCTCACCTCCGTTCCTATATTTCCTACATGCAATATCCGTCCCACTCGGCGCGTCCGTTCCGGAGCGCTTTCACCTTGATCGAACTGTTGGTGGTGATCGCGATCATCGCCATTCTGGCCGGGATGCTTCTCCCGTCGCTGGGCCGCGCGAAGGCGGCCGCCCAGCGCATCGCCTGCGTGAACCAGATCCGCCAGCTCGGGCTCGCCTCGACGCTCTATGCGGGCGAGAACTCGGGAATGTTTCCGGAACGGAATTCCGGGCCGCGTTGGCCGGAACGACTGCTTCCCATCTATCGCACGGTGAAGATTCTGATTTGCCCGAGCGACATCGGCACCGATCCGCAGACCGGCCGGACCGGAAACAACCCGGCCTCGGGAGTGAACGACACCAACCTGGTCGCCGATTCCGCGGCCCGCAGCTACATCATCAACGGGTGGAACGATTATTTCGCCCAGGAGATGGGCGCAGCGTTCGACCTCAACGCAATCGTCGGCAAGACCATCAAGGACACCGTCGTCCATGAGCCCAGCGAGACGATCCTTTTTGGGGAAAAGCTCTACCACATCGGCCACTACTACATGGACTTTCTTGAAGGCAACTTGGGCAACGACATCGAGGTGTTGAACCACAGCGTGCATGGTAGCACCGTCCGCGGCCGTCAGGGCGGCAAAGGCGGGGGGTCGAACTACGCATTTTGCGATGGCAGCGTGCGTTTTCTCAAGCACGGGCGGTCATTGGGGCCGATCAACCTGTGGGCGCTGACCGACCGATGGCGCACCAACGCCATCAACGTCGTGAATTGAGACGGTTCGGCGATCGCCTAAACCAGCCCGCCGCAAAATTTTCACCGCCTCTTCAGCAGACTGGCACCGGTTCTGCGAAATAATTATCGCCAAGCACGGCGCTGGATGGCGCTGCTGGTTGGTTCTGGGTTGGAGCGTCCGCCTTGGTGTGAGCCAGGGCGGGCGCTTTTTCTTCGGGATGGAATCTCGCCCGAGGGGAACTGCTTCCAGTGAGGCCTTGAGGATCAATCGATTCCTGCGGAACGAATGCATCGAACCAACGCGGTCACATTCAACGCCGCCTTCGGAACAAAGGAATCGCGCTCCACGAACTCGGGCAATTTGCTGCCATCGGCACTGCGTTCTGAGCAATGGTCGTTGTCTCCCGCGGGGCCGAGTCCGTCCAGAGTGGGGAAATACGCCCACAGGTGGTTGCCATCACTCAATCCTCCCCGGAACTCGGGTTCCACCCGCATTCCCAAGTCGCGTCCCGCGGCCGCCCAGATGTTGAACAAGGCATCGGTGGAAGGATTGCGCGGCCACGACGGCATCTCTCGGGTCACCTCCACTTCGGCGGAACAGCAAAATCCATCGACCGAACTCCGGACCTCTCCCGGACCCGCCAGAGCCAGCAGTCCTGCCCGGCCTCGTTCGAAGGCTTCGGTGGAGAAAGCGCGAAATTCCCCCTCGGCCTCGGCGGCATGGGGAACCCGGTTCAATCCCGTTCCCCCGCGGATGACTCCCACATTGACCGAGAGCTGACTCGATTCGTCGTTCAACTCATGCGCTCGCACGACCAACCGGCCCAATTGAACGATCGCATTGGCCCCGGCGGCCAGCCTCGCCCCCGCATGGGCGCCCCGACCGGTCACCCGCAAGCGCCAGATACCACGTCCTTTTCGGGACACCACCAATTGACGGCCATGAGGGCCTTTGCCCTCCGCCTCGAACACCAGCACTCCCAGAGTTTCCGGTCCCAGTCGATTGCGGCAGACGAGCCCGAAGTCCGGGGACAACACCTCCTCCGACGAATTCCAAAAGAGCTTCCACGACACGGCGGAAAAGACGTCGGGATAGATGTCCCGTAAGGCGTACAGGGTCAGCCACATCATCACGGAACCGCCTTTGATGTCGTGGGTGCCCGGACCAAAAATGCGATTCCCTTCCGGCTGCCAGCGAAACTGGTTGCGCTCCTCTTCCTCCGGCGGGAACACAGTGTCGAGGTGGGACACCATCGCCAAGCAAGGCCGCCCCGATCCTGGCCGGCTGAGCACCAGATGCTCGCCCCAGCAGGGATGAGTGGAGGGAACCCACTCGGGGGAGAATCCCAGCTCCGCGAAGGCCTCTGCCGTCACTTCGCCGACCTTCCGGACGCCGGACCGATTTTCCGTCCAACTGTTGATCTCCACCATTCTTCTCAACAGGTCCAACGCGGCGGGCAGCCGGGCTTCCAACGTGGCCATGAGGTCAGCCAATGAATGCATCAGCAGAGCGTTGAAGGCGAAGCCGGACGGCGTCAACCAAGGCGCCTGGCGGTATCCCTGCGGTCGGGGAACGGAATCTCCCTCGGCTCTTCCACCCTCCCCTGGGTCGGCCCTGGGGGATTCAGATGGCGCCTCGTGCCCTCAGCGGCTACGGCGGGACACGCCATCTTCACGCTCCGTCGCGTGATTCCCAAATGGCGCCTTGCCAAGCGCGACAAAGCGGAACATGCATCCTTCTGGAACTTTAGCCGATTCGACCATGAAACATTTCCTGCGCTTCGCGACCCTTACCCTTCTCGCCACCCTGGCTTTCACGCCCGTTCTGTCCGCCGATGACCTTTCCAAAGAGGAATTGGCCAAGCTGAAAGATGAAGTGTCCGAGACCATGGCGAACTTCAAAAAGGCGGACTCCACGATCGTCCCCCTGTTTGAATCCGCCGCCGGATATGCGGTCCTGCCCAAGATCGCCAAGGGCGGATTCATCGTCGGAGGTGCCCGGGGAACTGGCCTGGTGTTGGAGAAGGGAAAACTCCTGGGACACGTCATCATGAGCCAAGCGACTGTGGGCGCCCAAGTTGGCGGCCAATCGTTCTCCCAGGTGATTTTTTTCGAAACGGCTGATGCCCTGAAGAGTTTCCAGGACTCCGAGTTTACCATGAACGCTCAGGTCGGTGCCGTCGTCGCGGGTGAAGGAGTGGCGAAAAACGCCAAATACACCCAGGGAGTGGCCGTCTTCACCCTCGCGCGTTCCGGTCTCATGGCGGAAGCCAGCGTCGGGGGACAGAAGTTCCGGTTCAGCCCGATCAAGGAGTAGGCGATCAGGACCGGACCCGGTTGCGCTCCGGCCGGTGGGGAACCGGAGCGCACCCCACGGGAAACGCGTCACACGCGAAGGCCTACCTGCCTCGCCGTGGATCCCGTCACGATTGCGGTGACGCGCCCGCGATACTCAGCGTCAGTTCAATCTCATCCGCGACTTTGTCCTGCGGGGCGCCCGGATTGATGCCGAAGTCGCTCCGTTTGATCGGGAAGGTGGAGCGAATGACCAACAGGTCTCCTTTCATCTGACCGTTCGTGCGGGCCGCCAGCTTATCCTTGAGATAGGTCGCCTTGGCGGGCACGACAATTTCGCGGGAGGTTCCGCGCACGGTGAAGGTCCCCACCGCCTCGGCCGTGGTGGTATCACCTTCGGTCTTCACATTGCGCAGTTCCTTCAGTTCAAAAGTGATCTCGGGATGCTTCTCGACCTGCATCCACTGCTCGCCGTCCAGATGTTCCTTCATCATGGGGTTGGGAACCTGAAGGGACTTGGTCGTGACGATGAGTTTTCCGGTGGTGGCGGCGGGATTGGCCGGATCGAAGGTCAGGGTACCGGACACGCCGGCCGCGCTGCCTTGAATAGCCTCCAAAGGTGCATCGAGCTTGAACACGACATTGTTGACCCCTTTGGGATCCTTGAAGTCGAAGGTTTGCGGAGCGGCCCCCAGCGAGGCGACACCGAGGGCGAGTCCAATTGAGGCGAGCAATGGCTTCATGGTAATCAACATGAGAATGGGATGATTTGACGTTGGGCGGAAGGAAGCTAGCGGCCTTCTTCCCGCGCCGAACGAACCAATGGGTCGCGCTATTTTCGTCGCGGTCAACCGAAGAATGTCCCGGGTGAGACGCCTCGGTTGACCGGTTGTCGCGTCGGCGATGACGTCAGCCGGTCAATTATTTAATAACGTATGTCATTACCGATTGACGGATTCTCTGATTACCTGTCTCTTAATACCTCACTTCTATGTGGCGACGAATCAGATCCGGAGCGGCCTTACTTCCATTGCTTGCGCTTCAGACGCTTGGACAAATCCCTTTGCCAGATGACTTTGCGTCAGCCTGGCTGATCACCAATACCACCACCTCCGTGGTGACGGTCATCTCCACCAACCTGGCCAGCGCCGAACCAGGTGAGCCGAATCATGCCGGCCAACCCGCCCGGCATTCGCAATGGGTCCGGTTGCAGTACCCGGTCGATGGTCAGGTCAACCTGGGAGTCCAAAACATGCGGGGCTTCCGGTTTGCGGTTTATACCGGGGAATCTCTGGTTGGACTGAGCGAAGTCACTTCGGTCGAAGTGGAACCGGGCTGGGCCAACCTGGGTTGGGAGGTTCAGGCGGGGGTGGTCTATTCCATCGCCATCGATCTTCCCGAGGTACCGCCGACCGGATCCATCCAAGCGTTCCAGATCGCCTTTCAACGGATCTTCATCCGGCCGAATTCACCCCTGCCTGAGAAGGCGCCGGCGGTCGTCGAGTTCAGCGCGGTCAGTCTCGATCCGGAGGAACCGTTCCGCGAAGTGACGTTCTTGCTCAATTACACTCAGCCTCTCCTCACCCGGACCAATCCTCCCTGGACGGTCACGGTGACGAATGAGGCGGGTGGATTCGCGGTGGTTTCGGCCCAGGCCAGGACGACCCAGCGGATGAATGTCTATCTCAATCCGTTCCAATGGTCTCTGTTGCCGCCCAACGACGCGTGGGTTGAGGCGGTGCGTATCCCCGGGACGGCCGTGGACTGGAGCGGACCGGGTAGCACTCAACGGGCCACCGCCGAACCGGGAGAGCCCGAGGTGTTTCCTGGTCTGGAGGCGACCCGCTCGATTTGGTGGGCCTGGACACCGGATTTTTCCGGCTGGACCCGGCTCGCCGCACGCGGAGCCACCTTTCAACTCTTCGCCGGCTCGGCCTTGGGAAACCTAGTTCCCGTGCCGGCCGAACTGTCCTGGAGCTCGCTGCCGGGCGATACCTTCTGGACCTTCATCGCCTCCGCTGGGACTCCTTACTACCTGCGGTTTGCCCATGTTCCGGGCCAGAACGGGCAGTTCACTTCCCTGTCGCTCAACCGGCCGGTGTTCCGCCTGAATCCTCCGCCGGGTCTCCTTTTGGAGACCAACGCCGCGGTGGGATTGACCACGCATGTGCTCGGCGGCGTTCCCCAGACGTTTTCCGTCACGGAGCTCAATCCCGGTGATTCCTTTTCGTCGCTCCAACTGGAACGTTGGAGTGAGGAAGGCTATGTGATCATGGCTTCGGCCACCGCTGTTCCCCGCCAGTTCACCTTCACGCCGGCCGCGCGAGAAATCACGACGCTACGGGTCCGGGGCACGAATCAGTTTGGTGAAGTACGTACCAGTGATCCGGTGACGGTCTATGCCACGTTGGCCCATGACCGCTTCGAGAGTCCCGTGGGGTTGCCCAGTGCCGGAACAACGGACTGGGACTGGTCGGGCCTGACGGAAGCCGGGCGGCAGCCGGGTGAACCCGCGCATGGCCTGGAATCGGAGGCGGGATCGTTGTGGTTTCATTGGACACCGCCCACGTCGGGAACCGCGCGGATCCTTCTTCCGGCCGCCGCGGGACCCATTGCCGTAGCGGTGTACACCGGTTCGGCTCTGGAGGCGCTCGAGCGCGTGGCTATGCACTCCGTCGCCGAGGTCGGTTCTTCGCTCGAACTGGCGGTTCCCGTGGTCGGAGGTGTGACGTATCGGATGGCCGTGGCCGGAGCGGACCCCTTCTCGCCGGCTTCCTTGGAATTCCTTCCCATCCGGGTCGATCCGGTGGCCGCAGAGCTGCGAGCCGGTGATCCAGTCGATCTCCGTGCTGGACGATTTGGACCGGTCGAAATTGCGGAGGTAGTCTGGACGTTGAACGACGAACTCCTGGCCACACTCACGCCCAATCCCTCGGCCGGTCAGGTCTGGACCCCCTCCGTTCCCGGCCCGTTCACGCTACGGGCCACCGGCGAGCAAAGCGGTCAGTCCGTGCTGTTGCTGGAAGTGCAGGGTTGGATTCGTCCAACCAATGACCGCCTGGTCCACGCCCTACCTTTAGCGGAAATTCCCGGGCTGGCTCCGCTGGTCGGTGCCGTGGGCACCGTGGTTGGAGCTGCGCTGGAAGTGGGCGAGGCATCAGCCTTTGCCGATCAGCAGGGAACCGTGTGGTTCAGTGGGATCGTGCCGGATCTGACGCCGTGGCGGGTCCGCCAAGTGACGGGGACGGCTCCGGTCCGAATCGAAGTGTTCGAGGTCGGAACGGACGGTGCGCTGCAGTCCCGGATCGCGATTCCCGACCTGAGCGAGCCCGTCACTCTACCGTTGGTTCCCGGAACGATTGGCCGCCTGGCGGTTAGTAGTGCGGATCCGAATGCGGCGGACTTTGCCGTGTTCCTCGGTCCCGCACCGGTGAACGACAACTTCGCTGACGCCCAGGAGCTGGTGGTTCCGGCGACCGGCGGAACGGTGTCGATCAATACCGTAAACGTGTTTGCCAGCAGTGAACCCGGCGAAACTGAAGTGCCCGCCTTGGTTCCCTTCCAGCGGCATGGGACGTTGTGGTGGAAGTTCACTGCCCCGGGGAGGGGCAATGCGTTCTTCCACCTCTCGGACAGCACCGTGCCGACCATGGCCGCCGTCTTTACCGGTGCCTCACTGGAGACCCTGGAGCTGGTGGTGGGCCCGGAGATAACGAACGGCAATCCAGTGGCTTGGGCGCCATTCCCCGTACTTCCCGGGGTCACCTACTGGATCGCTGCCTCAGGAAACGTGGATTGGTATCCCGCGTTCGGCTCCTTGGCCGGAGCGTTCGTTTTTGAATCCGAAACGTTCGAGGAAGTGGAGAACGATCCGTTTGCGAACCGGCTTCCGCTGGCGGGCACCGACTTAACGGTGACCGGTTCCACGCTCGACGCCACGGTGGAGCCGAATGAACCCGCGGGCCTGAATCACTCGGTTTGGTGGGAGTGGACCGCGCCGGCAACGGGGGCCGTGCGGATTTGGGTCTCTCCCGTTCCGGAACGGCCGGTTTTCGCCGTGATCTTCTCCGGCGACACCTTGGAGACGTTGCAGCCGGCGACGGTGACGGATGAAGTGTATGTCCACGCCGGTCAGCGTTTGCAGGTGGCGGTGAGTACCGATGCTCCGGGTCCGTTCGAATTGAGGGTGCAGTGGAGGGAAGTTGCGCCGCCTTCGCCCAACGATCACTTCGCCGACAGAATCGACCTGCCGGCGGCGGACTACGCCGTAACCGGTAATCTGCACGGAGCAACAACGGAGCCGGACGAACCACTCCCCAGCCCTGATGGTTCACTTTGGTGGCGGTTCATTCCGCCAGCCGCGGGCGTTCTCGAAGTCACCGAACTGGAGAGCGATTCCTTTATGCCAGTCGTGGAATTCTACGAGACGGACACCCTCTATTCGTTCCTCAGTCCGCTGCCGTGGAACGGGTCGCGGGCGGCGTGGAAGGTGGAGGCCGGGCAAAGTTATGCGCTGCGGTTGACCAACGGCGGTGGAACCCCCGGGGAATTTCGACTCGCGACCCGCTTCTGGCGGCCCGTCAACGACGCCTTCGCCGAGGCCGAGGCGCTCACGGGTTCTTCTCTCAGCCTCGATACGTGGCTCGTTGACGCCGGGATGGAACCGCAGGAACCACGGCCCCATCCCGATCAAGTCCAGTCGCTTTGGTGGCGCTGGACTGCTCCCGCCACCGGCCGGCTGGAACAAACCTGGCCCACCGCCCCTCTGACTCCGGCGACGATCTATCGGGGAACTCAGTGGTCGGACCTGATGCCCTTGCCGGGTGTTCCGGCCTCACCCCATCTCGGCACGGCCGCAGCAGTCGTGGTGACAGCGGGTGAGTCCTACTTCATTCAGTTCACTGCGGCGGAAGGCGTGGTCGCTCCGGTGCGGGTTTCGCTCTTTTTCGTGCCGTTTGATTCTCCTGAGAACGACCCCTTCGCGCAGGCGCGGTTCGTCGAAGGTCCGGGGGCAGTCTCCCTGGCTTCGGGAGTCGGAAGCTCACGGGAACCCGGCGAACCCGCTCATGGAGTCGGCGGTGCCAACGGTAGCCTCTGGTGGCGGTACGTGCCGCCCAATGACGGTCTGGCGACGGTGGACAACGCCTTCGGCACGCTATCGGACGTCGTCCTGGCGGTGTACCAGGGGCCGGAAGTCGAAGCCCTGCAACGACTCGTCAGCGGAACGAACCAGGTCCAATTCCCGGTGAGCCGGGGCGATTCCTACTACGTCGCCGCCGAGGTTCCAGCGGGCGCGGTCGGGGATGTAGGCCTGCGGTTCACTGTCACCCGCGGTGGCAATAGTGCGCAGACGATTCCGGAAAACCTGGTGGGGAATTTCAGCTTCGAACAGGCCGGGGATTGGAACGTCCTGGCTGAAGGGCTCTGGATCGTCGGAGCACCGGTTGGCTCCCCGGCGGCCGATGGCGCCAATTACCTGTCGTTGGGATACGGCTCGATGCAACAGGAGCTGTTCACCGCCCCTGGGCGCCGCTACCGCATCCGGCTGGCCTTTCGGTCTTCGACAGAACCAGGCGAAGTTGATCTGCGCCTCCGCTTCGACCACCAGCAAGTCGCACCAATCCAATATCCATCCGGATGGGCGGAGCACTTCTGGCATTGGCGTGATTATGAGGTGACCGCGACCACGACGATCACGCTGCTCGAACTAGAGAGCCTGGGCACGTATGTCGATCTGGACGCCATTAGCGTGATCCCTCTGATGGAACCGCCCCGGATCGTTCAGCCACCGGAGGATGTCCTCTCGGTGGTGGGAGGCGCCGTCACCTTGGTGGCGGGGGTGACGGGCTCGGAGCCGCTTTCTTATCTCTGGTTTCACAACGATCAACCCGTCATGGGTGGGAATCAGCGTCAGCTCATGCTCAATCCCGTTTCCGCCGCCCATGCCGGTTCGTACCGCTTGCGAGTGACCAATGCCTGGGGTGCGGTCACCAGCGCACCAGTGGTGCTGATGGTGGAGTCCGGGACGGAGCTGTTCATTACCCGTCAGCCCGTGGGTGAGGCGGTCATTCCCGGTCAGTATCTGGCGCTGGACGTGGTCGCGGTGGCGGGGGCGGCCTTGGAATACCAATGGTATCGCGACGGGGTGTTGTTGTTAAACGCAACAAACCGACAACTGGTGTTCGACGCCATTCAGTCTTCCGATCTGGGTCGCTATGAAGTGGTGGTTCACGGTAACGGACAAACCGTGACGAGTCTGCCCGCTCACGTGACGGCGGCTCCCTCGGCAACCGGGGGCGGGTTGGTGGATTTTTCGTCGTGGGAGAACAGTCCGATACCCTTCGTCGTCCAGGTAACCGACGTGGATGGAATCACCCCGCTGGAGGGGAGTTCATTTGTGGCCCAGTTGTATGCCGGTCCAACGCCGGAAACGCTCCGGCCGGTGGGCGCGCCCCGTCCGTTTCTGACCGGAACCCTGGCGGGTCGTTGGATCAGCCAATCGGTGGTTTTGCCTCAGATTGCGCCCGGCCAGTCCTTTTCCGCGCAGGTGCGAGCTTGGGACCGAACGGTGGGCGCGTCGTATGAGGAAGCCCGGGCTTTGGGTGGGCGCTTCGGGCGCTCAGGGGTAACGACGGCCACGGCGGGTGAACCGCTGGTTCCTCCGCCGGCGATTTCCACCTTCGCGTCGTTCTCGCTGCGAGCCGGTCAGCCCGGTTTCACGGCGGGTCGCATCGATCCCGTTTCCGTCCAACCGGATGGCAGTGTGGTCTGGCGGCTGACAGGCGGGGCCGGTTTCCGGTATCTTCTGGAACAGCGGATCGCCGGGGCGAATTGGCAGCCCATCGAGGTGTTCAATGACTTCCCGGGAAGCGTCACCTTCACGACACCTCTACTCCCAGAGGAAGCCGCTCTGTTCCGGGCTCGCCTACTGGATTGATGGGCTGGGGGCTGACCCGGCGGGGCCGGTTGAAAACCTGCGCCACCGCAGGTCAGGAGACCTGCGGTACATTTCGAGATCCCGGGGAACATCCGGATTGCCGGGGTGGGGATCGACCTGTTAGCTACGCGGCCCGCGGCGCGGCGGGTCTTTGATGCGGTTTGTCTTCCTTACGCTCGGCTATACCCCAGATCTCGACGGTGGTGGCTATCGCTACGCCACGGAGGTGGCCGAATTGCTGGCCGTCCGCGGTCATGAAGTGCATGCTGTGTATCCCAATCCCGGGGAACACCCAGCTCGGGAGTATCGGTCCGGAGTGGAGCTGCACCGGGTGGACCGAGGAACGGGCGGGTTTCGCACCCGCTGGAAGGCGGCCAATCGAAGGGCACGGGACGTCGTTCAAAGTCTTTTGGAGACGCCAAGCCCCCTGCTCCTCTTTTCGCACCATGCCTATCTGGCACCGGCCTTGGCGGGGTTATCTTATGTGATGATTCTCCAGGGTCCATGGGCGCTGGAACACCGGTTCTCGCTTCAGGCCAAACCCCGGTCTTGGCTAAGGCGTGGGATGGACGAACTGGCTTGCCGGGTGATGCATCGGGTGGAGCGCCAAGCGGTCGCGGGAGCCCGCCAAGTCTTGGTCGCCAGTGAATATTCACGATCCCGGCTGGCGGACTGGCATCCCGGACTGAACCCCGCGGTGGAAGTGATCGGCGGAGGGGCGGACTTGAACCGCTTCCAGCCTCCGTCGGACCGGCCAACCCTGCGCCAGGAACGGGGTCTAGCCGAATCGGACTTTCTGTTCCTGGCCGTACGCCGATTGGATCCGCGGATGGGATTGATCCACTTGGTGGACGCCTTCGCTCAGATTGCCTCCCGACATCCGCGGGCCCGGTTGGCGATTGCGGGCAAGGGGAGTCAGCGGGCGGATCTCGAGGCACGGATCGCGGCGGCTGGGCTGGCGGACCGGCTGCAATTGCTCGGATTCGTGACCGAAGAGGAGCTTCCCCGGATTTATGGTTCGGCGGACTGTGTCATCATGCCGTCGCTGGATCTGGAAGGATTCGGTCTGGCGACCGCCGAGGCTTTGGCATGTGGAACGCCAGTACTGGCCTCCCGGGCGGGGGCCAATCCCGAACTGGTCCAGCCACTCGGAGAGCATCTCTTGTTCGAACCGGCTGACGCGACGTCACTCGCGGCGGCTCTGGCGGGGGTGCTCGACGGTTCCCGGACCCTTCCTCATCGAAGCCACTGTGCCGCTTACGCTCGGACGACCTTTCGCTGGGATCGTCCCGCGGAGGCGATCGAACGAGCCCATGAACGCTTTGCGGTGTCAGGCTGGCCGGAGGGGGTGAAGTGAAGATCCTCGAACTGGGCAAGTTTTATCCGCCGGAACGCGGCGGAATCGAGACCCTGCTGCGGCTGTGGTCCGAAGGGTTCGTTGGCGAGGGAGCTTCGGTGGATTGTGTGGTGGCGCATGGACCCAAGAGTGTCGGGGCTCGGTGGCGTCCCATGACCGAGACCTTGAACGGTGTTCGAGTGCATCGGCTGGCCAGTTTTGGAGAAGTCTTCAGCACCTCCATCTGCCCCGCTTATCCGTGGGTGGCGCGGCGTTGGCCGACGGATCTGATTCATGCGCATTTCCCCAATCCGTTGGCCGACCTGGCCGTGGTGTTAGCCCCCCGGGGAATTCCGGTGGTATTGAGCTGGCATAGCGACATCATCCGGCAAAAAGCCTTCCTGCGAGCGTACACACCACTGCAAAATGCCCTCCTCCGACGCGCGGATCGGATCGTGGTGGCGACCCCGCGGCACCTGGAGTTTTCTCCCTGGCTGGCGCCACACCGCGACAAAGTGTCAGTCATTCCGTTTGGCTTGGAACTGGAACGCTTCCGGCTTTCGGTCACCGCGATGGAAACGATGGCTGGACTGCGAGCTTCGGCCCAGGGTCGAACGATACTCCTGAATGTAGGCCGGCTGGTCGGCTATAAGGGGCAACGCTTCGTGGTGGAGGCTCTGTCCGAAGTGCCGGACGCGGAGTTATGGCTGGTGGGAACCGGACCGTTGGAGGGAGAATTGAGAACGGTCGCGGCGGAGAAGGGGGTGGCGGACCGGGTTCGATTCCTGGGGGATGTTTCCGATGAGGCGCTGCCGACGTATTTCCACGCGTGTGACATTTTTGTGTTTCCGTCGGTGACACCCAATGAGGCGTTTGGACTGGTGCAGGTGGAAGCGATGGCGTGCGGCAAACCGATCGTGGCTTGTCACCTTCGTTCCGGCGTGCCATATGTCTGCGCCGACGGACTGAACGGCTTGGTCGTTCCCCCCGGTGATGTCTCCGCACTCGTGGCAACCTTAAACCAACTGGTCAGAACGCCGGAGTTGCGGTGTCAGTTGGGGGACGCGGGACGACGGCGAGCGGAAACCGAGTTTTCCAGTCCGGTTATGCTTCGTCGTTACTGGGACCTTTTTTCCTCGATGAGCCAGCCGGGTGTTCTCCGGGTATGAGATACTATACCTACTTAGGCATCCTCGTGCTGTCCGCGTTAACCGCCTTCTGGCTGACTCCCGTGGCGAGCTGGCTGGCTTACCGGTTCGGGGCGGTGGATTTGCCCAATGACCGCAAGGTTCACTCCCAAGTGATGCCGCGGCTGGGCGGGATCGCCGTGTATCTCGGATTCTTGCTTTCGCTCGTCGCCGTTTCCCTCCTGCAGAACAACATCGCCATCCAGTTTCGCAGTCAGGCCGAACTGCTTCTGTATCTATTGCTGGGTTCCCTCGCGATGTTGGGTCTCGGAATCTATGATGACATCAAAGGGGCCGATGCCTCGAAGAAGCTTTTCTTCCAGGTGGCCATTGCCAGCGGGTTGTGGTTCGCCGGGTTCAAGATTCGCGCTATTATGAATCCCGTCGGAGATCCGCTGGCGCTCGGGTGGCTCAGCTTTCCGATCACGATCCTCTGGATCGTCGGCGTCACCAATGCCGTCAATCTCCTGGACGGCATCGACGGCTTGGTGGCCGGGGTAACGGCCTGTATGGCCCTGTCACTGGCCGTGATCAACATCCTCTCGGGAAACATTGTCGTCTCGCTGTTGAATCTCGCCTTGGCCGGCGCCTGCCTGGGATTTCTGCCGCATAACCATGCGCCGGCGCGGATTTTCCTGGGGGATTCGGGCTCGTTGACCATTGGGTTGCTGTTGTCATGCATCGCCATCGTTTCCCTCTTCAACGATCGGTCCCGCGGCACGGAAGGCGCCAGTTCGCTCCTGACCGTGCCATTGCTCCTGTTCGCCCTCCCCCTCTTCGACACCGCGCGCGTGATCTATCATCGCTGGCGCCGGAAGGTGTCCATCTTCCAGGCCGACAAGAACCACGTCCATCACCGCCTGTTGGCGATGGGATTGAGCCAGCGTCAAGCGGCTTGGACGCTGTACGGCGTGGCGATCTTGACCAGCCTTCTGTCGATCACGCTGTCGCTCATGGACAAGGACCGGCAGCTCTTTCTAAGCTCCCTGTTTGCCGCCCTCGCCGTCGGTTTCACCATTTTCTGGCGCGTCCGCATCCGCCGCTTTTTCATCGCGAGCGAGGAGCGTTTCACGGCGGCGGCCCCCAAAGCCAAGAACGAAGGTTCGGAACCCATTTCCATCCCGACGCCCGAACCCTCCAAGAGCGGCGGAAATCCCGGATGACCCATGAGGACGTTGGAGGAAGTCCGGGCTGCGTTGCTGGACCCGCTCCGCCCCCTTTCCACCCAGGTCATCCCGCTGCCGCAAGCATCCGGGCGGGTTTTGGCAGAATCCCCAACGGCTCCCGGAGCGGTTCCTCCCGCAGACACGGTGTCGATGGATGGCTTTGCCGTCCGGGCGGCGGATCTGACGGAAATCCCCTGTACGCTTGAAGTCGTCGGGCGGGTGGCACCAGGAGAATGCTTTGCGGGAACCGTGGGTCCAGGTGAGGCCGTCCGCGTCTTTACCGGAGCTGCCCTTCCGTCGGGTGCCGACGCCGTGGTGATGCAGGAGGACACGTCTCCCTCCGAAGCCGGGTCCGACCGGGTGATCATCTGCGAACGGGCCAAGCCCTGGGAAAACATCCGTTTCCGCGGCGAGGATGTGGCCCCCGGTGTGGGGTTGTTGGAACCGGGTCTCCGTCTAGGGCCCACCCAATTGGCCCTGCTTGCGGCAGCCGGGGTGGCCGAAGTCATGGTCCGACGCTCGCCGCGCGTGGGCGTCCTGGTGACGGGTAGCGAGCTGGTCTTGCCGGGCCAAGCCCTGCGTCCCGGGCAAATCCACGAAAGCAATGGATTGATGTTGGCTGAGTTGTTCCGAGCCGACGGATTTGCGGTACAGGTTTTTCCTCCCGTCCCGGATCGTCTGCCGACACTGGTTGCGGCACTGGAACGGGCGTCGGCCGAACAGGATCTCTTGGTGACGTCGGGAGGCGCATCGGTGGGTGAGCCGGATCTGGTGCGGGCGGCAGTCGGTGAATTGGGAGGAACGCTTTTCGACGGCCAAGTGGCGCTGAAGCCGGGCAAACCCTTCTTCTGGGCGACCCTGGCCGGCGGCCCGCTCCTCGGCGTGCCGGGAAATCCGGTTTCCGCTTTTGTCACGGCGGTGCTCCTGGTTTTGCCAGCCCTCCGCCGGCTGGCGGGAAGGCGGCCCGAACTGCCCGACACCACCCTCGGGTTCCTCATGGAACCCCTGGTGAATGGAGATGCCCGTCGGCACTTCATGCGCGTGGTCATCAGCCGTGCGGGCGAGGTGCGCTCGGCCGGCCGGCAGGACTCCCACCGATTGCTCTCGCTCGCCGCCGCCAACGGGTTGGTGGAGGTGCCGCCCCGTTCCCGGTTGGACTCGGGAACCCGGGTGGACGTCATCCGCTGGCCGGGCGGCAATCCCTGAGCCAATCCAAGATGCACCCGAACCCGCCTCAGAGGCGGTTTGAATATGGCCTTTTCCACCGGTGCCTGCCATGGTGAAGCTCACAGGCTGCTTATGGAACCCACGTCCATTCCTCCATCTCCCTCCTCCAAAGGCCGCGGTCGTCCGCGGGGGCCGGGAACCTCCAAGCGTTTTGCCTACCTGGTCTTGGGACTGGTGGTCGTGGGGATTCTGGGCTGGCTGCTCGGCAAACCGGCGTATCGCAACCTCAAGGCCAGGCGGGCGGCGGATCTGGTGGCCGAGGCCAACAGCTTGGCCAAGCAAGGCAAATGGACCGAAGCCAGCCAAGTGATGCGCACGGCCGCTGGGTTGGCGCCGACCAGTCCGGAAGTGTTGCGGGTGTCCGGACAGCTCAGTGCCCGGTCGGGTAGTCCCAGCGGATTGATGAGCATGCAGGCCTTGCTCCGCAGTCCGGAGGCCACTTACGAAGACCGGCTGGAATACCTCCGCATGGCGCTCGACTTCAACCGGATCGACCTGACCGGACCGGAGATTACCTCGATGTGGAAGGATCACGAGAAGGATCCCGCCTTCATCCGCATCCTCATCCGCCACCTGGTGGCCTCCGGAAAACTCGATAACGCGGTCAAGGTGGCGCGTGACTGGTTGTCGCGCCAGCCCAACGATCCGGAGGTTGAATTCATTCTGGGGCAGTTGTTGGTGGGTTCCAATGATCCAACCCGGCGCCAGGAAGGACAGCGGTTGCTGATGGGTTTGGCCGTAGGCCGGAGCGACTTGCGGAATGAAGCCGTGGATATTCTCGTTCGCAGTCCCGATTTACCGCGCGCGGAGACCCGGTTGTTGCTGAAGGAATTGGCGGAACGGACCAACTCCCAAATCGCCATCGCCAACCTGACCCTCCGGCTGCATCCGGACCAACGCGCCGAGGTGGTCGAACAAATCGCTGGCTTGGCCACCGAGGCCACCTCCAGCAGCGAAATCCTGCGCTATATCGCCTGGCTGCGGGAGAACGGCGAGTGGGCGCGCATTCCCGAGCTGCTGACTGAGGATCGCGTCCAGGACAAACCGGAGCTGCTCACCGTCCGCCTGGAAGCCCTGATCCTTTCGGACCGAGTCAATGAGGCGATGCCCTACCTGCAGATGGCCGAACCGCCCGTCGCGCCTTACCTGCAACACTGCCTCAATGCCCTGGCGGCCGAGCGTCAAGGGAGGAATTATTTGGTCCGATCTCATTTTGACCGGGCGCTGGATGCGGCGGGAGATTCGATTCCCCACACACTGGCCATCGCCAGCTACGCAGAAAAGATCGGGCACCCCATGGCGGCGATCGCTGCGTATCAAAGGATCATGGCGTATCCCCCGATGACCGTCCAAGCCGGTCGGCAAATCATGCGGCTGGTAGGGCCGTTGGATGATCTCTACACGGTCCGCGATACGCTGAAAAAGCTGTCGGCCTTTATGCCTCAGGACGACAACTACTTTTTGGGTTCCACCTATGCCAGCTTCCTGTTGGGCGAGACACCCGCCGAACTTCGCACGGCCTTGGAGCGACGCGCGAACAAGGAGCCAGACCAGAAGCTTTACCAAATGGTGATGGCCTTGGGACACCTCAAGTCGGGCAACCATGCCGAAGCGCTGAGGGTTATCGAAGGCGCTTCCACCGATTGGGACCACGAAGAGCCTCGTTGGAGAGCCTTGTACGCCGCCATTCTCGGAGCCAACCAGCAGCGGGAAGCCGCTCGGGTCCTGGCGGCCCGGGTAGATCAAACCGCTCTCAAGTCGGCTGAATTGGACCTGATCAAGCCCTGGTTACCGAAGTGACGGTCGGCCGCCGTTAGAGCGGATAGCGACGAAGTCCGGTCAACTGCCCGGCGGCTTTGAAAAGAAACAACGGCACGATCCGCGAATAACGCGGCCACAGACGACGGAAATCCCGCGTGAGCCGGAACAGCCATTCCAGGCCACTGCGTTGAATCCACCGGGGCGCTTGCACCACCCGGCCCGCATGAAAGTCAAAGGCGGCTCCCACGCCCACCATGAGGCGGACTTGGAGTCGGGAAAGGTGGGCCGCCATGAACCGTTCCTGCTTGGGGGTACTCAAACCCACCCAAAAAAAGTCCGGCCTCAACCGCTCCAGCTCCTCCGCCAAGCTCGCCAACTCATCCGGCGTGAGGGGCCGGAATGGTGGGGTGTAGAGACCCACGATGCGGATGCCGGGAAAGCGCTGTTCCAGCTTCTGCTTCAATTCCTCCGCCACCCCGGTGTTGCCGCCAAAGAAGAAATGCGTCGCGCCGCTGTGCTGCGACCAAGCCATGACTCGCTCCATGAGATCCGGTCCATACACCCGGCTCATGGAGCGATACCCTCGCAGCCGCCCCATCCAGACCATCGGCATGCCGTCGGGAGTCGAGAGTAACGAGGTGTTATGAATGCGGCGAAGTTCGGAATCGTTCTGAGATTCGATCACCCCATGCACGCCCGTGACGGTTACATAGCCGCGCTGCCCGGTCTGGATCGCTTGGACCAGGGTGGCCACCGCGGTATCCAGGTTGAGCACGGAGATTCCCACTCCCAGCACGTTGACCCGAGGGGGTGCGACAAACTCAGCCACGGAATGAGGCTAACGGGAATCGGCTG
>CAYYSX010000001.1:0-69455 GCA_964474315.1 uncultured Verrucomicrobiota bacterium | reverse complement strand
AAAAGTTGCTTCGGTCGCCCCTCCCCATCGAGCGGCACCACCAACCTGGGAACCTGGGGGTCAGGGCGGCGCTTGGAGCTTAGCCCTTGGAGCTTCTTTGGAGCTTGGAACTTGGATTTTGGAACTTCCGCCTGAGGCGGCGGCGCGTCACCGAGCCACCACTTCCCCCGTGTCCAACCTAAGGTCGGCCCAATAACCAAACTCATACGACCAGTCGTTCGCGGCGTTCTCCAGGCGGAGGACCACCCGGCCGCCGGCGAATCGCGTGAGGTCCACTTGAACCGCTTTCCAACGCTCACCGTCCGGAGTAATGACTTGATGGTGGAGCACTTCCCCATCCGCCTTGACCCGCAGTTCCCAATCGCCCTGCTCGTGCGCCGCGACGGCCAACCGCAGCGTGGCCCTTCCACCCGGCGGAAGCGTCAGCAAGCGGACCAAGGCCGCCGGTGTCCTTTCATCAACCGGATGGGTTACCAAGACGTTCCGACGGCCGGCAAACTCCGGGAGCTTGGCGGGCGTTTCCTCAAACTCCGGACTCTCGACCCGCCATTCCGGCGCCCACAGCGCAATGCTCTCGCCATCGCGGATCGGCAGGGTCGAGGCTTGGTCACCGGACTCCCCGATCAGTTCCCGCTTGCGGGCGTCATCCAGCGGCCGGTCGTCCTCCGGTGGCGCGAGGATAAACCAGATGAGGTTGCGGAAGTCCGCATCGGGAATTTCCTCCAGCCCCTCGGGCATGACCGAATTCTCCGTCACGTGCATCTGTTTGATGTCGGACTTGGACAACACCGCCTCGGCCGGGCCGGCCATGACCAGCTTCACCTGCGCCTCCGTGTTCTCCACCAGGCGCCCGCTCAGGATCCGACCGTCATAGGTCTCGACCTCCACGTTCTCATACCCTTCACCGATGATTTCATTCGGGTGAATGACATGGTGCAGCAGGGCATCCAGGGAACTCCGGCCCACGCCGGTCAGATCGGGCCCGATCTCGGCGCCTTCGCCGTGGAACTTGTGGCAGATCAGGCAATTCTTTTGGGCCACCTCCCGTCCAGCAGTCAGGTCAATGGGGCCTTCGATGACCACCCGGCGCTTTTGCGCGATCACTTTGAGTTTTTCGGCGGACGAGGCGTTGACCCGTCCGAAAAGCTGCTGGGCCTTTCTCCGTTCGCCTTCGTTCCGGGAAGTGGCCAAGGCGCGAATGACTGTCGGAGGGAGGTCACCGCGTTTGATGTCGCCGCGCTCGATGGCGCTGTAGAACGGCCATTTCCATTGGCCGCGAGTGGTACAGAGCTCGGCCACGGCGCGTTGCAACGCCGGACTCAAAGAGGACCACTTTTCCAAAAGCTGTCGTGCGGTGTCATCCGCACCCACGTCGGCCAAACCCCGCACCGCCGCCACGCGGAGGGGTTCGGGTCCACTGCCCAACGCGACCTCCAGCAACGCTTGGCGCGAGTCATCGGACTGGAGCTTTCGGGCCGTGGCAATGGCAGCCAGACGGTCCGCATCGCTGGCGGACGGATCCCGGAGACGGGCCAGGGCGGCCTTGACCGATGAGGCATCGCCCCACAGGGAGCCGACCTGCTGCGCCGCCTTGGCCACTTCGGTGTTCGACGACGCGGCCAGACGGGCGATGGCGGCCACGGCGTCGGCGCCGGGAGTCAACACCTTGCCCCGCTGGCCCTCGATCAAACCGCTGAGTCCGGCCACCAGGACCTCGGTGTGGTCTTCCTTGATTTGTCCGAACTCCAGCACGGACCGGGTGAGGATCCCTTCATCACGCAGGTCGCAAACCCGGCGCATGATCTTGTGCAAGACCCGGGCGGAGAAAGGCAGCTCTCGTTGGGCTCCATTTTCCTTATAGAAACCGATGGCATGAACCGGGTCGGAGGCGATGTAGGGTTCCAGCGCCATCCAGAACAGGAAGTCGAAGGTGGGATCGGTGCCCTGAGGTGAAGCTTGGAACAACCCGCTTAGGATGCCTCCGGTGGGCGCTTCGCTGAGGGGAATCCGGGGCGGGGTATTGACCGTTAGCGAACTCGACACGAACTGGCGCGCCGCAACAGCGACGGCCAGACGCACGGTCAGGTCGGAATCCTGGGAAAGCTGATGCAAGCGGTCGAAGGCGATTTTAGGCAAGTCGTCCCGTTCGCCGGTCAGGCGGGCGGCCCAAACACGGATGGCTGGCTCCGGGTCTTTCGCGGCCGCATCCAGGTCGTTCTCCTCCAGAAGGCCAGTGCGGTGCAGCGTCCAGAGCGCGGCCAACCGCGCGTCCAGCGTGCTCCCCGAGCGGAACAGAGTGTGCAGGGGCGTGGCGGAGGGGGAACTTTGCGGACCGAAAGCAGTGGCTCCGCGATCGTTCAGGAGGCGCTGGGCAGTGCGGCGATGCCAGACATTGGGATGGGCGAGCAGTTCCACCAGTTCGTTGGACGACAATTTGGCGAGATCCAGGTCCTTCGTTGGACGCGAAGGCACCGGTTTGTCTGCTTCGCCTCCGGTCCAGACCACTCGCCAAATCCGGCCTCGCTCCCGGTCCACCCCGGCCGGATCCGCATTGGCGTTCTGATAGCAGGGATATCGGTCATACCAATCCATCACCCATACCGCGCCATCCGGACCGGTCTGGGTGCTGACCGGCATGAACCAGCCATCGGGCGTGGTGAGGAAATCGCCGGAGTCGTTCCATTTGCTGGCGATGAAGGTGGATCCCTGGGGAGTGAGACGGTCGATGTTAAGGGCGTTCTGATGAATGTTGCCGTGCAGGGCCGCGCCCTTCCATTCCGCCGGCCATTGGTCGCCCTGATAGATGTTGACGCCGGCGTAGGCCGCCATGTGATGCCGGTGATCCACAATGCTCGGGAGCTCACCGTAAGCATACGGGAAGGGCGGCTGCCCTGCCTGGCGTTGATAGATACCACCCGGGGTGAGGTGAAAGAGGTGGTCGATGACGCAGGCGCTGACGAAGGCATTGCCCCGCGCATCGAAATCGACGCCCCAAGGATTGGAAGTGCCCTCGGCGAACACCTCGAAGCGCGCAGTCTTCGGATCCAGCCGAGCCACGCCCGCCGTCAGAATCACCGGCTCGGACTTCGGATCGTTCGGGTTGGTCGCCTTGGTATGGGTGAAGACGCCATGGGTCATGTACAACTGGCCGTCCGGACCCCAGGTGAATCCATTCAGCAACTCATGCCGGTCCTCCAGTCCGAATCCCGTCAACACCCGGGTCTTGCGGTCCATGACGTCGTCGCCATCGGTGTCCTCCATGAACCAGAGGTTGGGCGCCTCGCCCACATAGACCCCGCCGTTCCCTACGAGCAGCCCGGTGGCGAGGCTCAGTCCGTCGGCGAACACCGTGATCTTGTCCACGCGCCCGTCGGCATCGGTGTCCTCCAGAATTTTGATTCGATCTCGTCCCCGGGTGCCGGGCCGTGCGCCGAGCGGATACTCATATAATTCCAGCACCCAGAGCCGGCCGCGTTCATCCCAGGTCATGGCCACCGGATTGACCACTTCGGGTTCGCTGGCGAAGAGGCGGACGGCGAAGCCGGGCGGGACCTGGAAGGCTTTCTCGGCCTCGGCGGGCGACAAGGCGGGAGTCTCGGCGGGTTTGTGCTGACCGCTGAGTTGTCGGCCCGAGGGGGCGTTGGTGTAGATGGGAAAGCCAAACGTCGGGTGCTTGGGCACCTCAGCGGCGAGGGGGAGGGCCAGGCCGAGCGCGACCAACGGAAAGACGGGCAAAGCGCGGGGATTCATAGAGAAGAAACCAGCGGAAAAGCGACGGCACGGTCAAACGGTTATTCGGGAACAAACAAAAGGGCCGGAGGATGCGTTCCCACCGGCCCTTTCCGATCCTCCGGTCATTACCACCAGAAGTTGGGAGAGGAACCGTCGGTACGGACGAACATCTTCGGGAACTTCACCCATTCCACGTGGCCATCGAGCATGTTCACATTGCAGCCTTCCGGTACACCATTCCTGATGTGCGGCGATTGGTGTGGGATCAGATTTCCCCGGGCGTCGGCCCAACCGCCCATAATCCGGGTGAAGTTCCCATTCCGACCATCACGTGAGGCGCTATTGGACAGAGTGCCGTCGGCAAGCAGGACTCGCTCGGACGGTGACGGGGTGTAGTTCGTGTTTCCTGCTCGAATCTCCCGCGGAACCATGGAAGCGTTCACATTGGTGCCGGCCACGCCACCCGCGCCCGGAAAGGTTAGGGCATAACCGAGAACGCGGTAGCCAGACTCGAAGTCCCACAGGGTCCGTCCGGTACGGTCTTTCGAATCCCGCTGCTTCAGAAAGGACGGGCAGTACACCATCTGCTTGTTGGATCCGTAGCGCTCAATTTTGGCGACTTGATTGGAGTAGATGTCCCACGGCCAGTAGGTAGCGTGGGCGCCCAATTGGCCGTTGAAATTCTCCGCCACCGGAGGGATGCGGTCCCGGTTGTCATCCGCATACATGCGGACGGCCAAACCGAACTGCCGGAGGTTGCTGCTGCAATTGGACTTCAGGGCCTGCGACTTCGCCTTGCCCAAGGCCGGCAGCAACATGCCGGCCAGAATGGCGATGATGGCAATCACCACGAGCAGCTCGATCAGGGTGAACCCGCGCGGGGCCACCTTCCATCGGTTCAGACTTCGTTTCATAGGACCATGGGTATGTCCGGGTGATGGGCAACGACAGCAGCGGCACTCGGACGGGTGTTGGACACAAATCAAACACATCCACCCCGCAGCGTCCATGAACTTGCACGCGGAGCCGGTGAGTAATTTCACCACGCCACCGGCTTCCGCTTTGAGGCCGGCGCGGCATCATCCGCCGCGCATGCACTCACCCTGGGACACGAGTTCGCTCACTGAACTGGGCGAAATCATTTGGGCAACTCTGGTCCAGGCGGTAGGCGAACCCGGGCATCCGTGGCGTCTGCCGGTGCTGGCCACGGCCGGCCGATCCGGTCCCAATGCGCGAACCGTGGTGCTGCGGGCGGTAACGCGCCCCGGCTTTGAGCTCCTGGCGTTTTCCGACAGCCGGACCGCCAAAGTCACTGAACTCGAGCGGGATCCCTCCGCCGTCTGGCTCTTCTACGATCCTCGGGAACAGGTCCAACTCCGGGCCTTTTCGGAAGTCCGTCTGCACACCAACGATTCGGTGGCCGATACCTACTGGCACCGGCTTCCCGCGGGAAGCCGGTACAACTACCAGGCTGGCGAAGCGCCGGCCACGCCGCTGGACGGGCCGCAGCCAGGACAAATTCTGACCCCGGGAAGCACCGCGCGGTTTACTGTCATCATTGGTCGGGTGACGAAGCTCGACTGGCTCTGGCTGGCGCCGGAAGACCATCGCCGAGCGCAGTTTCAGCGGGCAGGAACCGGTTGGAAGGCCCAGTGGGCCGTGCCGTGATAGAGCCGGACTGAGGAGCCCGTCGCCGCAGAGAGCACGAGGCGCACTCTTTTCGTCACGCCCGCTCGTTCCAGCTCACCCCGAACCCCATGAGAGCATCGATCGAGGGGAATTCCATCGCCTTCCGGGTGGCTACGTTGCTGCGGGTCACAGACCCGCGCTCCGTCCGCGGGAACTTCCCGGCACAGATGTTCTCCCTGGCTGTTGTTCGTTGGACCACGGAGGAGCGGCGGGCACGGAGGGCGATAGGTGTCTTGTCGTCCCAAAGGCGGAAGGCGGAAGGGGGCGAGACACCGCGTGCCGGCTCATCCGTCCGCCAACCGCCCCCTGGTTCTTGGAGGTTGGAACTTCTTTGGAACTTGGAGCTTGGCTCTTGGAGCTTCTCCCCGCGACTAACCGCAATTTTTGAGCTTTGAACTTTCGCACCCACGCCCGATGCCCCTCTCCGTATCCTCCGCCAATTCCCCCCTCGACACCGTCGGGTTCCTGCCTAGGCTCCGCTTCCTTTTATGCATCAGACTCCGCAGGTGGCCGTCGTCGGCGCCACTGGCGCTGTCGGCGTCGAGATGATTGAAACGTTGGAGAAGCGAAACTTCCCGGTCGGGAAGCTCACGCTGCTCGCCTCGGCCCGGTCCGCCGGAAAGAAAATGCCGTTCCGAGGCGTGAAACACACCGTCACGGAGCTGACCAAGGATTCCTTCCAAGGCATCGATATCGCGCTGTTCAGCGCCGGCGGAAGCATTTCACGGGAGTTCGCTCCCGCCGCCGCTCAAGCCGGCTGCGTGGTCATCGACAACTCCAGCGCCTTCCGCCAGGACGATCAAGTCCCGCTCATCGTTCCGGAAATCAATGCCGCCGACCTCCGCCAGCACCGCGGCATCATCGCCAATCCCAACTGCACCACCATCATCACCTTGATGGCGCTGTATCCGCTGCACCAAGCCTTCGGAGTGACGCGGGTCTTTGCCTCCAGCTATCAGGCGGTGTCGGGAACGGGGGCCAAGGCCCTCGAAGAACTCGAACGCCAGGTAAAGCAAATCACCGCTGGCCAGCCGGTTACCCAGGAGGTTTATCCGCACCAGATTGCCTTCAACGTCCTGCCTCAGGTCGATGTATTCCTTCCCGACGGTTACACCAAGGAGGAGATGAAAATGCAGATCGAAGGCCGCAAGATCATGCATCATCCGACCTTCCGCGCCTCGGTCACCTGTGTCCGTGTACCCGTCTATCGAGCCCATTCGGTGGCGGTCAGCGCTGAGTTTGAGCGACCGGTGACGGTGGAAGCGGCCCGTGCTGTGTTAGCCAAAGCACCGGGAATGGAGGTCGTAGATGACCCTGCCTCGTCCCGCTATCCGATGCCCCTCGATTGGTCCGGCCGGTACAACTGTGCCGTCGGCCGGATTCGGAAGGATATCGCCCTCGACAACGGCTTGTGCTTCTGGGTTTCCGGCGACCAATTGCTCAAGGGGGCGGCTCTCAATGCCGTCCAAATCGCCGAAGAACTCCTAAAGTAAGCGGCCGGTCGGCTGCTCCAGGAGCGCGGGTCGGCAAACCGCAGCGGCGTGGTAAGCGGGAGGGCGGTGAACCGAAGCCTCGAGAACCGGGACGCTGCGGTGAGTTAGAGACTCGCGCTCGGAAAAAAATGCGGATAGGGACAGCTCATTTATCGGTGCTCTAACCGACAGGGTTCCTATCCCGATGCTCATCTTGAAACAGATCTGGGAGCCGTCCCGGTCGGGTCAGCGGCGGGGTGTCAACTAGGCCCCTGCCCTGCCTGCGATAGAAACCCCTTGCGCCGTAAGTTCTCGCCGATTACCTACACCCCTCCGACCGCCAGCGTAGCTCAGCGGTAGAGCAGGGGACTCATAAGCCCTTGGTCGGAGGTTCGATTCCTCCCGCTGGCACCAGCTTCCAAAATCCCCTTCGGAAAGCGTCCCTTCGGAAAAACGCCGAAGGCAATCCCCCTCTGACACCAGTGGATGGAAGCTCCAGGAGCGCGAAAAGCCTCAAGGGAGAGCCAGCGTCGTGATGGTCGCGCCGCACACAACTCACCAACAAGGAGAACAGCCAAACCCGCGCGCTGCCGCGTTATCTCTCTTTCGAGGCGCTCTCCGTGCTCCCTGGCGCTCCGATCCGGTGCCCTTTCCGGTCCGCCAAGGCATCACTTCCGCCCCAGGCTGACCAGGTAAGCGGCCAGGTCGCGGAAGTCGTCCGCCGACAAACCATCCACCAGCCCGGCCGGCATCAGTGAACCCAGTTGACGTTGTTCGGCAATCGTTGGCCGCGGCACCTGCACCACCTGGTCGGTCAGGTGATCCAGCACGGCCAGATGATTCGCCGATTCCCCTCGTAAGTATCCCTGCAACACCGTCCCGTCTTGGGTCACCACCTCGTGCGCCATGAATCCTTCCTTCACTTCCCGCTGCGGTTCGATCAGGGCGCCGAGAATGAACTCCAACGACTGGGCAGTCCCCAGCGCGCCCAAGTCCGGTCCGATCTTTCCGGGGGTGCCATCGACACTGTGACAGGTCGTGCAGGCGAGTTGGGGAGACTGGAAAACCACCGCCCCGCGGGCCGCGTTTCCTCCGGACCGGACCGCGGCCATTAAGGTGGGAATGTCCGCTGCGGACCACGGTTCGGAACGCTCGAAACCGCCGGCTTTCGCCAGCAGAGCGGACAAATCGGCGTCGTGACGTCCGCTGCGGGCCAACTGCGTGAGAATGACCGGCCCCACCGCCGGATGGGGAGGCTGGTCCCGCAAGGCCAGCGTCAGCGCGGACAATCCTTCCCGTTGACGCAGGAAGGCCGTAACCACCTCGGCCACGGCTTCAGGATCGACGGGTTCGGCGAACCAGCGGGCGGTCGCGGAAGCAGCATCCCGAGGCTGGGTCGGCACCTGGAGGACGATAGCCGTAGCGCGGAGAAACGACGGATTTCCCGGACGGCTCCAGGCCGCCAGCGACACCCGGGCCGCGTCGTCGTCAAAGCCGGCGAGGCCTTCCACCGCCGCGGACCGTTCCTCCGGACTCAACGCCTCATTGTTAGCGGCGGTTTCCAGACCCGGCCGTAGTGATTCCATCCGCCACTGACCCGCCGCACGCCAGGCGGCAGCGCGGACCTGCGGATCGGGACTCTCGAGAAGCCGGGCGACCAGAGGCACGGCGTTGGTTCCCGGGGTCACTCCCCGCTGACGGCTGGAATCGACCGCTTCGCGCAGCCGTTGGACGTGCAGTTGGGCGTCGTAGTGGGCGCCCACCGTAAAGGAGCGCGGGAGCAAAAGGGACGTCAAATCGGCCGGGCCACCCGCGGACGCCACGACCGCCGTCAACTGGCGCACCGTGGCGGGGTCGAGGGCCACCTCGGCCACGCGGCGCAGGCGGCTGGCGGCAAACTGGGCCGATCCGGCCCCGCCTTCCGCCTGGGCAAACGCGGCGGCTCGCGCTGGTTGGTTCTCAAACTGGAGTTCCTGGCGCACTGGTTCCCACCAAGGACGCAGGGCCTGCACACATTGGGCGAAGGCGTATTCCAATGCGGAATCCATGGGCCGGTCAGCCACCTGCACGGCTACTTCGATCGCGTGCGGGTCAGGCACATAACTACACGCCACCACCGCTTCCAAGCGCACCCGCGGATGGTCATCGGACACGAGCCGTCCGAGCAGCGGACGCCACCACTCTGGTTGGGCTCCCGGTCCCCAGCGCCGCGCCCATTCGCCCGCGACCCGCGCCGCAAAGGCGCGCGCCTCCGGAACCGGAGAGGCCGCGACCTTGGTCAGCAAGTCGGTGTCCCGCCGATCTAATTCCGAGAGCAGGCCGAGGGCTTCGTATCGGGCGTGTTCCACGGCCGGGAGAGGAAGAGCGGCGAGCCAGGTGATCAACGCGGACGCCACTTCCTCAGGCGAACGCTCCGCCAGGACCCGGCGGGTCATTTGCCGTTCCCATCGTTCCGCTGAACCCAGCCGGTTGACCAGGTCCGCGGTGGACTTGGCCGTCAACGGTTCCCAGCGAACCAGCGGACGTCCCTTCGCCGTCACCCGCCAAATTCGGCCATGCGCTTTGTCCCGGGCCGGATCGCGGAAGCTGGCTTGGTAATGGCCGATCACGGGGTTGTACCAGTCGCACAGGTACAGCGCCCCGTCCGGACCGAAGCGGACATCCACGATGCGGAAGGCGGTGTTGGTGGATTCCACCAGAGGCGGCAGGCGTTCCGCTCGGAACGTGGCCCCGTCGTCCGTGAGCCGAAACCGTTCCACGGTATTCTGCAAATAACCTCCGGACACGACCTCGCCTTGGTTCGCCGTGGGCCAATGACTGTTCTCCACGAAGTCGCCCCCGCCGAACTTGCGGCCTTGGTTCCAGATCCAGCGTTGTTCCAGGAACCGATCCGTCCGGATCATCGCCTGCGTCAGATGATAAATCCCGTGGCCATTCCCGGCGAGGATGATGGGCTGTCCCCAGCGATCGAACACGGTGCCGAACGGGTTGTGCGCGCCCATCGCACCGCTCCAGAACGCGTCCAGCCGCAGGGGACGCGGCCATAACCTCCAGACGCCGGCCTGCTTCAATTCCTCGATTCCCCACGGCGTTTCCACCCGGCTGTCCGCATGCAGGCCCTGCGACATCATCAGTTCTCCCTGCGGCCCCCAGCAGAACGAATTGATCGTCTGATGCGTGTCACCGGTGCCAAAGCCCCGGAAGACCACCCGGCGTTGATCGGCCCGCCCGTCGCCATTGGTGTCGCGCAGATGCAACAGTTCGGTGGCGGCCCCGACATAGACGCCACCGTCACCCAGCTCGAGTCCGGTGGGAATATGCAGTCCGCGGGCAAACACCGTGGAACGATCAGCCCGGCCGTCGCCGTCGGTGTCCTCCAGCACCACCACTTCGTCGTCGGGATCCTCCCCCGGTTTGATCTGCGGATACACGACACTGCCCACCACCCACAGTCGGCCCTCCGGATCGAACCGGATTTGGATGGGCTTACGCACGCCCTCGCGCTCCGAGGCGAACAGGTTGACCTCAAATCCATCGAGCACGCGGAACGAGGCCCGCTCCGTCTCCGGATCCGGCTGGCCCAAGACCGAAAGGCCGAAGCTGACCAAGACCAGTCCGATCAACGTCCGCGTCATTCCGACCTGCCTTCGGCCCGGAAGGGTCATGCGGGGCGCCGCTTTGCGATTCATCTGGCCGCCTCCTGTTCTCTGAACACGCCGGCCCGCCGCGCAATCTCCGCGTCGGCCGCTTGAATCAATGGCCCGTACTCCTCCATCTCCGCGGGAAACCAACGGATATTCCGATCCACATGATCGCGACTGCTCGGTTGATCCGTGCGGTCGCCCGCCAGGAAAGCCCAGTTGGTCGGCCGCCAATAGCGCGTCCACAACTGGTGTTTCGCCTGGGCGGCTTGCCGGACCGGTTCCAAAGCCGCCCAGAACGCCGCTCCGTGGATGGCACCCGACGGCAACGTACTGAGCTGATTCCCGATCAGGACGGCCATCGTCATCTGTCCACGATCAGTTAGCCGCACTCCATCCACAGTGCGGAGCGGAGCACCCGAATCCCCGGCGAGCCGCGTCAGGGGCCTGAACACGTTCACGACGGGTAGGTCATGAGCCTCGCCCAGGCGCTGGATCTCCGCCACGTAGGCCGCAAGGTGACGGTTTCGGGTTTCCACGGTGCGGGCCTCCAACACCCCTCCCTCGGCAAACGGGGTGGGCGTCACCAACACGACCTGAGAGACGACCGCGTCCACCGATTTCAGCAACGCTTCGTAGGCCTCACTGAACGCCGGTAGCGCCCTGACTCCCGCCAGGGATTCCATCTGGCCGAATTGGAGCAGGGCGACCGTGGCCCCTGACCGGGTGAGCAACACCGTCAGCTCCGGAAAATTCACCGGTCGCGGCCGTTCGAACACGGTGTCGCCTTCCCAGGAAAAATCGCGAAACCGCGGTGCTCCGTGGGCGGAACGAACGGCCACCAGAGCCTCCAAATATCCCGCGGCCGCCGCCTCGGCCAACTGCGTGCCACCCACCAGCGCCACAACATCTTTCGTCCCCAACGGTCGCTGAAGTTCAGCCGCCCCGGTCCAAACCGGTCCGGCTAGCAGGCGCACGACGATCACCAGCAGGAGTTGCTTCATTGGCGAGACGCCACCATGGCGCAAGGGCCCGCCGTTGTCAGTGATCCATTTTTTCACCGTTGGCGGGACGCGTTCCTCCGGCCCATCGTCACCCATGGCTTTGACTCCTTCTACCATGGTTCCCTTGGGCGCGCCGGCCCCCGCCTTTCAGCTCCCTGACCCCGCTACCGGACGGACCGTCAGTCTGGCCGATTTCGCGGCGTCGCCCGCCCTGCTGGTGGCCTTTATTTGCAACCACTGCCCGTATGTCCGGCACTTGCAGGAAGCGCTCGCCCAGTTGGGCCGCGAGCTGGCGGGGCGCGGCGTCGCCTTCGTCGCCATCAACTCCAACGATGTGACCACCCACCCGGCCGACTCGCCCGACCGCATGGTCGAGACCGCCCGCGCGGCCCAATGGACCTTCCCCTACCTTTACGACGAAACCCAGGAAGTGGCCCGGGCCTATCGCGCTGCCTGCACCCCGGATTTCTTCCTGTTCGATTCCGGAAGACACCTGGTCTATCGGGGCCAGTTTGATGACTCACGTCCGGGCAACGGCCGGCCCATTACCGGTGCCGACCTGCGCGCGGCCCTCGACTCACTCCTCGCCGGCCGCCCCGTCGATGCCCGCCAGATTCCCAGTATGGGTTGCAACATCAAGTGGAAGGCCGGCCACGAGCCCGCCTTTTGAGGGATAGCTCAATGTTCAACTCCGCGCCGGCGGGGGCACATCTCCGTTTTTGGGAAGCGGTGAAGGACGGGCTGTGGACCGACCCGAGCCGGTACCAATCGGTCAAGCGAGGTACGGAATGGTCAAGGGTCCCTGGGGCAGGACCGCCACCCGGCTCTCCGGACCGAACCGGGCCAGTTCCGCTCGGACCGTGGCCGCGATGTCCGCGCACGGTTCGAGATGGGCGGCCGACAAGACTTCCGGCGGAATCGTGGAATGCACCAGCACCCGCGCCCGCCGCTGGATCAACGCCTGGATCTGGGCCTGCCATTGCTCGGGACGAACAAACCCGGGGGTGGACAACAGCGCCAGGATCTCCTCCGGAGAACTGGCTTCCCGCAGGAGTCGGTCCAGCGGGCTTTGGGCGGGAACCCCCTCGCGACACTCGGCAGCGAGGATGATCGTCCCGCGTTCGGCCACGATGCGCGCGGCCGCGCTCATGCCCTTCACGCCCTGATAAAGATTGAGGTCGAGCGGATAGCCGGAGTTGGTGGTGACCACCACCTCGAACGGCGTTTTAACCTTCTGCATGGCGGAGGTGCGAACGAACTCGCGTCCCGCCCGGTGAGCTGCCAGGAGGTCGCCGGCGAAGACTCCGGTGATAGCCCGCTGTTCATTGAGCGTGACGTTCAGCAGAAAGCTGGGTCCCACGCGCAACGCGATGTCGCGGAGTTCCTCCCACAACGGATTCCCTTCGCAGATTCCGAAGGTCGCGCGCGCGTCGCCGATGTGCTGCGCGCCATGATTGCTCATGACCGTTTCGACGTGCGCTACTCCCGGCATCAGCGCTTTGGGACCACCGCTGAAGCCGGCAAAAAAATGCGGTTCGATAAAGCCGGTGAGAATCCGGACGTCGGCTTCGACCGCCAGACGGTTGATCCAGGCGGGGGTACCGGTACGAGTGACACCCAACTGGACGCAGGCCTCGTGGTTTTCCGGTTCGTGATTCACCACGCGGTAGTTCGCGACCACCGCAGGAGTCAGCATCTTTTCCAATTCCGCCGGCGTGTTGGGCCGGTGGGTACCCAATTGGTTCAGCAACGTGATTTGCTCCCGTTTCACCCCGTGTAATGCCAATCGGTCGAGCAACAGGGGAATCAACCGGTCATTCGGGGTGGCGCGGGTGAGGTCAGTGAACAGGATGCAAATCCGAGCCTCAGGCTTCAGCCAGTCCTTTAGTGGCGGGCAGCCGATGGGATGCTCCAACGCCTCTACCACGGCCGCCCGCTCATCGGACAGTCCGGGCCGGAAGGAGGGTTCGATGACGGTGGTACGCCCCTCGGGAAAATCGACTGACAGATGCCCCTGACCGTAGGCGAGGTTGATGTTCATGGCGGGAGCGTAGTCCAGTTAGCCGGGGAGGTGAAAGGCGAGAGGAGCGATTGGCTGGGCGCCTTGGAGCTTCTTGGGAGCTTGGAACTTGGCTTTTGGAGCTTTCGCCCCCTGTCCCCCGCCTCACAATCCTTCGACCGGAAGCCGGTCAACCCCTGATATTTTCCCGGGGCCGGGCCTCCGTGCTCTTGCGCTGACTGGACGGTTCCACGGTTCAGCCGTCTAATGGATGCATGTTGAAACGGGTTCTGGCGGTCCCCGTCTTGGGCGCCTGCCTCTTCCTCTCAGCCACGGCCAGTGAGCGTCAGACGATGCTCGACGCCATGAATGCGCGGCCCAGTGGTCTATGGCCTCGGGGATCCGGTCATGTGGTGTTGGGCCTTCCTGGTTCCACTGAAGACGAGAAAGCCTACCTGGAACCGGGCGGCAGCTTCAGTCCGTCGTTCGGCAGCTTCGGTGTCCAGTTGGTGGTGGAGAATGCCGAGCAGGAAATCGAGGTCGCCAGCGACTTCGTCCCCCTGAGAGAACTTCAGCAGGCTTGGGTTTGGCCCCGGGCCCGGGACATTCCCGGGGTGAGGACCGAGACGACGGACTACGTGGCAACCTGGTCTCTCGTGGATGGCAAGCGGTGGCGGCTGGAGGCCACCAGTACTCGCCACCCCCGGATGGTCGTGGCGATCCGCTCGGTCGGTCCGGCGGGCGGTCCACTGACGAATGCCGCTTGGGATGGGCGTTCCATCCACCTGAACAACCGATGGACGATCACCCCGGCACGGGCACCCCTCGAGATCCAACTGGGTTACCTCAATCCGACCAACCTCACGACTCGGGAAACCTCGACGGCTCCGTCCCGGTCGAGCCCACGGATCGTGGTCAGCCACAGTCCCCAGGCCGAAGCCGATCGTCGGGATGGTTGGGGCCGGGTCGTCCTGGTGTTCAACCGGGAGGCGACGCTGACGTTCGAGGATAACCAGCCTCCGGCGCCGAATCCGCTGACTTGGTCCACCACCCGCTCCCCCATCACCCTCAACCTTCCCGAATCCCGCTTCGCCACCTGCCTGAACGCCCAAGTCGCCCAACTCCTCATGGGATTGGTTGGCCAGGAAACCCGGCCGGGAGATCCCAACAACTATCCCCTCAACTGGCTTCGTGAGGGTGCCATGATCATCGTAGCCCTGGCTCGGGCGGGCCAACTTGAGGTCGCGCGCCAGTTGTGTGAGCCCTTCGCGCACCATGATTTTTTCGGTGGGTTCGGGGCCGAAGCCGACGGCCCGGGGCTGTCCCTCTGGGCCATCACCGAGGTGGCGGAAATCCTGAACGACACCGCGTTCGACCAGATGCTGAGACCCCACGTTGAACGAAAGCTCGCGTTGATCGACGACATGCTGAACGCGACGGGTCCCCTTCGGAAGCCTTGGACCGGCCCGTTGGTCCCACGCAAGATCGAACTCTCCGAAGCCGATCTGGTGTGCGAGGCAGCAACGGACGGATTGATTTGGGGAAGATTGGAGTGGCACCGGCCGGTGCTCTATGTGAACGCGGCCACCTATGCCGGGTTGCGCCAGGCGATCAATTATCTCGTCCGCACGAAAGATGCGAGTCGGGCCCGCCGGACGGCCGCCGTCGCGAGCCGCCTGCGGGACGCGTGGAACGCCGCGCTCGACCGGGCGGAATTCCGCAACGAGCGCAATTGGACCTGCGGCCTGCATCCCTCCTGGATCGTCCGCGACCGGGAGGCCTACCGGAGCCTCCTGCAGGCCGTGCGTGAACAGACTCACACGTCGGAAGACCTGCTCCGCGAGCGGCCGTTGCGAACTTCTTTCAATGCGGCGGTCGCGCATCAGTGGCTGCTATTGGGCCACTCGGATCGCGCTTGGCGCGACCTCCATTGGTTCTGGGACAACCAAAGTTCCCCCGGGCTCTATTCCTGGTGGGAAGGCAATAGCGAAGAAAACAGTTTCGACCGATGGGAAACGGTCCGGGGCTGGGTCAATCCGCCGTATGTTTCACCCCATTATGGGACCGCCGCCGAGATTCTCCTGCTACAGCTCTCGATGCTCGCCTATCTCGACGAATCAGGCCCGCAACCGCGGTTGGTGGTGGGTGCCGGGGTGCCCACGGCCTGGCTGTCTTCGTCGATGTCTGTCCTCGGAATACGCACCCGCGTCGGAACCGTGTCCTGGGACTGGGATGGCCGGCGGTTGCGGGTGCGGGCCCCCGCCTTTGCGGCCGACAGCATCCAGCCCGCGGGCGCCTTTGCGTCGGCGCCGTTCCGGCTCAACTGAAGGTCCGGCCCGCTTCTATCAATCGTTGCGAAAGTATGTTCATACGGCTTCAGGGACTGGCACGCGAGTGGTGCGGTGGGGACACCGCACGCTACACGCACGCACTGACGCAACGATTGATACCGGCCCCGGCTGAGTCGTCTCCACCGCCTCCAGGTGGGGCTCCCTACCGTTCGTGGGGCGTCCAATCCGGCAGTCTCCTTAGTAAGTCAGCGTCGATGGATGCCTGACCAGAGGCCCGCCCATTGGATCGACGTCATCACCCGAAAAGCCGCTCAGAACCAGGCCAAATCCAACTTCACATCGGATCGCGCCCACGCCTCATCGAACTGAGTCCGCACCAGAGCCGCGGCATCGGTGCGGTTCTGGCGGCGAAGACTTTCTTCCAAGCCGAGCAGTCCCCAGCCATTACGCGGCAGCCGCTCGAGATCAGCCCGGAACACGGTTTCGGCCTGAAGGGGTTGACCGCTCTTCAGCCACGCGACGCCCAGAGCCGGACGCACCGCGATGGGCCAATACGCCGGCTCCATGTACGGCAGGGCATCCTCGGCCGCCACCGCCTGTTCCAATTGAGCCACCGCTTCCGGCCAGTTGCCCCGGGCACCGGCAACACTGCCAGCCAACCAAAGCCTGGCTACCTTGAGGGTGTCGGAGGCGGGAAACAGTGGACTATCCAACGGGCTGGCTCCTTGATCTTGAAGGATCCGTTCCAACGCCGCCTGTTCGGCCGCCGCCGCTTCCACGTCGCCCTTTCCCACCGATGCCAGGCCGCGGCAGAAATGCCACATCACCCGATCCACCAGAAAGTCGTTGGTGTCGGCAGGACGCCGGATCTTCAAAACCTCATCCCATTTCCCAAACCGCACCGCCGTCAGCCCGGGCAGGTGACGCAGCCGGGGCGCTTCCATCGCCTTGCTCGGCCCGCAGGAATTGTCCACCGCGTACTGCGCCGCCTTGTCCGCCGTGCGAAGCGCGTCCCGGCTTCGGCCGTCCATCAGTTGGGCAAACCACAGGAAGTGAATGTTATGCGGGTAATAGACACCCGGATAAAATCCCTGAGCCCGGACCCGGCGGATGTACGATTCGTCGGACTTGACGGCTCGTTGGTTGGCGATGATGGCGTCGTCATACTGGCCGACTCGGATGTAAATATGGGATGGCATATGAACCAGATGTCCCGCGGCCGGCGCGAAGCCCAGCAGGCGGTCGGCGGAAGGGATTCCCCATTCCGGATTCGGGCCAGCCTCGACCGCATGAATATAGAAATGGTTGGCGCCCGGGTTGTCCGGCTCGCGCTGCAACACCCAGCGCAGGGTGGCAAAGACTTCGGCCGTTTCCGGTTTCGGTGTTCCGTCCGGCTGCCAGTAATCCCAAGGCATGAGGTTCATCATGGATTCGGCCAGGATGACCCGCGCCTCCACGTCGTCGGGATACTCCGTCACCACGGCGCGCATGGCCTCGGCAAAGGCGCGGTCCAAGGCGGAGCGATCCTCGGCGTGTTGCTCCTGATACCGGGCCGACAAGGCACGGATATAGGCCTGTTCGCGCGGAGCGGCTCCGGCCTGGGCGAGTCGTGCTTGCTGCAGGGCCTGCCACGCCCGGGTGGTGTCCTCCGGCGACATCGGCCGGTTCACATGCGGGCCGGAGGCATAGGCGATTCCCCAATAGGCCATGGCACAGTCCGGATCGAGGTGGGCCGCGGAACGGAACGAGCGGATCGCCTCCTGGTGGTTGAAACCGTAGAGCAGCGCGAAGCCCTGGTTGAAATAACGCTGCGCGGCAGGTGACCGCGTGGTGACCGGAAAGCGCAGCGTTCCCAATTCCTCAAAGACCGGCCCGGGAAGGCGATCCGGACTGGCGGCCCCCAAGGCCAGTGCGGCGAACAGGTTGAGTAACAACAGCGGTTTCATATTCATGATACTTCAGATAGGATTCCAGATGGCAAGTTCGTTGTAAGACACGTAAATCGCGTCTTAAGAAATGGCATTTCAGCACCCGATCCATATTCCGCCAATGCCACTTTCGTTCCAGCAAGGAATGAGGTGCATTGCCCAACACACAAACCCAAGACGGGAGTCGGTGACTCCCAGTATCCGGTGGCAGGGAGGGCAGAGAGAAGGAACTGGAGCCGGAGCAGGCGGGACGTGGCTGCGGGTCACAGACCCGCGCGCCGACGGCAGCACCCGAGGCGGGCGTGCTTCCCGATTCAACGGCCGGTGACGGCTTAGTTCCGTTCGACCAGGCGTTGGTAGGCCTGGATCCCCTTGACAATGGCATCCGCCAGCCGGCCCCGCTCCCGATCACTGCGAATACGGCGCAAATCCTCCGGATGATCCATGAACCCGCCTTCGATGAGGATGGCAGGCATACGAACCCCGCGGAGTTCGACGAAATTGGCCCGTTTGATTCCCCGATCGGCGATATTCAGGGATTTCACCATGGAGCGATGGACCTGGTAGGCGAGGAGGAGATTCTCGCGGTCGAAGCGATTTCCCAGTTGATTGCCCGGCGAGTTTCCCCCGTGCGTGGAACGGCCGTTCGGCAACGTGAGGGCGAACGTCTCCGCTCCCTTGGCCGTGGGGCTGCCTCGCCGCCCTGCGCCATTGAAGTGGAGCGCGAGATAAAGATCGGCTTGGGTCCGGTTGGCCACTTTGGGGCGTTCGTCGAGGGCGATGAACTCATCGGTGTTGCGGACTTGAATGACCTCGAAACCAGCCGCCTTGAGCCGGCTCGCCAATTCACGAGCCAGCTTGAGCGTGTACTGCTTTTCCTGATGGACCCCTTCGGTGTTGCCCGGGTCCTTTCCTCCGTGGCCCGCGCTGAGAGCAATCCGGCGAATCCGGCGACCTTCGGGCATCTTGGCGGGCTTCAACAGCGGGTTGAGGGTCAAGTCGATGTCCCGCTGGGCGATGTAGGGGCGACCACGCTCCAACGCCACCGGGTATTCGAGCCAGAGCCGAACGCCGCTATACTCCACCCGTGCCGTATCAGTTTTGAACACCAACTTCATCGAGCGGTTGGTCAACTGAAGTTCACCGCTGGTGGAATTCCAATGACTCCGAAACCCCTGCCGTGCTCCCCACAAAGAGAGATCGGCATAGAGCCGGCCATTGATCAGCACCAAGTCGCCCCGCGAGGACTGAGCCTGACCGGAGCCGGCAATCAACCCGCACAGCAGGATGATCCAGAGCCAGCCAAGACGGCCAAAGAGCATCAGGTTAGCAGGTGGAGCGGCAGCATTGGAGGGGTGGGAAGTCGTGAGGCTTTAGCTCTCACCGGGCATCGAATCGGTATAGATGATGGGCACTGCGCACGAGGATCCCACCGTCCACGGGCACCACGGAGGATCGGGTCGGCGACTCCTCCAGGGCCACGCGGTTGAGTACCTTGAATTCGTCTCCGGCGGATAATACCAACAGCACTCCATCTTCGCTCAGCAGATAGATTTTTCCGTCGGCCCCCAGCGGCGAACTCCAGATGCTGTCCTGCACATCCAGTTTGCCCGACCATACCTTTTCTCCCGTCTGGGGATCGATACGACTCAAGATCCGCTTGCCGCCATCGAGGACGAACATCTTGCCGTCATAGAGCAGCGGCGTCGCCCAATCCGTCGGAGCCTCGGTGAACTCCCAGGCCCGGTGGGTCCCGGTGACATCTCCCTTCCCGCCATCTTTGAACGCCACCACCGGCTGCCCCTTGGGACCGGCGGCATAAACCAGGCCGGATCCCGAAACGGGCGAGGTCACGATCCGATACCAGTCGTCGCGCTTCTCATACAGCCGGGCACGCCAGAGTTCCGTTCCATCCTTGGGATGGTGTCCGCTGACATGATCCCCGCCCACGATGAGGATTTCCTTTCCGTGGGGACCTTGGTGCGGGATCGGCGTGGCGTAGCTTTCGTGGCTCTCTTTGGTGGAGTCGGTCACCCGCTTCACCTGCCACCGGGTTTTTCCCGTCGCTGGATCGAGCGACAGCAGGAAGGACTCGCGTTGGGGCTTGCCATCCGCCAACGGATAGTCGGACGGCATTTCATCTCGCTGCAACACCTGGAGGATGAGTTGGTCGTCCAACAGCAACGGGCTGGAGCCGTAAATCCACATGATGGCGAACCGGCCATAATCCTTGTATAGGGGCCGCTTCCACAGTTCGTTGCCTTCGAAATCAAAAGCCGCCAAGTCGCCGGTGCCGAACAAGGCGATGACCCGTTGGCCGTCCGTGACGGGTGAAGGTGCGGCCATGTTGTTTCGCCCTTTCTCCTTGTCACCCACCGCCACGGTACGCGTCCACAACACCTTGCCGGAGGTGGCGTCCAGAGCGAGAAGGTTGAGGTTTTTGGCTTCATCCGGCGTCGTCAGAAAAATCCGGTCGCCCCAGACCACCGGCGTCGAACCCGCATATCCCGGCAACGGAGTGACCCAGCGGGCGTCCGCCTTGGTGAAGGTCTCCGGCATCGGCTTCGCCGTGGAGAAAGCGCCATTGAAGTCCGGGCCACGCCACTGCGGCCAGTTGGCCGCGGTGGCGGCGAAAAGTCCGGAGGAAAGACACGCCAGAGTAACCAGCAAGGAATTCAGCTTCATGGTGGGGGAAATGTTCCGCTGCGACCTTCGACTTCGCAAGAAGTGACGGATTCAAAGTGCGGACGCGGGCGCATCTTGAGTCTGTCTTTCCCGGGACCGCGATGGGGAGTGGGGGGCGAAAGCTCCAAAAGCCAAGTTCCAAGCTCCAAAGAAGTGCCAGGGGACCGACCGCTGGGCACAGGGCATCTGTCGGGCCGAGGGCGCATCTCAGTTTTTGACAGTCGGGGAAAGGGGAGGGAGGACCGAGGACCGAGGACGGACGACAGAGGACCGCAGCGGAAGGCCTGTAGCGTCGGCTGTCCTCAGCCGCCCCCTGACCGTCGAGAGCATCGAGCGTCCTCATCTCCACGCCCGTTCGTTCCAGTGGCCCTAGGGACTCTACCCGTCCGGTCGGCTGAGGACAGCCGACGCTACACAGTTCCTCCAGACCGTCCCTCACCACTTCCCAAAAACTGAGATGCGCCCTCGGACCGATTCAAGTGGGGTTTGGATTGGAGCTTCTTTGGGATTTGGGTTTGAGCCTTTGGAGCTTGGGCTCGGCCCGCCGGTTAAGGATAAAATCAAGATGCACCCTGTGGAAGCTGGCTCGTGGTCAGGGATTTCATTCCGCCTCGCCAATGCTGTTCCCAACCGTCCTCATTCCCTACCTTCCCGTCGTGACCGGCAGCCTGATGGTCAATGAAGTATATCTGAGCGTGCAGGGCGAAAGCACGTTGGCCGGGTTACCCTGCGTCTTCGTGCGCCTGACCGGCTGCAACCTCCGCTGCTCGTATTGCGACACCGCCTACGCCTTTACCGAAGGGAAACGACGCTCCTTCGACGACATCCAGTCCGAAGTTCGGCGCCTGGCCGAACCGTATGCCGACGTCGAGGTCGCCGGCCAAAACCTGCCGCTGGTCGAATTCACGGGTGGTGAACCCCTTCTTCAGCCAGGGGCCGCCGACCTGATGCGTGAGATCTGCGACGATGGCTTGACCGTGCTGGTGGAAACCAGCGGCGCTCATGACATCGGACGTCTGGATTCACGGATCCGACGCATCATGGATCTCAAAACGCCTAGCAGCGGTGAAGTCGCGCGGAATCGCTGGGAGAATATTCCGTTGTTACGCCCGACCGATGAAGTGAAGTTCGTGATCGGGACCCGGGAAGATTATGCGTGGGCGCGGGAGACCATGGCGCGTCATGGCCTGGCCGGGGTCTGTCCCCTGCTCTTCTCGTGGGTTTCTCCACTGGCTCCACATCAGCAGAACTCCTCGTTGAAGCCGGTTCCGCCGGGCCAAACACCGCTCACCCGGCTGGAACTCGTGGAAGCCATCATTGCCGACCGCCTCCCAGTCCGGTTTCAGCTCCAGATGCATAAGTTCATCTGGCCGCCTGACCAGCGGGGGGTTTGAACTTCGGAATCATGTCTTCTCCCACTCAGGTCGTCCTGAACCGACTGGCTGCCTTCGAGTCGCGGAACATCACGTATGTGGATCCGGCCGGAGGATGGCCCATCGTGTGGGAACGGGCGCGAAATTGCAGCGTGTGGGATGCCGAGGGGCGCCGCTATTTAGACCTGACTGCGGCATTCGGCGTGGCGGCGGCCGGTCATGCCAATCCGGCAGTCGTCCGCGCCGGCCAGCGGCAAATGAGCCGGCTTCTGCATGCCATGGGGGATGTTCACCCACATGCGCTGAAGGCCGAACTCGCGGAGACACTTAGCGAGCTCACGTTTGGACGGTGGGCCGCATCCGCGCGACCCGATGTGTCCAGGGATTCCGAGCCGGCTCGCGGAAAGGCCATTTTCGGCAACTCCGGATTTGAGGCGGTGGAGGCAGCCCTGAAGACGGCCCGGCTCGCCACAGGCCGGCCAGGCATCATCGCCTTCCACGGAGCGTATCATGGGCTGGGTTACGGCGCGTTGAATGTCACGCAACGGGACCTGTTTCGCGAACCCTTCCGCAATCAACTGCGAGAGTTCGGCACGTTCGTGAACTGGCCTACCAGCTCAGGCGAGAGACGCGGCGGGATGACTGAAGCTAACTGCTTGGAGCAGGTCGAACGCGACGTCCGCCAAGCCTTCCGCCGTCGCCCGGTCGGCGCCATCCTGGTGGAGCCGGTTCAGGCTCGGGGCGGTATTCGCATTCCTCCGACGGGTTTCCTGCCTCTGCTGCGCCGTCTCGCCACCGAACACGACGCCCTTCTCGTCGTCGATGAGATCTACACCGGCTTTGGACGGACGGGACGCTGGTTTGCCTGTGAGCACTCCGGCGTGGTTCCGGACGTGATCTGCCTCGGCAAGGCCTTGACCGGGGGATTTCCCCTTTCGGCCTGTGTCGGACGTGCGGAACTCATGGATTGCTGGCCGCCCAGCCAGGGAGAGGCCATTCATACCAGCACCTTTCTTGGACATCCGGTCGGTTGCGCCATGGCGTTGGCGCAGATGGCGGAATTGCGTCGCCAAGCCCTTCCCGACCGGAGTGCCCGGTTGGGAGCGCGATTTCTGCAGAACCTGCAAACCCTGCCCGCACCCGCGGGTTCGCTGCGGGTGCAAGCGCGCGGGCTGGGCTTGATGGCCGGTCTGGAACTGCGGACGGAAACCGACCAGCCGGCTTCGACTGAGGCGTTGGCGTTGGTGAAATGGCTGCTTTCACGCGGACTGATCGTTCTGCCGGAGGGCGAACACGGGGAGGTGGTGAGCTTCACTCCACCGTTGACGATCCAGGGCACGGATCTGGACCGCGCCGCGACCCTCGTCGGGGAGGGACTCGACGCAATCAGCCGTCCACGCCAGCGGCGGCGAACTCAACCCAAGGGCTCGTCATGACCTTATCGGAAATGCGCCGCCTGATCGAAGTGCGCGGACTCCAACTAACGAAGTCGCTGGGTCAGAACTTCCTCCACGACGGCAATCAACTACGCCGGATCGTGGCGGCGGCCGAACTCACTCCGACCGACCGCATTCTGGAGATTGGACCGGGGCTGGGACCGCTGACTGAACTGCTGTTGGTCGGGGGAGGACCGGTGCTGTCGGTGGAAAAGGATGCCCGTTTGTGTGCCGTGCTGCGGGACCGGTGGGAAGGGAATTCGCGGTTCGAGCTGCTGGAGATGGATGCGTTGAACTGGTTGCGGAGCGCGCCGCACGACTGGAGCGGGTGGAAGCTCGTGGCGAACCTGCCGTATTCGGTGGGATCGCCAATTCTGGTGGAACTCGCCCTCAACCCTTCGCCTCCCGAGCGGATGGTCGCCACCCTTCAGCTCGAGGTCGTTCAACGCCTGGCTGCTGCGCCGGGCTCCGCGGTCTATGGAATCCTGACCCTGCTCGTGGGCCTGCACTATGAGGTAGCCGGCTGGTTCAAAATCCCGCGCGACTGTTTCCACCCGGTACCCGAAGTGGATTCGGCCTGCGTCACCCTGGTGCGGCGGAGCATCCCCTTGCTTCCGGATGAGGCTATTCCGCTATTCGCCCGGGTTGTCAAAACCGCTTTCAGTCAGCGGCGGAAGATGCTGGGGAAGCTGTTGCGCCCTCATTGGCCTGCGGACCGTTTGGTGGCCGCGTTGGCGACCGCCGGCATTGCCGCAACCGCCCGTGCCGAAACGGTCAGCCTGGAGTCCTTTGCCACGCTCACCCGGAGCCTCGCACCGCCTCAGAGTTCGGCGTAAAGCTCCTCCCATGACTCATGCCATCTCTGAACTGGTCGTGCCCACCCGGAGCCGTGGATTCCATGAAGTCACCCGCGACGTCAGCCACTGGCTGAGGAAAACGGGCATCCAGACGGGACTTTGCACGCTGTTTCTGCGGCACACCTCGGCCTCTCTCGTGATTCAGGAGAATGCCGACCCAGAGGTTCGCCGGGACTTTGAGACCTTCTTCAGTGAGCTGGTTCCGGATGGTTACAGTGGGTTTGTCCATACGGCCGAAGGCGAGGATGACATGCCGGCCCACATCCGCTCGGCCTTGCTGGGGGTCCAGCTCTCCATCCCAGTGGTGCGGGGCAGTCTGGCGCTCGGAACCTGGCAAGGAATCTATGTTTGGGAGCATCGAACCTCGCCCCATCAGCGCCGGCTGGTGCTGCATGTCTTCGGGGAAACCTGAGGCAGTTGAAACACCATCAGCGTCACGGGGACGAGACGGAGCCGGGAGGGGAATTGATCTGGTTCTGGAGAAGCAGGAGAGGGCGCCGAGCTTCCTCCCAAGCCTCCATGAGAATCCGAGGGACGGGGGTGGGTCCTCTGATATAGGAACCCAGCAGCAGGTCGTCATCACCATCTCCGTCGAAATCGCCTGCGTCCAACGACAGCCAGCGGCCAATCGCGCTCTCCGAGAAGGTGAATCCCCGGAACTGGTTTGCCCCTTGGTTTTGCAGATAGACGAAACTCCCTCGCGGCGACTTTTCATAATCGGGGAAGAAGGAGATCGCGGCGATATCCAGGTCACCGTCCCGATCGAAATCCCGGGCAGCCAACTGATACGCACCGTACAAGGGGATGAAGAACTCCTCGACCCAGTTTCCACCGGGGCGAGAGCCGTACAGACGGATGCCATGGCAACGCTTCGACGGTGACGAAAACTCCCCGTTGTCGCCGTTGGCCACCAGGAAATCGGGCCGGCCGTCTCCATTGAAATCGGCGATGACAAAGTGGCTGTGTCCCCAATAGGGCGGGCGCTGGAAGACGGTTCGTCGCTCGAAACCTCCTTTGCCGTCACCGACGAATAGATACAACGCCTCCGTCTCCTGGGCCACCAGCGCCGCAATATCGAGAAGTCCGTCCCCGGTGAAATCGGCGATCTCGGTTTTCAGCGTTCCGGGAAGGGGGAACAGCTCCCGTTCGCGATAGCCTCCTTCGGGCCGTGCTTCCCACCAGGACAGTCGGCCGAGGTTGTTGCCAAAGCTGCTCACGACCAGATCGAGCCGTCCGTCTCCGTTGAGATCGGCGGCGTTGGCATCGGTGGTGCGGGGAAGCTCGGAAATCACCGAAGGCGAGGCCTGCCAGCCATTGGACTGGGTTAGCCAGAAAACGCTCCCGCGAAGGTCATCCGACGGAAGAAAGCTTCCCAAGCCAGCGGCGAGCACTCCGTTGGACATCCATCGTAAGGCGCTGACGGTGTTGCTGACTTCCAAGGAGCCAGCCATCCGACCGTCGGGGCGGATCCAGTGCAGGCTTTTCCCGAGATCATCCGCCGCCAGAGCTCCACCGTCCGGGAGAATGCGTACCGTGGTGACGGCCGGCTGGGGCGACCGAATGGGAAGGGGCAAAGCGCGGAATCCTGGAATTCCGACCTCAATCGGCGGGGCGGACACCTGCGGCAGCGCCTTTTCCGGTGCGTTCGCCAGATAATAAGCGGCGATGTCCAGCCATTGGGCTTCAGTAATGACCGGAGAAAGTGGAATCCGACGATGCTCACGAAGGAGGCGAATATTGGCGCTCTGTTCCAAATCCGGACTGGAGAATCCCAGCCGGTATTTCATTCGAGGAAGGATCTGCTCGAACCAAGTCTTCCGATCCAGGGCATCCGGTTCCGGAAACAGGTGACAGGTGACGCAGTGGGTTCGTGCCAATTGGGCGCCGCGAGCGACAGACAGGCGATCTTGAGGATTGGGAGCAGCCGGCTCGGAGGCCAGACTGCGGGCAGCGGCCAACAGCAGGCAGAAACTTACCGCGAACTGGACCGCTGGGACCGGCATGGACGGAATGTCAGGAACGGAGGGAATAATGGCGCATCTCGTTCCAAAAAAAAGAACGGGGCTGGAGATGTTCCAGCCCCGTTTGCTTTCAACCTCGAAGAATCAATCCCTGATTCGTCCGAACAACTGTGTATCCGTTGCTCCCGGGGTCCAGGTGTATTCCCCACCCGTGGCATCCGGTACGGGAGTGTAAGGACCGTTCAGAGTCGGCGCTGCTTCCAACTGGCCACCGCCGGTCCACTTGATGGTAATCGAACCGTTGGGATTGAGGACCACACTGGTGATCTCCGGTCCCACGACAACCGGCTCAGCCGGATAGAACAACAGGAAGTCGTTATCTCCATCGCCCACATTGATGCGCAGCCGAAGGGTTGTCCCTGCGCCCAAGGTCAGTTGTGCTAACGAAGTGCTACCCGGGGCGAGGAACGGAATGTAATCGTTCGAGCTCCACCCACCGGTACCACTGAACGTCAGCTCAGCCAAAACGGTTGCAGCGGCGTTAGGCTGGGTCGGATCGCCCGTCACCAACTCGAGGACACGTCCATAGGCATCCTCCGCCCGTCCATCACGCGAACCCACCCAGACTGCGTTGTAGGTGCCCTCCGGGAAGTCGCGCGTGTAGTTCCACCAATTGCCGCTTCCGTTCCAACCAATCTTGTAGTTGTTGGCCAAGGTGAAGTCCGGGCGCTCGGTATTGCCACCACCGTTATCCAAGGCGATACCCAGATTGCCACCGGCTGGATCAAACGGAGGATCGATGGGGTTGCCATCATCCACCCAGCCATTGCGGTAGTCGGATCCATTCACACTTGGATTCATGTCGGTTTGACTGGTGTTGCGGAAATCCGTGTCCGGAATGCCGTCCAACCCTCGGAACAGGTCTGCTGCCAAGGGCATGGTGCTGGCCGCGGCAACGGTCTTGCCGCTGTCGTAGTTGAAATCTTCCGCTTCAATCACATAGGCGCCTTTCATCACCAGACGCGAATCATTGTCGGGGTAGGAACTGACCGTCCCGTTGGGACTGATCACATCGACATAGTAGTCACCGATATCCGCCACCCCGGCGTTGTTGATCACCAAGGTGCTGGCGGTCGCCCCTGGGATCGGCCTCTTGTTCCGGAACCATTGATAGGTAACGGCGCTGGGCGAATCGACGGTCACCGAGAGCTCGATGTTCTCCCCCTTCTCGAACACCTTGCCCACCGGGCGTTGGGTAATGATGGGGGGAAGGCCCTCCGGATCGACATAGCTTCCCACGGCGTTTCCGGTGATGGTCGAGGCGGTCCCGCTGGCCGGATCCGCCGCGCTGGCCAGCTTGTAGGTTGCGCCACCGTTGTCACCGCCGCCGCCTTCCTTGAACAGCAATTCGATGTAATACCGGTTGCCGGCCGTGAGGTTGATCGTGGCTCCGCTAGGCCACTCCGTTTCAAAATATTGATCGGAACGGTTTTCCTGGAACCCTTCGCCTCCACGACGATCAACGCCCAACCAATTCCGGCGATCATTCCACGTGGGTTCCACCGCAATCCGTTTCTTGTTCGCCGGATCCTCATCGGTGCTCAGCCAGAGTTCACCGTGGTCGTCCGACGACATGAAGAAGACATAGTCTCCGGTGGTCGGCGGGATGAAGTACGCCGTCAACTGGCCGAAGTAGTTGTCATACTCATCGCCCTCGTTGGCTTCAAACAGAGTTCTGATCGCCCTCGTGGTGGGAGGCAAGTCCCTCACCGGAGTGGGATCATCCGCGGTGCCATTCTCCCACGTGTCAAATCCCCCTGTTTGATTCTGCCACGTCCCGTATTGAACCAATCCGGCCTTGAAAACGTAGCCATTGAAGCTGGCGGTATTGTTGACCGTCAGCACGTTCCCAGCCAGATCCTTTACCCCGTTCACCGTCACGGTGTATTCGGCTCCTTCCGCCTGAGTTGAGGTAGCGATCGTAACTCGAGTCGGGTCCAGCACCGTAACGGCACCCGCGGTGAGTCCGCCGGTGAATGAGAATGTGGCTCCACTTACGTCCACCGCTTCATCGAAGGTGAGGGTCGCCGAGTTGAAGGTGGGGCTACCCGTCACCCCCACAATGGTAGGAGCCACGTCATCGGTCGTGACCGTCAAGGTGACCTCCGCGCTGGTGACGGATTGGCCACTGGAAACAACCGTGACGACGCAGGTGAATTTGGCGTCATTGTCCGCGAGCGTGACCGAGGGAATGACGTAACTCGCCGTGCCCGATGATCCCGGAAGGGGATTTTCGCCGAATTCATCCCACTCGATCGGGATATCCACTCCGTTTTTGCGCCACTGATAGCTGACATCCGGCACCAGCTTGGTGGGATCTTGCGGAGGGTTGCCGGGCGGAGTGGCGGCGATCACCGAAAAGGTCACCGGTCGGCTTTGCAAAATGGTCTGGCTTTCCGGCTGTTTCAGGAAGCCCAACGTATCCGTGGCCAGAGTGCTGACCAGCGCACCGGTCAACGTGGAGGGATCATCGTCCGCCGGATAACTGCTAAAGGGGTCGTCCGGGACGGTGACGACTTCACTGGCCTTGATCATCGTCACTCCGCCATTGTCACCACCGGTCCCTTCTTTCCAGAGCATCTCGGCATAGTATCTCTTCCCAGCCTCCAGGTGAATGGTCGCGCCTCCAGGCCATTGAGTCCCGGCAAACTGGTCGGAACGCTTGTCGGCCAACGAACTGCCACCTCCGGAGCTCTGCCACCGCAACGGATCCGACCAAGTGTTCTCTTGGGCGACCAACTTCTTGTTGGCCGGATCCTCATCGGTGCTGAGGTAGAAGGCACCTGGATCATCCGAGGACACAAAGAAAACGTAATCGGCGGTCTCACTGGGCGTGATGAAGCCGGAGAGCCGACCACCGTAATTTTCTACGTTCGGATCAGCCGACTGCGGGCTGGCGAACGAATCGATGTAGGTGACCGCATCCGGGCTGTCGGGGAAGTTCGGGCTGTCGGTCAGCGCAGCGATCGTGTTGGGAAGAACCGGGAGATAGTAAACCTCCCGTTTCACATAACCCGACGTGAGGACCTCGGCTGCCTGAAGAACGGTACCTAGACCGATTCCAGCGGCAAGCAACGACGTCAACCGCGGGAGAGCGCAGATTGAATGGTTACGCATAGTGTGTGTGTGTATTCATGGCGTCTGCGCGAGCAACAGGTGACGGGACCCTTTCCGCGACCGCCCGAGACTCCGGGCCAGCGCGGAAGAGGTGCCAGTGGGCAATGCTGGGGGACGCAAACGCCATGGGATTGGGTTTTGATACAGATGTCACCGGGAAGCTGCAAGCCTTTGTTGGTTGACGATTCAATTTTTGTGGCGAGCCGGTTGCCCCTCCGGCGCCATCCGAGCAGTATCGGGAAAATGGCGGCCCGCGTTCTGGTTACCCAGTTGGTCTTGGCAGCCACTTGGGTGGCCGCCGCCGAAGAGTGGGTGGAGTTCCCGGGCGGTCGATCGCGGGCCTTGACCGTCCCCTCCCAAGGCCGGACGGGGTTTGTTTTGCTGTCCCCCTCCGAGACCGGCGTCAACTTCACCAACGTCCTGCGAGACGCCGACGGAGCCATCAACCGAACGTTCTTCAATGGGTCGGGGGTGGCGGCGGGCGATGTGGATGGCGACGGCCGGCCCGACTTGGTGTTGGCCGGGCTGGAAGGCCGGCTGGAACTTTACCGGAACCTCGGGGCGGGACGCTTCACCAACGTGACGACGGGCTCCGGGTTGGTGGCCACCAACGCCCCCAACCGCGGCGTGGTGCTGGCGGATCTCAATGGGGACGGTGCGCCGGACCTTCTCTTAAGCACGATGGGCGGAGGAATCCGCTGGTTCCGCAATCTGGGCGGCGGGCGCTTTGGCGACGGCCTCACCATGGGCGAAACCGCGTCCCGCCAAGGGAGCATGACCCTGGCGCTGGCGGACGTGGATGGGAACGGCACGGTGGACGTGTATGTGACCAACAACCGCTTCGATGACATTCGGGACCGGGGCGAAGTCCAATTGCGTCTGATCAACGGCCGGCCGGCGATCCCCCCGTCGCTGACCAATCGACTGACCCTGTTGGACGGGCAGGTCCTGGAGTACGGCGAGCCGGACCGGTTGCTGACTAATGACGGGACCGGACAATTCCGCGATGTTTCGTGGACCGACGGCCGGTTCCGCGATGAGTTCGGAAATCCGGTGGGCGGACCTCCACTGGATTGGGGCCTTTCTGTCACGTTCCGGGATCTCAATGGCGATGGCGCACCGGACCTGTACGTCTGCAACGACTTTTGGACCCCCGATCGGGTGTGGATCAATGACGGACGAGGGATCTTCCAAGCGCTTTCCACCTCGGCGCTCCGCCAGATCAGCGGCAGCTCCATGGGGGTGGATCTGGCGGACCTGAACGAGGACGGTCGGCCAGAGATTTTCGTCGTCGATATGCTCAGTCGGGATTTGGCCTGGCGGAAGCAACAAAGGGAGGCTCAGACCGAGTCCCCCGCAGTGCCGGGCGTGTTCACTAACCAGCCACAGACCCTGCGCAACACGTTGTTCCTGGCGCAGTCCGATGGATCCTACCGGGAGCTGGCGGCCTTCGCCGGCGTCGCGGCCTCGGAATGGTCGTGGCAGCCGGTGTTCCTCGACGTCGATTTGGACGGACGCCCGGACCTGTTGATCACCTCAGGGCATGCCCGCGACGTTCAAGATCGGGATGCGGAAGCGGCCGTCGAAGCACGAGAACGGGACCGGAAAGGCATCGCCGATCCAGCGGAACGACGCCGGCAAATCGCCCACGACCGTTTGGCCAATCTCCAATTGTATCCCCGTTTGAACACGCCGGTGGTGGCTTTCCGAAATGAAGGTGAACTGCGCTTTCGCGATGTGACATCGGAGTGGGGTACCGGCCGACCGGCCGTTTATCACGGGATCGCCACGGCTGATTTCGACGGAGACGGGGATCTGGACTTGGCGATCAACGTCCTCAACGGACCGGCCGCCCTTTTTCGCAACGAGAGCACCGCCCCTCGGATCGCGGTTCGACTGAAGGGCCGGACTCCCAACACGGAAGCCTTGGGCGCCGTCGTCACGTTACGCGCACCCGGGAGACCCGTTCAACGTCAGGAGGTCATCGGGGGGGGCCGCTATCTGTCGGGCAGTGATCCCCTTCTGGTGTTTGCCGCCGGAACCAACCGTGAACCGGCCACCTTGGAGGTCCGCTGGCGTGATGGCACCCGGCGGGTGATCGAGGGAATCCAAGCCAATCGGGAATATGAAATCCGGCAGGAGGCCGGATTGGACACCGCCCCTCCCCCACCGCCGGTGCCCGCGGTGGAACCGTGGTTTGAGGATCGGTCGGCCCTTCTGCAACACCGGCATACCGAAAACACCGCAGACGACTTCGGTCGGCAGCCACTCCTGCCGAGGCGACTGAGCCAGAGCGGTCCTGGGGTCGTTTGGGCGGATTGGGATGGAGACGGTCGGGATGACCTGGCCCTTGGCAGCGGCACCGGGGGTCGCTTGGCGGTGTTCCGCAATGATCCCACTGGTTCTTTTACCCCTTTGGCTTGGCCGGGCCTTGAATCGTCGGTCGTCACCGACCTATTGGGGATCGTTCCCGTGCCCGCTGGCTCCGGCCAGCATCTGCTGGCGGCGTTGGATCGTCATGCCGCTCCTCCCGGGATGTCGAATGTGCTGGCGGAATTCGGTCCGACGCCCACCCCCGCCCAAAGCGATGGGCGCCTACCGCCGGAGGGATTCGGTCCGCTGGCGTTGGCGGATTTCGACGGCGATGGGGATTTGGACTTGTTCGCCGGGGGGCGAGCCCGCACCGGGCGGTACCCGGAAGGAGGTCCCAGTCGCATTCTACGACGTGAAGGTGAGCGTTGGGTGGTGGACGAAGCGAATTCGCAAGTGGTAGCGGATTCGGGCAGCGTGAATGGCGCCGTTTGGTCCGACCTCGATGGGGACGGGTTCGCCGAGTTGGTCCTGGCCTGCGAATGGGGACCGATCCGGATCTTTCGCAATGAGCGCGGCACGCTGAAACCGTGGAATCCGGCCCTCGTTGGTGGCGACCAAAAGTCATTGGAAGACCTGACCGGCCGTTGGAATGGCGTCACTGCCGGCGACTTCGATGGTGACGGTCGGTTGGATCTCGTGGCGACGAATTGGGGGGAGAACCGTGAGGATGCCCTCCCAGGCCGGTCTCCGGCCTGGCTGATCGCGGTGGACGGGCCAGGGGACGGGCGGCTCGCGTTGGTGGAGGCCGCCTGGGATCATCAACGGCAGGCGTTGACGCCCATCCGATCCTTGCCGGAGCTGGCCGAGGGCATGCCGTGGTTGGTCGGCCAATTCCATTCGTTCCGCGCCTTCAGCGAGGCCACCCTGAGCGAAGTTCTGGGACCTCAGGAACCCGATTCCCGGCGCTTCGAAGCGAACATCCTGGCGACGATTCTGCTTCTCAATCGAGGCGACCGCTTCGAACTCCGGCGCCTGCCCGACGAGGCTCAATGGACTCCGGCGTTGGCGGCGGTGGTCGCCGATTTCGATGGCGACGGCGCTGAGGACCTGTTCCTGAGCCAGAATTTCTTCGCCCTGCGTCCCGGTCTGCCTCGACGCGACGCCGGCCAAGGACTCTGGCTGCGCGGCGACGGACGCGGCGGACTGATACCTCAGCCGGCCCGTCTTTCCGGGCTGAATATTCTGGGTGAACAACGCGGGGCCGCGACCGCGGATTTCGACCGGGACGGAAGACCCGATCTAATTGTGACGCAGAACGGTGCGGAAACCCGGCTCTTCCGCAATCGCCGGGGCCAACCCGGCCTGCGAGTGAAACTGGCTGGCCCGCCGGGCAACCCGACCGGCATCGGAGCGGTGGTTCAACTGATCCATGGCGCCGGGCACGGTCCGGCCCGAGAGCTGCATGCCGGAGCCGGTTACCTGTCAACGGATGCCCCGACGATCGTGCTGGCCCGCCCGAAAGGAACCGGGGATGCAATGCACCTCCGCGTCCGCTGGCCCGGTGGTCAGGTGACGGAAGCCGAAGCAGCGGGTGGAGAAGCCGAAATCCGGGTCGAGTCACCTCGCTGACTTCCTCCGTGGAAGTTCTCAAAGCTGTAGCGGCGTCGGTCCGAATTGCCGGCCCACGCTGAGCGTTTCCAATTCAGTCCAGTCCTCCTCAATCAAGTCGCCCTGGGCACTCCATTTTGGGGTTTTTCAGCAGTCAGCCACACCAGAGTTGACTTGAAGGAGGAAATCAGGAGCCCTTCTCTCCTTCCCCTTACTTTTGGGACCTCAATACGAACCTCTATCTACCTATGCTTAGCCAAAAATCGTGGCTTGCTCCCGGCCTGGCCGTGGCGCTCGCGTTCGCAGGCACAATCACCGGGTGGGCGCAGAGCGATATCACCCAGCCGGGTGATCCCATCGTGGCCACCTCCAACAATAGCCCCGGCTCGGAAGGCGTGGCCAATGCCATCGACAACCAGCCAACGAAGTACCTCAACTTCGACATACTCGACACCGGCTTCACCGTCGCCCCCTCGGTCGGATCCACCATTGTCACCGGGTTGACCCTCCAGTCGGCCAATGACGCCCCGGAACGCGACCCGGCGACCTACGTGTTGTCCGGCTCCAACGACGAGGGCGCCCTGAGTGATCCGGAAGCCACGTTTACGGAGATTTCCTCCGGGGAAGTGCCAGCCTTCACCGAGCGGTACGAAACCGTGCAGATCGACTTCGCCAACGACAAGGCCTTCAAGGTGTACCGACTGATCTTCCCGACCGTGGCCAACCCCGACTCGGCCAACAGCATGCAGATCGCCGAGGTGGAATTCTTGGGAACGGTCGTGCCCCCGGACGTGACTCAGCCGGGCGATCCCATCGTGGCCACTTCCAACAACAGCCCCGGCTCGGAAGGCGTGGCCAATGCCATCGACAACCAGCCGACGAAGTATCTCAACTTCGACATACTCGACACGGGTTTCACCGTCACTCCGTCGGTAGGAGCCACCATCGTCTCCGGGCTAACTCTCCAGTCGGCCAATGACGCGCCGGAACGGGATCCGGCCACCTATGAACTGGCGGGATCGAATGACGACGGGGCCACGTTTACTGTCATCTCGTCCGGCGAGGTTCCGGCCTTCACTGCCCGGTACGAGACAGTCCAAGTCTTTTTCGCGAACACCCAGCCCTACAAGTCTTACCGACTGATCTTCCCGACCGTGGCCAACCCCGACTCGGCCAACAGCATGCAGATCGCTGAAGTCGAGCTGCTGGGAACCGTTGCTCCCCAGGATGTCACCCAGCCGGGCGATCCCATCGAGGCCACTTCCAACAACAGCCCCGGCTCGGAAGGCGTGGCCAATGCCATCGACAATCAGCCGACGAAGTATCTCAACTTCGACATACTCGACACCGGCTTCACCGTCACCCCGTCGGTGGGCAAGACCATCGTCACCGGCCTGACGCTTCTGTCGGCTAACGACGCCCCGGAACGGGATCCCGCCAGCTACGTGCTCTCGGGTTCCAATGATGGCATTGACTTCACTCTCATCTCGTCGGGCGACGTCCCGGCGTTCACCGAGCGGTATCAGCTCGTGGAAATCTTCTTCGAGAATTCGACCTCCTATTCCACTTACCGATTGATCTTCCCCACGGTCGCCAATCCGGACTCGGCCAATTCCATGCAGATTGCCGAAGTGGAATTCCTCGGATTCTCAGCCGACAGCGGCGCGTTGCCCCAGTTCCGAACCCAACCGGCCGACACCTCGGTACTGGTCGGTGCGGCCGCCCGGTTCTTTGTGGCCGTCAACGGCCCCTGGCAAATTCAGTGGTACAAAAATGGTGAGGCCATTTCCGGCGCCACCCAACTGTCGTACACCACCGAGCCAGTGACCGCGGCCAATGACGGTGACGCGTATTACGCCGTGGCCAGAAACGGCGCGCTCTCCAGCCAGTCGGAGTCGGGCCACATCAGGATCTTCACCCCCTCCACCACCAAGAGCATCGGGGTCAATTTTGTCGGTGGCGGGGCCAATGGTGCTCCCACGCCGCTGGAACCCACCGACGTCGGAGGGGTACATCAACAAGCCTATTGGAACAATGCCGTGGGCACCTCGGGCGACCTGCCGGATTTCGACAGCGTTCCGGAAGTGAAGGACAGCGATAACAATGCCTCGACCATCACGGTGAACTATTCGGCCAGCAACAGTTGGGGCACCGGCACCGGCACCGACAACGCGGATCGCAAGCTGCTCAATGGCTTCCTTGACCACCAGAACGAGAACGATCCCGCCATGATCTCCTTCTACGGGATTCCTGCGGGTACGCATTCGGTCATCGTGTACACGGTGAACCGTCCGCTCGCCTTTAACGACGCTGACTATTACGTCACCGGCGTGACCACCTCGCCGACGATTTATGTCCGGGCGCAGAATTCGGACGAGTTCAATCCGGACCCGCAGTATATCCGCGGTACGGCCACCACGGCCGCGGCTCGTTCGGTGGCGAACTACGTCCGGTTCGACAATATCCAACCGGACGCCTCAGGAACCATCATCCTCAGCGCCGTGTCCTATAATGAACCGGGGGAAGTCCCGGCCGGAACCGCGCCGATCAATGCCGTGCAGCTCCTCCTCAACCCGCCAGCCACGGTTGAACCGCCCGTCGTCAGCGCCCAGCCCACCAGCCAAAACGTGGTCGTCGGCGCCACGGCCAGCTTCAGCGTTACCGCCACCGGTGCCGGTCCTTTGACCTATCAATGGCGCAAGGGCTCCGTGAACCTCACCGATGGCGGCAAAATTAGCGGAGCGACCACGGCCACCCTCAATATTGCCGGGGTGACCGACGCCGATACCGGCACCTACAGCGTCGCGGTCGGCAATGCGGGTGGATCGACCTTCAGCGCCGCCGTAGTGCTGTCCACTTACAATGGCCAGATCAGCGACCGCTTGGTGGCCCATTGGAAGTTTGACGAAACCACCGGCACCACCGCCGCCAATTCTGCGGCCGGAGGCGAACCCGGCGAACTGAACAACTATCTGGACGCCACGGCGCACTGGGTTCCCGGCCGCGCCGGCAATGCGCTGACCTTCGATGGTTTTGGCAATTTCGTCGTCGTCCCCAATTACACCAAGGCCACCACTGCGGTCTCCGTGAGTGCCTGGGTCTGGTCGGATGCGAACGGAGAGAATGCGACCATCATCGCCAATGCCGGTGTGCCCAACTCCGCCGGGGTTCGACTCAGCCAGTTTGAGCTGAACCTGGTCGGCTTGGACGGTGACCTCCGCGGCCTCGTCGTCGCCGGCCCCAACCCGTACTCGGCTCGGGAAGGAGACACCACCCCCTTGCCCATGGCTCAGTGGCACCATGTCGTCCTGGTTGCGGACGGCACCCGTGTGACCATTTACCGCAACGGTCAAAGCGTGGGCAGCGTCGACTACCTCGGGCAGATCACCTCCGCCACTGCACCCTGCCTCGGCATCGGTGGCATTTTGGACAATGTCCTGGATCCCGAGGATCCCACTGACACCATCTGCTCGAAGTTGATTGAAAACAATCCAGGTCTCTGGACCGGCAAGCTCGATGATATCGGCTTGTGGACGCGTCCTTTGGGAGCGTCGGAGGTCCAGGCCATCTATGCCGCCGGCTTGGAAAGCCAGGACCTGAGCACTATTCCGCCGATCACTCCGCCGACGACACCCACGGTCTCGGTCGGCACTAACGACACGGGCGACGTGGTCATCACCTTCAGCGGGACGCTGCAGTCGTCAGCTACCCTGAATGGCACCTACAGTCCCGTTCCGGGCGCCACCGCTCCGACCTACACCATCCCGGCGGGCAGCCAGGCTGACGCCCAATACTTCCGTTCGGCCAACTGATCGACGGACCGAACTACCAGGGGGCCGGACCAACGTCCGGCCCTTTTTTTATGGAGAGCTAAGTCGTGTCCGCTGAAAACTACACTTCCTCCTCCCCTCCTCCCTTGCATCGTGCGCGTCTGCGTCGCAGGCGCGCACGCAGGGGACATTCTTATCGAGCCCTCCCCGGGGACACTTTCATCGAGTGGCGACACTCCGCATTCTGGGAGTGGCTGGGAAAGGTCAGGGTCGCTAGCCTTCCTCCGTGCTCCGTTTCCCCTGCCTGTTCCTGATGTTGCCGCTACTGGTGGTCGCGGCGGACTTCCCCGAACCCACTGACTCCGAAACCCGCGGCGTCCCCCTGCCCGCCGCCGCGGCCGCCGCCGGATTCCAACTGCCCCCCGGATTCAAAGTCAGCGTCTTTGCTTCCGAACCGGATATTCGGCAGCCCATCGCGCTGGCCTTCGATTCCCGAGGCCGGCTGTGGGTGGCGGAGAATTTTACTTATGCCGAATCGAAGGTGAATTTCGCACGCGAGTTCAACGACCGCGTCCTGATTCTCGAAGACCTCAACCACGACGGACGGGCCGACCGACGCACCGTCTTCTGGGACCAGGCCAAATTGCTGACCAGCGTTCTTCCCGGCTACGGCGGCGTCTATCTGATGTGTCCGCCGCAGTTGCTCTTCCTACCCGATCGCGATGGCAACGACGTGCCCGATGGTCCCCCCGAGGTCCTCCTGGACGGTTTCGAGACCACGACCGGTAACCGACATACTTTTGCCAACGGCCTCAAATGGGGACCCGACGGCTGGATCTGGGGACGGGTGGGAATCTCGAGCGGCGCGCGCATCAGCGTCCCTGGAACCCCGGAAGCGGAACGAATCGAGATGCGGGGTGGAATTTGGCGCTACCATCCAGAACGGCGGGTCGTCGAAGCCGTGAGTCACGGCACGACTAATCCCTGGGGCCTCGACTGGAACGAACTGGGCGAGCCGTTCTTCATCAACACGGTCATTGGACACCTCTGGCATGCCATCCCTGGTGCGCACTTCCAGCGGATGCACGGTGACGACGTCCATCCGCACAACTATGGGCTGATTGGCCAACACGCGGACCATTACCACTTCGACACGGGAGCCGGCTGGACCAAGTCACGGGCCGCGCACGACGGCAGTTCCTTCGCTCCGGGTAGTGATGCCCTGGGCGGGGGTCATGCGCACTGCGGGTTGATGATCTATCTGGGGGTGAACTGGCCCGAATCACTGCGCGGCCGGTTGTTCACTCTCAACTTCCACGGACGCCGCGTGAACCAGGAACGCCTGGAACGCCAAGGCTCCGGCTTCGTGGGGCGACATGAACCGGACCTGTTCTCCGTGGCGGATCCCTGGTTCCGCGGACTGGAATTGCTGTACGGACCCGATGGCGGGGTGTTCATCGCCGATTGGTCCGACACGGGTGAATGCCACGAAAGCGATGGCGTCCACCGCAGTTCCGGTCGGATCTACAAGGTCACCCAGGGCGATCCGGCACCGGTCGAGGTTACCGGGATGCCGACCGCGCCGACGGCGGAATTGGTACAGCGACTCTTCTACCGCAACGAATGGCTGAGTCGCCACGCGCACCGGGTCCTGGCCGACCGGATACGCGCCGGAACCGATCCGGCACCGGTTCGCCAGGCCGTGCTGGAGGCATACGACCGACAACCCACTGCGGCGGGCCGTCTGCGGGCGATGTGGGCCCTGAACTCCGTGGGCGAATTTCCAACCGGTTGGCTGCTGGAACGGACGCGGGATCCGGAGGAAGCGGTGCGCAGTTGGGCAGTTCGCCTGTTGGTGGATGACTGGCCCATGGACGATCCGTCCGGGAGGCCCTGGCAGACAGCCGCGCAGGAGCGTCAGGCCGCGCTGCCGGCGAGCGCGGCGGTGGTCCGACGGCTGGAAGAACTGGGGGCTTCCGATTCCTCGGCCTTGGTCCGCCTGTATGTGGCTTCCGCACTCCAACGCTTAGCCTTCCCTGACCGCGCCCGTGTGGCGACTGCGCTGCTGGGTCATGCGGAGGACGCCGCCGATCCCAATCTGCCCCTGATGATCTGGTACGGCATCGAACCGCTGGTCGCCGCGCAGCCCGAGGAGGCGGTCCGGCTCCTGCTGGCCGGCCGCATTCCTGCGGTTCGCCAACGGGTGGCCCGACGTTTGGCGGCGGATCTGGAAACGAGCCCCAAGCCGGTGTCGGCGTTGGTGGCCGCGGTGACGCCGTTGGGCTCCGACTTCCAGGAGGATGTCGTCGTCGGATTGCATTCCGCTTTGAAAGGTTGGAGAAAGGCATCGGCGCCAGCGGCCTGGGCGGAACTGGTGGCTCGGGTGTCCGCCAATCCAAGTGTGCAAGAGCAGGTCCGCGAACTGGGCGTGGTGTTTGGCGACGGACGAGCGTTGGACGAACTGCGGGCGATCGTCGCTGATCCTGGGTCCGATACGGGAGCCCGGCGACAAGCCCTGAAAACCCTGGTGGACGCCCGGGCCGAAAACCTGGGGCCGCTGCTACGGCAGGCAGTCAGTGACGGCACCCTCCGTTCGGCAGCGTTGATCGGCCTGCTTCAGCTCGATGACCCCGGTGCGGCGACTCTGGCGACCGGACAATACCTCTGGCTGGGGCTGGAGGAACGCCCTCCAGTGCTGGGCGCGATGGTCACCCGGCCGGCCTCCGCTCGCGTGCTGCTCGACGCAATGGCGGCCGGGCAAATCTCCCGCGCCGACCTCGCGCCGTTCCAAGCTCGCCAGATCGCCAGTCTGAACAACGCCGAACTGACGGCTCGGCTGGCCGAGGTCTGGGGTGTCTTGCGACCGCCCGAGGCCGACAAAGAGGACGTTAAAACCCGCCTGCGACGCCAGTTGTCGGCTGAGGTGCTGAAGCAGGCCGACTTATCCAGTGGCCGGGCTGTTTTCCAGCAAGTGTGTGGCGCATGTCACCGGCTTTACGGCGAGGGCGGAACCGTCGGTCCCGATCTCACTGGTTCCGGCCGCAGCAACCTGGACTACCTGCTCGACCACATCGTGGATCCAGGCGCGGTGGTGCCGGCGGACTATCGCATGGCCATTGTTTCCCTGAAAGACGGCCGGGTGTTGAACGGAGTAATGCGCGATCGCAACGGCCGGACCGTAACGGTGCAGAGCCAGACGGAAGAAGTCACGGTGGAGGAAACCGACATCACGTCGTTGGAACAGCCCGAGCAGTCGCTGATGCCGGACGGCCTGCTGGAAGGCCTGTCATCGGAGCAGGCCCGGGACCTGGTCGCCTACCTCATGCATTCGCAACAAGTTCCCCGGTAGCGCTTCCCGTGTAGCGCAGACCTCCGGGTCTGCTGTACCGCAGGTTTTCAACCTGCCCGCGGGGCGAAGCTCCAAATCCGAAAACCCAAGTTCCAAAGAAGGGTGGACCTCCAAAATCCGGACGTGAATCGAGACCATGAACCGCTGGGGGAGGAGAATGGTGGGAACGAGCCCTCATCCGCCCTTCGGGCACCTTCTCCCAACGCTGCCGCGTCGGGAGAAGGACGGTTCGTGGAGAGCTCCAAGTGCCGCCGAATTGAGGAGATGCGCCCTCAGCAGTGGCCGGCGCTCGCTTTCTTCATCACGCCCCACGCCTCACGCCTCACAACCCGGAAATTCGTACGAGCGACGTCGCCCGCTCCTCAGCCGGCCCACCTACTGCGCCTTGGTCTGATTCGGATCCAACATCTTCAGCCGGCTGGGCGGTTCCAAATAGCGGAACGCGTTGCTGGGATTATCCGTGTCGTAAGCATAAGCGTCGCGGTGTTGGAGGAAGAACTTGACCATGCCGACCGGGATCGCGAACCCCAGTCCCTCGCCAAACGTCAGCTTCATGTTGGTCACGCCCACCACCGCACCGGCCAGGTTGAACAAGGGCCCCCCGGAGTTACCCGGATTGATCTGGGCAGTGGTCTGCACATAAAGGTCGCCGTTCACCTGACGAGCGGTGGTGCTGACGATGCCTTCCGTAACCGTGCGCTCCAATCCCTGGGGACTGCCGATGGCAAACACCCGGTCCCCCTGCGCCAAGGCATCGGCATCCCCGAGGGCGACGGTCTTGAATTTGGGCGCGTCCTGGTCCTCTACCTTGAGCAGGGCCAGATCACCGAACTTGTTCATGGCGACGATGCGAACGTCCTTGTAGCTGCGGCGTTCCAACTGTCCGTCCTTCTGGTGGTACACCTCGATGGAGATCTTCGTTTCGTTCTCGATCACGTGGAAATTGGTGATGAGATAGCCATCTTCGTGAATGAAGAATCCGCTGCCCAAGCCTCCTGGAGTGCGCACCTGGACGACGGCTTCTCCCAAACTCGCCACCAGATCCCGCACCGGCCGCTCCGCTTCAGCGCCGAGGGCCACGGCGAACAGGGAGTTCCCCGCTGCCCCCTCCGAACCGGCCTTCGCGTCGGCGGGTGAGAAGGGGCGAATCGGACGGTCGGCCGGTGCAACGCCTCCCGGGGGCGTGCCCGATTCCTCGTTGCGGATTACCTCGACAATCTGGTTCCTGGGGATACTCAGGACCGTATATCCGACATCCAAATAGAGGGCCTCCTTCTTCTCGACCAGGATCTTGCCGGTGACTGAGGCCTGGTCTTGGAGCTGGACCGTATCACCCCAAGCCAGACTGGGCAGGAGCAGAGAAGCTCCAAGAATGCTGGGCAGGAATCTCGAACTCATCGCCCGACGCTACGGGCGACCCGGACCGACGGCAAGGCTGTCCAAGCGGACGGCGGGACGCGCTGACTTCCGCCACGCTCAGACCGGGAACTGGCTGGCAAACTTCGGTGACTGGCTTAGGAACTGAACCGGATTCCGGTAGATCACTTGATCGATGGCGTCCGCACTCCAGCCGCGGCGGCGCATTTCCAAGGCGGTGCGCGGGATGGCCAGGGGAACGCTTTCTCCCCAGTCACAAGCCGAGTTCATCCACAACCGTTCCTGGCCGTACCGATCCAGGATGTCCACCGCCCGGGCCGGGGTGCATTTGCTGATCGGATACAGCGTCATCCCGCCCCAGTGTCCGCGCTCCAGCACCAGCTTGACGGTATGCTCCTCCACGTGGTCGATCAGCACTCGTCCGGGTTGAATGCGGGAATCGGCCCGGAGGACATCGAGGATCAGACGGGTGCCCTTGAGCTTGTCCTCCAGATGTGGGGTATGGACGAGGATGAGTTGATCGAGACGAGCGGCGAGGTCCACGTGGCGTTCGAGGACCTTCACTTCGTTGCGGGAATTCTTGTTGAGCCCGATCTCACCGATCCCCAGGACCGTCGGGCGTTCGAGAAACTCCGGGATGATGGCGATCACGTCTTCCGCCAGCTTCACGTCCTCGGCTTCCTTGGGATTGATACAGAGCCAGCAGAAATGAGGCAGGCCATAGCGGGCGGCCCGGGCCGGTTCGTATTCGGTGAGCTGGCGGAAGTAGTCGCGGAACCCGTTCACGGAACCGCGGTCAAAGCCGGCCCAGAAGGCGGGTTCGCAGACGGCGGCGCAGCCCGCAGTGACCATGTCCTGGTAGTCGTCGGTGGTCCGGCTGACCATATGTCCGTGAGGTTCGAGGTAGCGCATGAGGGATCGGTAGTCCGTGTCGGTGAGATGGCCGGTCGTTCGTGATGTGTTTCAAGAGCGAGCCTGCGACAGAGACACCGGAATTCCAAGACCCGGCTGGCCGATCCGATGGGCAACACGGGCAACTGGAGCATTGACATGGCGTCAGGGCGCGCAAGCCTATTGCCGTTGTTTGGTCTCCCTAGCGGCGCCGCTCGCGGGTGGGGCTGCGCCCGTTGGGGGGAGCGGGCATCCGTTATTATGAGCAAGAACAACGACCTCGTCGCAGAAACCCTCCGCGACCCCCGACATCCCTTCCGCGCGGCCGTCGATCGGCCCGGAAAAGCCCAGAAGCACCGCTACGAACGGCGCAAAGCCCGCGAATTCCTAAAAATCACTGACTGGACCGGCGAGCCAGCGTTGGCCTGAGGTTTCGCCACGCTTGCCCTTCCACCGACAAGGGCGCAGAACGACGGGGTGTTGTTCCGCGTCGCCTGTTGTAGTTTGGTTTTAGGGGTCTCCCTCGCGGCGGATTGGCCCCGATTTCTCGGTCCAAACGGCGACAATCATTCCTCCGAAACCAACCTCGTCGAAAGCCTCCCACCCACGGGAGCGCCGATCGTCTTCGACCTGGCGGTCGGAACCGGCTACGCCGCCCCCTCCGTCGGCTCGGGAAAACTCCTCCTGTTCCATCGGATCGGAGCGGCGGAGATTCTTTCTGCCTTGGATCCGGTGACGGGCCGGACGTTGTGGACCAACGCGTATCCCACTTCGTTTCAAGATCCTTATGGCTACAACAACGGTCCCCGGTGCGCCCCGCTGATCACCAACGCCACGGTGTTCACCTTCGGAGCGGAGGGCCGCCTGACCGCCTTCGACCTCGAAACCGGCGAGCAACGCTGGCAGCGTCAGACGGCAAACGATTTCGAAATTCCCGAAGCCTTCTTCGGGGTGGGTTCGGCCCCCATCCTGGAATCCGGTCGCCTGATCGTGATGGTCGGCGGCCAGCCCAACTCCGGAGTCGTCGCCTTCGATCCGGAAACCGGCCGGACGCTCTGGGAGTCCGTCGGAGAAACCAATTGGCAAGGCCAACCCATGCTGGGCTGGCCCGGCGAAGCACCGGTCCGGTGGAAGCGCTGGGAAAAGCAGGCCAGCTACGCCTCGCCGGTCGCCACCACGTTGAATGGAGAACGCGTGGTCCTCTGTTTCCTTCGCCAAGGACTGGTCGGGGTCAACCCGACCAACGGCGCCGTCCGGTTTCAACGCTGGTTCCGGGCCCGGGTCGATGAATCGGTCAATGCCGCCAATCCGGTCGTGCGCGACAACGACGTCTTGATCTCCAGCGCTTACTACCGAGCTGGCTCGCTTCTGCTTCGCGTCGCCCCGGGAAACAACGCCGTCACCGAACTCTGGCGCGGACTCTCCTTGGAAATGCATTGGAGCACACCGGTCCTGGTGGGATCGCATCTGTACGCCTTCAGTGGACGCAATGAACCCGATGCCCGGCTCCGTTGTGTGGAATTCGCGACGGGATCCCTTGCTTGGGAACGCGACGAACGCTGGGCCAAATTCTCGTCCAAGCAGCCGGATTCCTTCGGTCGTGGATCCTTGATCGCTGCCGACGGCAAGTTGTACGCACTCGGGGAAGGCGGCCTGTTCGGCATCTTCCGTCCCGATCCCGGACGCTGTGTCGAACTAGCCCGCTGGCAGGTGCCGTCGCTGCATTACCCGTGCTGGGCCGGCCCGGTGCTTTCGGGAGGCCGGTTGTACCTGCGGAGCGAGGACCGCTTGGTCGCGCTCGACCTGCGCCGATGAGGTTCCAACCGCCGGTAGGGATGGCGCGCTGCGCCGTCCCCGCCCGCCGGGCGGCCCATGGGCACGGCCGCGTCGAAGAACTCTCGCCCCCGTCCCAGTCGCGCCGCCGCGCTGAGAAGAAGGGGGCAGGAAAGCTCCAAAAACCAAGTTCCAAGCTCCAAAGACTCAAGCTCCCACCACCTGGGTTCCCCGCTCGAACCATCTCGGGAAGCGAGGTCTGGGGAGGTTTGGGGGCGCTTGGCCGTTGGAACTTGGAGCTTCTTTGGAGCTTGGAACTTGGTTTTTGGAGCTTGAGGAAGGGGCTCGGCCCGCGGCTTTAAGGACAAACCGCAAGATGCGCCAACCTGAGGGATGCCCCCCCGCCGGCCGGCTTGCGATCCCCGGCCGATTCCAGTACTCAACCTCTCTCCTGACTGTCGCGGAAAACCAGCCAGGAAAACCTTCGGGTTCTGCTGCAAAACCGCCAATGATCAACGATCTCCATCATTTCGCCCGCCGAATCGGCGCCTTTCTCCGCCGTATTCCAGAACCCGGCCCGGCGTTGGACGCGGAGTTCGCTGCCTTGGCTGAAGAACTCTTCCGGCTGCAACTCCAAGGTAACCCCGCCTATCGGGTCTGGTGTCAACAGGCCGGCAAAGAGGGGAGGGATCGCTCCACCCATCTTCACTGGAACGACCTTCCTTCCCTGCCGACCGCGGCCTTCAAGGAGCTGGAAGTGACTGCCATTCCTCCGGAAGGGCGAACAACCGAGTTCCGTTCGAGCGGCACGACCGCACAGATTCCCAGCCGACATTTCCATCACGCCGCATCGCTGGACCTTTATGCGGCCTCGGTCCGTCATGGTTTCCGGTGGCGATTCAACACCTTACAACTGCCTCGGACCCTGCTTTCTCTCACCCCTCCGCCGGAAGCAGCTCCCCATTCCTCTCTGGCGCAGATGCTCGGGGTGCTGGCCGGCGAATTCTGGCCGGGACGTGCCCGGTTTGCTGGGATGGTCGCTCCGGAGGGGTGGATCGTGGATACCACCTCCGTGACCCAGCAAATCCGCGCCGCCCGGGAACCACTGTTGCTCTGTGGAACGGCCTTCAATTTCGTCCATCTACTCAATGCCCTTGGTGACTGCTCCCCGGCCCTTCTTCCGCCCGGTTCATGGATCATGGAAACCGGTGGCTACAAAGGCCGATCACGGGAACTGGAGCGTTCCGACCTGCATCAGGCGCTGTCGGAGGCCTTGGGGGTTCCGCGCCACGCCATCGTTACTGAATACGGTATGTGCGAACTCAGCTCCCAAGCCTACACCGGGGAGGGTTCCGAAGAATGGCCCTCCGGAGTGCTCCGCTTTCCGCCCTGGGCTCGGGTCCTCGTCATCTCTCCTGAAACCGGCCGTGAAGTCGCGGAGGGAGAAGCGGGACTCGTCCGAGTGATCGACCTCGCCAATGTCTGGTCGGTGCTGGCCCTCCAGACGAACGACCTGGCGATCCGTCGGGGCGACGGCTTGGAGCTCTTAGGGCGGGCGCCCCAAGCCGAGGCCCGAGGTTGTTCCCTGATGTCGGCTGAACCACGCTGATCTCATGCCGTTGCCCAACCTGTTCCTGGCCGACTTGCCTCCCGAGGCCTCGATCTCCCCGCAGCTCCTGCGCGAAGCCTGCGTCGCCGTGAAGCGCAACCGGGCCAACTGGCTGGCGCAGCGCCGGACGTCCGAATTGGTGGAACTGCTGGCGTACAATGCGGAACGGTGGCTGGACCCCGGCTTTGGTCTGCGGCAGTCCGCGCTGGAACTGGCTTCGGCCGAAACGGGCTTCGGACCGGTAACGCTGGCCCGCGGTCTCGACGCCTTCTTTCGCAGCCTGACGGTCGAGCATCTCAACGCGCTGCTCACGCAGGACTTGGGGGATGCCCGCCGCCTCGACGAGTTCGCCGCGCCCGCCTCCGAACTGCGGCAAGGCCGCCTCGCGCTGGCGCGTGGGCCCGACCTGTTGGTTCACTTGGCGGCGGGAAACCTGCCGAATTCAGCGATGATGTCCCTGACCCTCGGCGTGCTGACCAAGTCGGCCCAATTCATGAAGCTCTCCCGACACGGAACCGTGTTACCCCGGCTCTACGCCCATTCCCTGGCCGATTTGGAACCGAAGCTGGGGGCCTGCTTGGAAATGGCCGTCTGGCCCGGCGGCAATGCGGCTCTGGAGGAGACCGTCTTCGCGGAAGCCGAGTGCGTGACGGTCCATGGCACCGACGAAACTGTGTCCTCGGTGCGTACCCGCCTGCCTGGAGGATGCCGCCTCGTGGCGTATGGGCATCGACTCAGTTTCGCTTTTGTGGGAAGCGACCAGTTGTCGAGCTTCCTCGCGCGCAAGACCGCCACCCGGGCCGCGGCCGATGTGGTGGCGTGGAATCAGCTTGGATGTCTTTCGCCTCATGTGATTTATGTAGAGGAACGAGGTTCGGTTTCCCCGGAAGGATTTGCGGAACAACTCGCCCAAGCGCTGGCCGAGCGGGAGCTGGCCGAGCCGCGCGGAGATCTGCCGGTGGAAACTTCGGCGGAACTGGCCAGCCGAAGGTCCCTGCATGAATTGCGCGGCGCCCGACACGCCGCCAGCAGGGATGAGGCCCACACCATGCCTCGGGGCGTATTCTTCGAGCCGCCCCAAGGCGCCACCCGAGTCTGGAGCAGCACCAATTCGACCGCCTGGACCGTGGTGTTTGAAGACGATGCGCGCTTCCAAGCTTCCTGCCTCAACCGATTTATCTACGTGAAGCCCTGCCGCGATCTCGCCGAGGCCCTGCATCAAGCGGAACCCGTGCGAGGTCGGGTCAGCACGCTGGGCATCGCCTTAAGTGAAAGCCGCTTGACCGAGCTGGCCCCCTTACTCGCGCGGTGGGGTGTGAGTCGCATCTGTCCGTTGGGCCGGATGCAGGAACCGCCCGCCTCCTGGCGTCATGATGGCCGTCCGGCCCTCGGGGAGCTGGTCAGTTGGACCGACTGGGAAACCGTCTGAATGGATCATGGAACTACGCCGCACCTTTCAATTCGAAGCCGCCCATCGGCTTCCCCACGTTCCGCCCGGCCATAAATGCGCGCGGCTGCACGGACACAGCTTCCGAGTTGAAGTCGTGGTGGAGGGGCCACTGGACCCCCACCTCGGCTGGGTCATGGACTACGCCGACATCAAGGCCGCCTTTGCCCCCATTTTCCGGCAATTGGACCATCACTATCTGAACGAGATTCCCGGCCTGGAGAACCCGACCAGCGAGCTCTTGGCGAAATGGATCTGGGAGCGACTCCAGCCCGGTCTGCCGCTGCTTCGGGAACTGGTGGTCGCCGAAACCTGCACGGCACGGTGCGTGTACCGGGGGGGGTGAGGGCGCGGCAACGGTCGATCAATCTGGGCTGGAATAATTCAGAACAAATGGAACCTTTGCGGGAGTCATGTGGAAACCCGGTTCGAATCTCTGTCGGCGCGCGGAAAACACCCGTTCGACTCCCTGGCCCTTTTTAAACATCTGGCACCGACGGCGGGCTTATCAAGGCGGCTTTACCCTCATCGAGCTATTGGTGGCTATTGCCATCATTGCCATCCTGGCTGGACTGTTGCTGCCCGGACTCGCCCGGGCCAAGGAGCGGGCGCGCCGGGTCGTCTGCCTGAGCAACATGCGGCAGATTGGGGTGGCCCTCATGCTGTATGCGGACGACTACCGCCGACTTCCAGTGATGCACAGCCAGGTGGTGTATTACGCAGACAATCCTGAACCGTCTTACCTCAAGCTCTTGTTGCCTTACACTCAGACCCGACAAAATGGGATTTACTCGTGTCCGAGCGCAAAACCCTCTCCCATTCCCGACGAAGTGCCCACCGCCACCAGCAGTACCTCCTACTACGGCAACGGGGTCGTGATGGGGCGGGAACTCCGGGAAGTGCTGCAGCCGGCAGCCATCGTTTTTCTCCAGGAAACCTACAATCGCGTCCATGTCGCTGGCCTGCGGCCTTGGAAGCTGGATCCAGGGGCGGATCCAGCGGAAGCCGAGTACACGTGGTGGCATGACAACATCAGCCGTACCCACGAACTCTACTCCGCTCTGCACGACAAGGGTGGCAACCTTCTGTTCTGCGACGGACACGCAGAATACCGCAAAGGCGCCACGCTGCGGAGCGGTGATTTCGGGTTGAGTCCTGAGACGGACACCCAAACCGACGATCCCACGAAGTTCTATCGCGGCGCGTTTTGACTACGGCGCACCGCCTCACAGGGCGTCGGATGGCCGTCGCCCGACGGCGCATTCACAAGTTGTCGGTAAGGGGTCAGTTCCAGAGGAGGGGATCGTCGTTGTTTTTGACGAGGACGCAGAGGCGGAGGAGGTGGGTGAGACCTGAGCGGGTCCAGAACTGGCCACAGCCGCGGAGACGGCGTTGGAGCTGTTTGCCCAGGGACTCGACGGCCCCGCTGCCCATGGGAGCTCCGGCCCGCTCCATTTTCTGGGAGTGAAGGTGGTCCCGATGGTCTTGGAAGTAGCTGACTTCGCGCGTGGTCGTCGTGGGGTCCTGGGCCGTCCGCGCCGCGGGTGAGTTGAGCAGTTCTTCCAAGCTTCGTACGACACGGGTTTCCTGGCCGTGGCGGAGTTGGTGGAGCAGGGGCTTCAACCACGCTTTGGCAGCGTCGGTTTCGGCTCCGTGCAAGGCCTCGGCGACGGCCTGGAGGTGTTCGCGGGCGTGATGAAAATCAAGGGTTTTGAGCGCCGTCTGGAACCGGTCCTCGGCCAAGAGCCAGAGCCAGACCGCGCCGTCCATCACCAGGTACACCACCTGGGCGCGTCCCAAACCCCGCCGCTGGGCCTCCGCCTGGACGGCCGCCGGCAAAGCTCCTGGGCGATCCGTTTGCGGCTCCACTGCGGATGCTCCTCAATCCACCCCCAACCACGCCAGATCCTCACACCCCAACCTCCGCCCTTGCACCACCAGTTCTTCCTTCACGCCCTCCTTCCTGCACCCTTTCCCAGTAGTCCAGCACCTTTACCGACAACTTGTGAATGCTCGGGTCGAACCACCAGATGATCCAATTATGTTGACAACTATGATCGGTCCGAGTGTACTGCTCTGCACATCATATGAAATCCCTCCCCCAGATCACCTGTTTCAGCTTGGTTGGGCTTGCATTCGGGAGCCCGGTTTTTGCTACCAATCTACTCCAGAACGGAAGCTTCGAAGAGCCGCCCGGCGACTATGAATACGTGCCGGGCGGTAATTTTATCCCATCCGGCTGGCAGACCATTTTGAACGGCGTCGAGATCTTCACGAGCAACGATTTGGGCCTGGGGTTTCCGTATCCGTCCACCATCCCCGATGGAGTCAAAGCCGTCGATCTGGCCCCCGTCACTTACGTTGGTGGTGGATTGCAACAGTCCTTCGCCACCACGCCTAACCAAACCTATGACATTTCCTTCCAAGCGGCGACCCAGGCCAACTGGGGAAAGGACGGAACCGGCAACGTGTTGGCCGTGGTCGCCCCGCAGGTGGAAGTTTTCCCGCTGGTCAATCACAGCCTTGATTTGGTGTGGGAATCCAAAAGTTTTTCCTTCACCGCCACCGGAACCAGTTCGACGCTGACGTTCCTCTCCCTGGACAATCCCCTCCTTCATGTTGCCGCTCTCGACGGGGTTTCGGTTGTTCCTTCCGGCGGCGGGGTCAACCTATTGACCAACGGGAGCTTTGAGAACCCGCCGGGAGGTTACGAGTATGTCCCTGGCGGATCGAGCTACATCGATGGTTGGATGACCCAACTGAATGGGGTCGAGATCTTTACCCATGACGACATCGGTCTGGGTTTCCCTTACCCAACCGTCATTGGGGACGGCATCAAAGCGGTGGACCTTGCCCCCTTCACCTACCAAGGCGGCGGGATCAGCCAAGCCTTCGACACGGTTCCGGGTGAGTTGTATGAAGTCACCTTCCTGGCCGCCACCCAGGAGGACTGGGGCAAAGATGGCACAGGAACCATCGCGGCCTTCGTCGGGGACGCCTTCGGTTATTATCCGCTCTTGAACTGGGATTCGGATTTCATTTGGGAGGAAAAGACCCTTTCTTTCAATGCCTCCGGTTCCCTCTCCACGTTGACCTTTCTCTCCCTAGACGACGCCTCGTCCCAGCTTGCCGCCATCGATAACGTCATCGCGACGGCGGTACCGGAGTCGTCGAGTCCCACCGCGGTCTTTGGCATTCTCCTCGCCGGCTCGGTCATGGCCATCCGCCGCCGACGCCAATAATGGATCTCCGGTCAACCTCCCGGGTTGCCAGCCGGAATCCCCTCGGCTGAAGTTTCTCCGGTGAGAATCCTCCTCAGCGGTGGCTCGGGGTTCATCGGAAGGCGTATAGCCCGGCAGGCCGTTGCTCGGGGGCATGAAGTGCTTTCTTTTTCGCGGTGGCCAGCCGGGAGCGGTTCCGAGTGGCACCACGTCCAAGCGCCCATCGATTCACCCCCGTGGACTCAGATTGAACGCTTTCAGCCAGAAGTCCTGGTTCACGCGGCTTGGGAAGTGGCGCCAGGAGTCTATTTCGAGTCACCCGGAAACCCTCTTTGGGTGGATTGGAGCGAAGCCTTTGTGCGGGGGTTGGCTGCCCGCGGCCTGAGACGGTTTGTTCTCTTGGGAACTTGCCTTGAGTATCAGATCACCGGGCAACCCATGCGGGAAAATGACACGCCCATTGCCCCCCTTTCGACGTACGCCTGTTGCAAAGATGAACTTCGACGCCGGCTGGAAGAGACGCTTCCGGCTGTTTCGACCCAGTTGGCCTGGGCTCGACTTTTTTACCTCTATGGGCCGGGAGAACCCCCTTCCAAGTTATGCACCTCGCTCATCCGTCGTTTCCGATGCGGTGAGCCAGTAACCTTGATGACTCCCTTCAGCGTCAAGGACTACATCCATGTCGATGAAGTTGGGAGGGCGCTTCTCCACATTGCTGAACGTGGGTACGACGGCCCGATCAACGTGGGTACGGGCACAGGTTCATCCGTCCTTCTAATCGCTCAGACCATCGCCGCGACATTGGGGTGCCCCGAATTGGTCCAGCCGTCGGAACGTCCTTCGGCCGACCCTCTGTTCCATGTCGTCGCCGACATTTCCCGCCTTCGGGCACTTGGCTGGTCTCCACAGGTCGGGCTTGAAGCGGGTGTCCGCGGCCTGATAGAGACCTCGGCTTCATGATTCAACGGTCCTGCCCGGGCTGCGGAGGGGAGCGATTCTCGGGAGAGTTTTCCCTAAAGCGCCAACCGGTGGTGCTTAACTATCGGTTCGCCGATGCCGCATCCGCTCAACGCGTTCCGCGGCGTGATCTCTTTCTTCGACAGTGCCGCCGATGCGGCCTCATTTTTAACTCCAAGTTTTCTGCCGACGTGGTGCCCTACGACGCCAATTACGAGAACCGACAGTGTTTTTCCCCCGCCTTTGCGGACTATCTCCAGCGTTTGGCAGACGACCTGACCAGTCGTTATCCCTTGAAGCCGCGGGGCATTCTGGAGGTCGGCTGTGGCAAAGGCGATTTTCTCCGGCTCCTCTGCCAGGCGGCCGGAACGAGGGGGGTGGGATTTGATACCTCGTTTGAACCATCGGGACAGCCGGAGCCACCAGGCCTCAAGTTCGAACGGCGTTATCTGTACGCCCAGGATGTTCCCGGGGAATTCGACGCGGTTGTCTGCCGACACGTGATTGAGCATGTTCCGGCGGTGGGGAAATTTCTGGGCGAGCTGCAGGCCATCGCTGCCTCCGCTCGGGCGCGGGTCGTCTTGTTGGAGACACCGCGTTTCGAATGGATCGCGAGACAGACCTCGGTTTGGGACATCTTTTACGAGCACTGTAACTATTTTCCGTCTCCCAGTCTGGCGCACCTCGCCTCGTTGGCCGGTTTTCGCATCCTGCGTCAGCGATCCGTTTTTGGCGGTCAGTACCAGACATTGGAACTGGAGGTAGCCACTGGTTGCCGAAGTCGCGTTCGACCGGCCCCGGGAATCCCAGTTGGCGCGTCACTTGGCTTGTTCGCGAGAAATGCCAGAAGAAAGCTGGCTGCGTTGGAGAGATCCATTCGGGAAAAGGCCGGAAAACGTCCCTGGGCGATCTGGGGTGCCGGAGCAAAGGGGGTAGCTCTCGTCAGTCAATTGTCCACGGTGCGCCCATCGGTGGTCATCGACTCAAATCCGGCCAAACAGGGCGGCGTGATTCCGGGGAAAAGGGTTCCGATCATTGCTCCTGATGACTCGCGGCTCAACGGCATCAGCTTGGTTCTCATCGCCAATCCAAATTACGCGCGCGAAATTCGCCGAACCCTCCGGAAGGGCTCATTTACTGGGAAGGTAGCTGTTCTGTAACGTCAAATTCGGCGCCTGACGGCGGTGTCCTGCGCAACCATTCGCCCTAGGCTCCGGCACTCGGCCCTCTTTCGCTTCACCAAAATGTCTGCCCCTTTCTTTAGCGTCCTTCTCCCCACGAAGAACCGCTCGATCATCGTTGGTGAGGCGATCCAGAGCGTATTAGTCCAAACCTTCTCCGACTGGGAGTTGATTGTTTCCGACAACGATGATTCCTCCGTGGCAACCCGGGAGGTCGTAGCCTGCTTCATCGATCCGCGGATCCGTTACTTTCGGACCTCCGGTTGCCTGCCAATGCATGAGAACTGGGAATTCGCTTTCAACCAATCCGGCGGACTCCACGTCCTGGTCCTGGAAGACAAGCAGCGCTTAAACTCGAATGCCTTGGAGACGCTTCACCGCATCCTTCTCCAGGCCCCGGACGCTGTGATTACCTATCCGGTGGTGCTCACTCCGGAAGAAGGCCTCTCTCCGGCGCCGCCCGACCTGGCACCCGTTCGAATGACCAGCCGGGAGCTGTTGGACCGCTACTGTGATTTTGACGAGGACAGTTGGCAGTACCTGCCTCGAGGACTCAACTCCTGTGCATCCTCCGCTCTGCTACGGGACCTGCAGGCCCATAGCGCCACCGGATGTGTCTTCTCACACCTCGCACCCGACCATAGCCAAGCCTACCAGGTTCTCAGTCGGGTTGAGGGAATCCTTCACTTTCCCGGTGACGTGATCTTTATCCCCACCAGCCTCCGGAAGAAGGGCACGTTTTCAAATGGCCTATCCTGCATCCGCAAGGATGAGACTGCACAGCGCTGGTTCCGTGAACTGCCGGTCCCGCTGGAACGCCTGACGGAAGGAGTGCCAGTCAAAACCCATTGGATGCCCCTCAATGTGATCCTGCACGACTTCCGGGTGTTTTTGCGCCGGCCGGACTACACCCCGCAGTTGAATTGGGTCCGCTACCACGGTCTGTCGCTGTATATGGTCCTTCTGGGACTTCTGTGGCGTTGCGACATGCGACCTGAGTGGAACGCCATCCGTGAATCGTTGGCCCGCGAAACAGTAGGATTTCGCATCCGGGTGATTCTGGACGTGACACAGCGGGTAATCCTGGCGGCCTTCCGGCGCTTGCGCCGCAACCGCCGGCTATAACTTGGCGTCTGTAAGATTGAAGCAGACCGGCCGCCCACCCAGACTAGAGCCGACTACTCATGAAACGAGGCCCTTTTCTTTGGTTTCTGGCCGTGCTGACGGTGGTACTCGGATTCCTCTTCCGGGATGGCTTTCGGCCGGGAATGGCAGGTTTCGCGAACGACGCACCGTTGGGACTGATGCAGGCGTACTCTGCGGTGCGCTGGGACTATTTTCTGGGCGGCTCCTGGCTGCATAACGTCTGGGTCGGTGGGCCTACCCTCAGCACCCTTCCGAACTTCTCCCATGGGTTATACCTCCTGGGAGGGGCGATCTTTTTCGCCAAGTTTGCGGCGATGCTCTCGCTTGGATTCGCCGCCGTTGCCGTATGGATCTTTGGGAGGCGCCAAGGCTTCGGCCCCGTGGCTAGCGCGTTACCTGCCCTCGCCATCGCGTTCAATGGAAACCTTCTTTCCCATGCCACTTGGGGTCTCGGATCACGGGCGGCAACGGTGGCATTCGCTGCCCTCGCCCTCGCCGCCGTCACCCAGCACGAGCGAGACAAGGGAGGGATTCATGCCTGGCTTCGCCTAGCCCTGGCCGGCTTTGCGACGGGGATGACTGTCATGGAAGGCGCCGACGTGGGCGCCTACTTCAGTGTTATGGTAGGTGCCTTTATGGTGCTTAACACTCTGATCGGGCCAGGCTCATTGGGACGGAGAGCCCTCCTGTCAGTCGGACGTTTTGCGGTGATCGTGGCCTGTGCGTTCTGGATCTCGGCCCTTGCCTTAAGTTCCTTGATCGGCACCCAGATCCAAGGCGTCACCGGCATGGGCGAGGATGCGGCGGCGCGGGAACAACGCTGGCAGTTTGTCAGCGGACTGAGCTTTCCAAAGTTGGAGGTAATCCGGCTGGCCATCCCCGGGATCATGGGCGTCCGCTCCATCTCACCCGGGGAGGAACTCTATTGGGGCAGCGTGGGTGGGGATATTTCGCCGCCGCGTTTCAATGGTGGCGGGGAATACGCCGGAGTGCTCGTGCTCATCCTGGCCGGCTGGGCCGTGGCCCGGGCCTTGACGCGCTCCGGACGCCAGCCTTTCTCCGATCGAGAACGGAAATTGATCGGATTCTGGGCTCTCACCGCCCTGGTGACCCTGCTGCTATCCTTCGGGCACTACGCGCCGTTTTATCAGGTCGTCTTCGCCTTGCCGTACTTCTCGACCATCCGAGGGCCAATGAAATTCCTGCATCTCACCCACCTCGCCCTGATCATCCTGTTTGCCTACGGATTGCAGGGTATGTGGCGGCTGTATGTGGAATCGCCCACCACCACCGGAGGAGCCCTGCCGAAGTGGTGGCGCTCGGTCACCGGCTTCGAGCGGCGCTGGGCCTGGACCTTGGTGGGATTAACAGGAGGAGCCGCGGCGCTGGCCTTGATCTATGCCTCCTACCAACCGGCCCTGACCCAACATCTCGCCCAGCTTGGCTTTTCGGGCGCCGAGGGCCGAGCCATGGCGGCCTTCAGCGTGCGCGAAGTCGGGCTTTTCGCCCTCACGACCGTGGTAGGCTGCCTGCTGTTGGCATTGCTGGCGGCCGGCCGGTTTGCGGGCCGGCCGGGGTGGGCCGGCGGATTGCTCGGGATCATCCTGGTGGCGGACCTGGCACGCGCCGCGACGCCTTTCGTCCTGCATTTCAATTACCAGCGGCGCTATGAGCCCAATGCAGTCACCGATTTTCTCCGCCAGAAACCTTGGGAACACCGGGTGGTCGCCCGGCCCTATCCCGTCATGCGTTCCACGTTTAGCGCACCCCAGGACCGCACTTGGGCCACGGTCCACAACCAGTGGCTGGAGAACCAAATGCCCTACAATGAGATTCAGACGCTCGATATTTGGCAGATGCCCCGCCGCCCCGAACTGGATGAAGCCATGCTGGAGGCCTTTTCCCCAAAGACCGAAGCCGACCTCGCGCTCGTGGGACGCTTGTGGGACCTGACCAACGTTCGCTACGTGCTCGGCGCGCGCGGATTCGAGAGCGTGCTCAACCAGCAGTTTGCCGGTATCAGCAACATGCCGATCGATTTGCCGGAGCCGGGAGGCGATGTACTCAACCCGCAGTCGGTCGGCGTCGGCAACGGGTTCAAACCGGTCCTCGTATTTGACCTGACGCAGAAAGCGGGAGTCCCGCCCGGCGCCGGATTGACGCTGGACGACATCACCGCGGTCGCCGACCCCGACGGCCAGTACGCCATCTTCGAGAACACCCGCGCCCTGCCCCGGGCTCGCTTCTTCACCCAGTGGGAAACGATCACCGATGACTCGAGTTCTCTCGCCCGGCTGAAAAGTCCTGACTTCGATCCCGCCACGTCGGTCATCCTGTCCTCCACCGTCAGTCTTTCTCCCGGTTCGGACACGAATGCCTCTGCTACGGCCACCATTACCCAATGGCAACCCAAACGGATCACGGTCCAGACCGATTCACCGGCTGCGGGAATCCTCCTCCTGAATGAACGGTGGCACCCGGACTGGAAGGTGACGGTGGACGACCAGCCGGCCGAGCTGCTGCGCGCCAATTTCATCATGCGCGGCGTGGCCGTCCCGGCGGGTCAGCACACGGTGGTCTTCCAGTACGCACCTCCGATGCGGATGCTCTGGGTCACTCTCAGCGCCCTGCTGGTGGCGCTCGGCCTGACGGTCTGGCTCGCTTGGGGGCCGACCCCGCCGGAATCGGCATCCACGCCCAACCCAGTCCCGGCACCCAAGCAACCGACGAAGCGTTCCGGAAAACAGCGATAGCCGATCAAGGCCTATGACGAGCACGGAGCGCCCATCTCCGTCCTTGCCGACCGGACGGTCCCTGAACAGCTTTCGTCATGACCTGTCCGGCCTGGAGTTTGATCTACGTTACCGTCTTCGTGGTGGCGCTACACGCTGCTGACTCCTCGTCCTCGCCGGAAGCCTCAGCGTCGCCGTCGGCTTGGTCGGAGGACCGTCTGTGGTCCTGGCATTATGAAATGCTGGTGAACGGCTATTTGAAGCACGGACAGCGAGACGCCCAATGGGATGCCGCGGCGACCAATGCGCTGGGCCGGTTTGCCGCCACCCGCGCCGGCGTGCTGGACGCGACCAGTCCCCAGGCCAGGGCCATTACCAGCTTCACCGCCGAGGCCATCCAGCGAGACTGCGCGGATCCGATGATCCGCTACGTCCATTGGCGGCGCGGCGGCAAACGAATGTCCGGAACGACAAATATTCTCGAGATCGCCGACGATCTGGCGACGACCGGGTATGATCCGCTGTTGAAAAGCTATGCCTATCTGCGCGCATTCCGGAGCCTTCATCCGGAGGGCAGCACCAATCCAGTTCCCCCGGAGGCAGGGCGGGCTCGACATCTGGCCTTCGCGAATTTTTATCAAGTATTGGAACGGCCCGACCTACCCGGTGACGAGTTCCTCGACTTAGCGGAACCACTCGGCGGCCTGTTGTGGAACACCAATCTCGTGGCCCAATATTGGCCGTCCTTCGAAGAGGCGATCACCAACCGGCACATGGGAATGGCCGAAGCGCAGTACGTACTGGGAGATAAGTATGTCGATTTCGCCTGGCTCGCGCGGGGCGGCGGCTGGGCCAGCACGGTGTCGGACGAGGGCTGGAAACTCTTCGGCAAACGGCTGGAACGCGGAGAGGAGGCGTTGCGAACTTCCTGGCAGCTCAGCCCCAGCCTGGCTCAGGTGCCGATGCGGATGATCTGGGTATGCATTGGACGTGGCCATCCGCGGGCGGAAATGGAGCGATGGTTTCGGCAGGGTCAGACGCTGTCGTCGGGGTGGTATGAATTGTATCAGGCCAAGGTCCAGTTTCTGATGCCCAAGTGGCACGGGTCGAATCGGGAGGTGGTTCAGTTCGGGCGGGCCTGCCTTACGGATACCAATGCGGTGAAACGCGCCCGGCTGATGATCGTAGATATCCACGAAGAATTGGAACGCTACTTCCGGGAGGATGATCCCAAGAGCGGCCGCCGCTCCCCAAAGGTCAATCTCTCCTATTACCGCGATCCTGTGGTTTGGAAGGACATCCGGTCGGCGTTCGAAATCTTCTTTCGCGAGTGGCCCGAAGCGACGGGCTGGCATCACAACTTCGCCCTGCACGCCTGGCGCGCCCAGGATTGGAAAGTGTTGAATGAGCAGATTCCTCTGCTTGGGGAGATCAATTACCGGTACTTCGGCGGCCAGGCGGAGTATGAGCGGATGCTGGCCGAAGCGAAGGAGCACGCGAACGATTGAGTCGGCACAAGCACCGATTCGCGTTCCCGTTGGTACAACACCGACTCTCCAGAGTTCCCCGCCACCAGACGACTGACAATCCGCCGCGCACCCGTATGGTCGTCTCATGATTCAGTTCGGCTCGCTGGAGCTGAAGTCCAACCTCTTCCTCTCGCCGCTGGCCGGTTACACCAACCTGCCCTTCCGCCTCGTGGTGCGAGAACTCGGCGGCGTGGACCTTTGCACGACCGATCTGGTCAATGCGCGCTCGCTGTTGGAACGGAACCGGAAGGCGTTGAAACTGATCGAATCCAACGATCACGACCGGCCCTTGGCAGTGCAGTTGTTCGGTTCGGTTCCGGAGGAAATGCGGGATGCGGCCCTTCATTTGGAGTCGCTCGGAGTCAGTTCGGTGGACATCAACATGGGCTGTCCGGTGAAGAAGGTATGCCGGGTGGGCGGCGGATCAGCGATGATGACCGAGCTGAACCGGACGGCCACGCTGGTGCGGCGCATGGTGGAGGCGGTGACGATTCCGGTGACGGCGAAGATGCGGCTGGGTTGGGACGACGAGAACCTCACCGCGCCGGATCTGGCGCGCGCGGTGGAGGACGCCGGGGCGGCCGCGGTGTTCGTGCATGGTCGGACCCGGGAACAGGGGTTCAGCGGCACCGTGAACCTGGCCGGAATCCGAGCCGTGGTGGAAGCGGTCCGGCGCATTCCCGTCATTGGCAATGGTGACGTAACCACCCCGGAGGCAGCGGCGTTGATGCGGGCGGAGACCGGGTGTGCCGGCGTGAGTATTGGACGCGGCGCCTTCTACGATCCGTGGATTTTCCGACGCACTCGCCACTTCCTCGCCACCGACGAACGGTTGCCCGAACCTTCTTTTGCGGAACGGGTGCGGATCCTGTCACGGCATCTGGACCTCATGATCGACGTGTTCGGCGAGGAGCTGGGCTGCGTGATGTTCCGCAAGGTCGCGCCGTGGTATGCGAAGCGGTTCGGACCGGTGGCGGAATTCAACAAGCGGGTCGTGCAGATGAGTTCACGGGCGGAGTTTCAGGAGATCCTCGACCATTACCTGCGATGGCGGCGGCAGTTTTGCGATGAGCAGGGAGACCTGTTGCCCCGCTACCGGCCGGCGCCCTTGCTGGCGAGCTTTGCGCTGGCGCGGGAAGATGGACCACCGAGCACGCTGCGGTCAGCCATCCCGGTCCCCAAGGGCCCGGTCGAGGTCTGGTGAGAATGATGTTTTGTCGGCGGCCACAAACGGCCACCGTTGGCCGGCCCGCATGCCCCCCTCCGAACAACCACGCATTCGCCGGAGCCGACGCGTTCGGCGGCGGAAGGCAAAACAGCCGGTCAACCTCAAGCTTCGGGTGGCCCTCGGGCTGGGCGTGTCGCTGTTGTTGATGGGCCTGTCCGTCCTGGGGTGGGCGCGGGCGGGCGGGCTGCGCGGTCCGCGCTGGATGGAACGTTGGCCCCCGGCCGGGGACGCCTTCGGAGACTGGCAAACGTTGGAACCGGGTATCGAATACGCCCGAGCCCACCTGCACTCACCGCGCCCCCTGCGTGGTCATGTTTTGCGGATTGACTTGAACGAACCGGGCTTGGAGTTGGTGGTCCCCCGGGCCGCCTACGCCGGGGGAGGGGAGACCCAGGCCGAGTGGCCGATGACCTGGTTGAAGGAACATCGTCTGCGAGCGGTGATCAATGCGACCCCGTTTACTCCGGCACCCCTCTTTCCCGGACGACCCACCCAACTACAAGGACTCGCCGTTTCCGACGGCGAACGCTGGTCGGAACCAGTCGGGAACCTGGACAACCTGGTGGTGCGTAGTGATGGCGTGGTGCGGTTGTTGGAGGCGCGGATGCCCATTGACGATGCCCGGGAAGGAGTCGGCGGATTTCTCGTCATCCGACGGGACGGAGAGAATGTGGGCGAACGGATCGTCCTGGATGCCACGACGGTGGTGGGCCTGTCAGAAGACCGGCGCTGGATGTACTGGTTGGTGGTGGACGGGGGACAACCGGGTTACAGCGAAGGCCTCACCCCTTGGGAGGCGTCGGAACTGATCGGTCGGCTGGGAGCCAGCGATGCGATCCGCATGGACGGCGGGGGATCATCGACTTTGGCGGTGGCGGAAGGCGGGGTGTTGAACCGACCGCGCAATCCGCTCTACGACGGCGCGCCGCGTCCGGTGGGAAGCGTGCTGGCGATTCGGCACCGAGCCGCTCGTTGACGGCTCCGCCCGCTGATTTGCTGAGTTACGACACCAGGCATTTCCGCCTTCAATGTGGCCCATTTCGGGTTTAACTTCTTGTCCTCACCTCTACTTCCATGCGCCTTCATCTTCTCCTGTTCGCCTTGGTCCTGGCGGTTCCGGCGGCGGCGGCCACTGCGGGGGATACCTTAAAGCTACACCCAGCCAACCCGCGGTATCTCGAATGGCGAGGGAAACCGGTGATCCTGCTGACTTCCGCTGAACACTACGGCGCCGTGCTCAATGCCGATTTCGATTTCCGCAAGTACCTCGACACGCTGGCCCAGGACGGCCTCAACCACACCCGCCTCTTCACCGGGGGCATGTACGTCGAGCCGCCGGGCGCGTTCAACATTGAGCGCAACACGCTCGCTCCGGCGCCGGGACGCTTTCTATCCCCCTATGCCCGGAGCGACCAGCCCGGCTACGCGGGCGGCGGCAACAAGTTCGATCTCGACCGCTGGGATGAGGCTTATTTTCGCCGGCTCCGCGACTTCCTCAGTCATGCCGAACGCCGGGGAATCATCGTCGAAGTCGCCCTGTTCTGCGTGCTCTATGAAGACCGGCAGTGGCAACTGAGTCCCTACCACCCGCAGAATAACATCAACGGTTTGCCGTCGATCCGGCGCGAGGACGTTCTTACTTTGAATCAGAGCGGTCCCTACCTGGCCCACCAAGAGGAGTTGGCTCGCAAGTTCGTCGCGGAGCTGCAGGACTTCGGCAACATCTACTACGAACTCATCAACGAACCCTATGTCACCCAAACCCCCGATGACTGGCAGCGACATCTGACCGAGGTGATTGCCGCCGCGCAGCAGTCGCATCCGCACCCCAAGCTCATCTCCTGGAACATCGCCAACAACACCGCCGTGGTGACCCATCCGCATCCGGCCGTTTCGATCTTCAATTTTCATTATGCAACCCCGCCGGACGCCGTGGCGCAGAACTGGAGTCTAAACCGGGTCATTGGCGACAACGAGACCGGTTTCCGCGGCACGAACAACGCCCCCTATCGGATGGAGGGTTGGGATTTCCTGATCGCGGGGGGAGGGTTGTTCAACCACCTGGACTATTCGTTCGCGGTGGGATTCGAGGACGGGACCTTCGCTTATCCCGCGACGCAGCCGGGTGGAGGCAATCCGCAGTTCCGCCGCGAAATGAAACATCTCGGCGATTTCCTCCGCAGTCTTCCGTTGGTTCGTATGCATCCCGACGACACGGTCTTTCTGGAAGGCGTTCCGCCCAGTCACACGGCCCGGGCGCTGGTCGAACCGGGAAAGGTGGTTGCGGCTTATTTCCGACCGGGAGTGGTGACCCGATTCTCGGTCCGGTGGACGGGATTTCTCGAAGCACCGGAATCCGGAGACTACACCCTGCACACGTTTTCCAACGACGGGGTACGACTTTGGCTCGATGAGCGACTGTTGATCGACAACTGGACCGATCACAGCGAGACGGAAGATACCGCGGTGGTTCGCCTCGAAGCAGGCCGGCGGCATCCGGTGCGGCTGGAGTACTTCTACAATGGCGGTCAGGCGGTGATGAAACTGGAATGGTCGCGCCCTGACCGGCGGCGCCAGGCCGTTCCGCATCAGGCACTCCATCCCGAGGCGGGGGCCGGGCCGGGGCTGACCGGACGGTATTTTCAGGGGCGGGATTTTGATCGGGCATGGCAGATCCGGACGGATCCGCAGGTTCACTTTGCCTGGGGAACGGACTCCCCATTCCCGGCCTCGGGCGGCGGACGGTCCACGTTTCTGACGCTGGCCTTGTCCGATGGCGAATGGCAGGCCGATTGGTTGAATCCAGTGTCGGGCCGTTGGGTGGCGCGCCAGAAGTTCCAGGCGTCCGGAGGAAAGGCCGCTTTGGTTTTGCCTCAGTTCGACGAGGATATCGCCGTGAAAGTGGTGCGGCGACCGCCCGCGGAATGAGGGGGAACGAATCGGACCGGACGGTCTGGGCGCTGACCTGCGTCGTCTCCTTCCAAAAAAGCCGTTTGCATTGGGCGGTTCCTTTGCTAAACAGCGCGCTCCGCGCGGCCCGGCCGGCGGTCGTTCAACGTTCCGAATCTTAACATGTCACAGCACCGCAGCCTCCGTAGCGCCAACACCACGGCCACCAAACGCAATGTCTTGAAGCGCTTTGAACGCGTCGCCCTGCTCAAGTCCCGCCGGCAGTGGAACGATGGGGACCGCGTCACCGGCCTGCGCAAAACCAAGCCCGCGGAATAGTCCCGCGCCCGATCGATTCTGGCCCGACGGCCGATGGCGGTCCGGTTCACCGGAAACCCGTCATCGGCTTTTGTCGTTTCCAGCCCCTGCTCACCGCCGATGATCCGCCTGCAAAAATTCCTCGCCGATGCCGGAGTGGCCTCCCGCCGGCAGTCCGAACAACTGATTTCCGCCGGCAAGGTGCGCGTCAACGGGAAGGTGGTCCAACTCCTGGGGACCAAGGTGGATCCCGCCCGCGACAGTGTGGCGGTGGAAAACCGGGAGATCCGGCCCCGACGTAAACTCTACGTGGCCCTCAACAAGCCGCCCGGTTTCGTCTGCACCCGTCGTGATCCGCAGGACCGGCAGGTGGTCACCGACCTGCTGCCCAAGGAATGGGGACACCTGTTCACAGTGGGGCGCCTCGACCGGGACAGCGAGGGCTTGCTGTTCCTCACCAACGACGGCGAGTTCAGCCTGCGCCTCACTCATCCGCGTTATGGCGTCCGCAAGAAGTACCAGGTCGTTGTCGTCGGCCGGGTGGAAACGCGGAACACCGATCCCTTCCTGCGTGGAGTCCAGCACGAAGGCGACCTGCTCAAGGCGGAACGAGTCCGCATTCTGAGCGCCAACAACAGCCACAGCACGGTCGAGTTGGAGCTGACGCAAGGGAAGAACCGCGAGGTCCGACGTCTCTTCGAGCTCATTGGGCGTCCGGTGGAAAAACTGAAGCGCATCCAGATTGGACCAGTCAAACTCGGGCAGCTCCCTCCGGGCCGATGGCGGGTGTTAGGTGACGCCGAAGTTAAATCACTCTTGCGACCTCCCGCCTGAGTTCGGACTCTGCCCATACCGCCGCCGCCCATTGTGGCCCGGCCACTTTCCCATGAACCGACTTATCCGTGCCTCCGTCGTCCTGCTGGTCCTGTGGTGGGGCGCGTCGTTCGCCACCGCCCAAAGCCGGGTGATCGTCAAGGCCAACCGCACCAACGTTCGGGCCCAGCCGTCGTTGGATGCCGAGGTGCTGGCTTCGCTCAATCCGGGCCAGGAGGTGACCGTGTTGGGCGAGGTGTTGCCGACCGGGGGCAAGGAGCCCTGGACTCGCATTGCCCTGCCGAAATCCGTGGCCGTATGGGTGCATGGACCGTTGGTGAACCGCCCGGCGGGTACGGTTCAAGCACGGGAGCTGAACTTCCGGACGGGTCCCGGCCTCAATTACAGCGTCTTGGGACAATTGAAACGCGGTGACGTCGTCACCGTCATCCAGGAGTCGGGTGGCTGGCTGCAAATCGAACCGCCGGCGGGGGCCGTGGCTTACATCGCTTCCCGATTGCTGGGCGGGGAGGTTCCGCCGCCGGTCGTGACTACCCCCGCTCCTTCCAGTGCCAGACCCGTGGTTCCGCTCCAACCCCCACCGCCTGCTTCCAGTTCGGTAGCGACGCTTCCAACCACCACCCAGGTCACCCGTAGCCCCGCTCCGGTTACCCCCCCGGTCGCTGAACCACCGCCGCCGGCACCGATCGTGACCCCCATCGAGCCCGTGCCGGCTCAGGTCGTTGCGCCGCCCCCCGTCGAAACGGAACCGCCCCAGGACGAGCCGAACATGTTCCTGGATTTTCCCGTGGCCGAACCGGCCCGCCGACCTCCGGTCGGTTCTCCCCGCGATCTGAGTTCCCGCCCCATCACCCCTGGCCCTTATGTCCTTCTGGGGACCCAGTTGATCGATTTCGATCAGGATTTGAACGACATGACCGTTCCCCGCTTCGTGGTTCGCGAGGGATACGTTCGGCCGACCACCAGCCCGCAGGCTCCGACCCAATTCGAACTGCGACGTGGATTCTACAATGAAGGCGCCATCAACTTCCTCCTCTTCGAGGCGCTGATCAACCAACGCCAGTTCGCCGGCCAGCGGGTCATGGTGAGCGGTCACGAATACCTGGACAAACGGTGGCGTCTGCCGGTGCTCAAGGTGGAGAACATCCAGATCCTCCCCTGACCTTGCCGATGGCCGTGCCTAACCTCATCGACGGCCGGGCCATCGCCGCGCAGGTCCACGCCGAAACAGGCCGGCGCGTGAAGGAATTGAAGGCCCGGGGAACGGTCCCGGGGCTCCTGTTCGTCCGGGTGGGCGAAGATCCCGCCTCACAGGTGTATGTCGGGATGAAGGAGAAACGGGCGGCGGAATTGGGATTCCGTTCTCACACCGTGGTCCTTCCCGAGTCCACCGCCCAAACGGACCTGTTCGACCTGCTGGATTCGTTCAATGCCGACCCTCAATGGCATGGCATTCTGGTACAGGCGCCATTGCCCCGACACCTCGACCAAGCCGCGGTATTCTCGCACGTGTCTCCAGCCAAGGACGTCGATGGGTTTCATCCGTTGAACGTCGGGAAACTGATGTTGGGCGACCCGACCGGATTCATTCCATGTACCCCCGGCGGCATCCACGAACTGTTGATTCGTTCTCAGATCCCGCTCGACGGTGCTGAGGTGGTGGTGCTCGGTCGCGGCAACATCGTGGGCAAGCCGATGGCTTCGATCCTTCTGCAAAAAGGCCGCCACGCGAATTGCACCGTGACCATCTGCCATAGCGGTACGCGTGACATTGGAGCCCACTGCCGCCGCGCGGATGTGCTCATTGCCGCCCTGGGCGTGCCCGAGTTTGTCCGCGGCGAGATGGTCAAACCCGGGGCCACAGTGATCGACGTCGGCGTCAACCGGGTAAACGATCCGGAAAGCCGGACGGGCACCCGCCTGGTGGGGGATGTGGCGTTTGCGGAGGTGCAGCCCAAGGCGGGAAGGATTACGCCCAATCCCGGCGGGGTAGGCCCGATGACCATTGCGATGCTATTGGCCAACACCGTCCGAGCGGCCGGCGGGTAGTTGCCGTATCCACCACCCAGGAACTCATCGCCCAGCTCGAAGCCGTCTCCAGCACCACCCTCACCGCCACCACCGGATCAAGCTGTTCGGTGCAAGCGACTGGGCCGACGCGCAGCCATCGATGCCCGGTCCCTTGTTTCTTATTTGTTCTCACTATTCCCCCTCCTCCAACCGCGAAAGCCGTGAAGCCGCGGCCTCCCAGGCATTGATCTTGGCGCTTAACTCCGTCTGCACCTGCGCCAACTCGCCATTCACGGCCACCACCCGACCCGGAGTGGAATAAGTCTCCGGACGCTCCAGCTCAGCGGTCAACGAGCCCTGCCGCTCCTCCAGGCGAAGAATGTCGGCCTCCAAGGCCGCAACTTGGCGACGTTGCTCCCCCAGTTCTCGACGCAACGCGGCGGCCCGTTCGCGCCGTTCCTTCTGCGAACCCTGGTCCCGTTGGATCTCCCGCATCACCGGTCGGGGCGCTTCCTCCGGCCGGCCGTTCTGCAAACCGGCCGTCAGCGCCTGTCGGGCCGAACCGGCCTTCGACTTCTCCAGGTAATACTCGTATCCCCCGGCGTAGGGTGTCAGGCGGCCGGCGTTGACATGCAGCACCTTGGTCGCCAAAGCCCGGATCAGATACACGTCGTGACTGATGAAGATCAGGGTTCCGGTGAAATCGCTGAGCGCGGCAATCACCGCGTCGATACTGCCCATGTCGAGGTGGGTCGTGGGCTCATCCATCAACAATAAATTCGGCGGATCGAGGAGCAGCTTGACCAGCGCGAGCCGGCTTTTCTCACCGCCGCTCAGGACCTTCACCTTCTTCTTTACGTCATCCTCCCGGAACAGGAAGCAGCCTAACAACGCCCGCACATCGGTTTCGCGCAGCAGCCGGGGGGTATCGAACGCTTCCTCCAGCACGGTCCGGCCCGCGTCCAGCATCTCGCTGCGATACTGGGAAAAGTACCCGATCTTGACCCGCAATCCGGTTTCGCGTGTTCCCGCTTGGGGAGTGAGCACACCGGCCAGAAGTTTTAGCAGCGTCGATTTGCCGGCGCCATTGGGTCCCACCAGCACGGTGCGTTCGCCCTTCTCCGCCTGAAAGTCCAGTCCGCGGTACACCACGTGGTCGCCGTACGCGAAGTCCACTCCGCGCAGGCCGATCACCCGTTGCCCGCTCGGTTCGGGTTGGGGAAAGGAGAAATCCACCGTAGCGGCCGCGGCCTCCGGGGCTTCGATCTTCTCCATTCGAGCAATCTGCTTGAGCTTCGCCTGCGCCTGACTGGCCTTGCTGGCTTTGGCGCGAAAGCGGTCGGCAAACTCCTGGAGTCGGGCGATCTCCCGCTGTTGGTTCTTGAAGGCCGACCACTGCTGCTGTTCCCGCGCCGCCCGCTCCTCGACAAACGAATCAAAGTTCCCCGTGTACCGGTGCAACTCACCGCTCCGCAACTCGATGATGCCGGTCACCAACTGGTTCAGAAACTCCCGGTCATGGGAAATCAAGACGATGCCTCCCGGGTAAGTCTCCAGGTATTCCTGGAACCAGAGCAACGTCTCCAGGTCGAGGTGGTTGGTGGGCTCGTCGAGCATCAACAAGTCGGGTTCCTGCACCAACAACCGCGCCAGATGCGCCCGCATCACCCAACCGCCGGACAAGGTCCGGGCCGGCCGGTCATAGTCGCCTTCGCGGAACGAGAGTCCCTTGAGAATCCGCTTGGCTTTCGCCACGAGTGCGCCATCGAAACTTCCGAATTCGTCACCGTGCAAATGGCTCGTGGCCAGTTCGAGCACCGTTTCCTCACCGACCGGCGCGTTCTCTTGCGGAAGGAATCCTACCGTCGCCCCGCGTTGACGCGTAATCCCCCCGCTGGTGGCTTCCTCCTGGCCGAGAATCAACTTGAACAGCGTGGACTTCCCGGCGCCGTTGGGACCGACCAAGCCCAGCCGGTCCGACCGGTTGATGGTCAACGTGACGTCTTCGAACAAAGTTCGGCCGCCATAAGATTTGGAAACTTCGGTGAGCGTGAACATGGAGGAGTCCTGGGCCCGCAGCCGGAGGTTCCGATCGAGTACTCCTGCGGGGGCGGAACTGAATTCTTACGATGTTTAGTCAGCCGGCGTTGAGCGTCGCGAGATGCTTCACAAAATGGTTCTCCAGTAATTCTGCGTGCAAATCGGCATGGCGGTGAAGCGTTTCGAGAATGGCTTCCTTGAAGGGCCGGCCCGACGCCTCCCGGCCCTGGGTCAGCACCGAACCAAAGGTCACGTGCAACAACTGGCGGCCCGCCACCTGGTCCAGATACGCCGACTCCTCCGTCACGCCGCCATACACCGGCAAGGCGGCGACCTCAGCGTCGGTGGTGGAGATGTGGTAGCTGGCGCGGTCGGTATCGAAACGATCCCGGCAGTACGCGGCCATTTCGGCAAACAACGCCGGACACGTACGCGCCACCACCCGCAACGCCTCCAAATAGCTGGTTCCCGCGGTCTTTACATGCAGCAGATCCCGACACACCCGGCCGATGATGGGATAGACGCTGAACTTATCCGAGCCGCTGTGGATGCTGATTTTGTACGGTCCGACAAACTTGGCGATAGCGACGTGGACTTTCAGTTGTTCCTCAAACCGGACCAGATCCCCGCGGTAGTCGATCCCTTTCTCAAAGTCTCCAATGAAGCGCGGTGCCAGGCTGACCAGGTTCGGCACGCCCCGCCGTTGCAGTTCGAGGGCAAAGAAGAGGTGTTCCAAGGGCGAGGTCGGCGAGTCAGTTTCGTCCACCGACACTTCGATTTCCCCTCGTCCCCCGGAAGCCGAAGCAATGGCCTTGCCCATGACCTCGGCCTGCGCCGTTGCGCGGGCGTACTTCACTGCCGCGCGAAACAAGGTCTCCTCGTCGAAGCGCAGCGGCGGAATCCGACTGCCCACGGTGAAAACCCGGTTCAGGTAATACTCCCGCCAGTCGAAGCCGGTGAATAATCCCTCTTGCTCCAGCCCGACCACCGCTTCGCGCAAAGCCGCCTCGTCCAGGTGGTCCGCGGTGTTGTTGACCGAGGCGCTCGGATCGATGGTGAAGAAACAGAATCCGGCCGCTGCCACCCGTTGAACGTCCTCCGGAGTCTTCAAGTGATCGCCATCCGCGCCCCACCTTCCGGTGAACCCGGCCGCCGTCAGCGCGTCGGTGGCGGCCACCAGGACCTCCTGCGGCGTCCGCTGGGTCCGGGTCATCTCGCGGATGGATTGTTGGGCGAAGATGGGAGCGAAATCCGGGAACTGCCGAGCCGCCGCCAAATGGCCGGGCGTGGCCAAGCCGAGACGGTCACCGAAGCCGAACGACCGGTGCAGGCCGAGTGGAACAGGAGCAATCACCAGGGCGAACAGGATGGGAGCAGGCGAGGAGGGGGGAAATCAAAAACCCCGGTGGCTTCACGACGGGTCCCCCCCTGCCCTGCCCGTGGACGGCAGGATACGCTTTTGGGGAGCGCGCCCGCCTCGGGCGCTGCCGTCGGGACAATGGAACTGAGGATCAACCGGATCGCTTCACGATCAGCCCCGCCGACGGCCCTTGGCGCCCCCGCCAAGGGTGCTCCTCCCCCGGCGCCCCCGCTGCCGTCTCTTGTTTGGACCACGGAGGAGCGGCAAACACGGAAGGTGGGAATCGAGGGACAGACCATCCGTCGGGTCGTAGCGCGGATGGAGTCGCCCGGGGTAGGCTCGGACGAAGGGGCGTGGTGAAAAGAGAAGTCCCATGGATAGTCGGGTGCATCTGGACACGGTCCTGACCGGGACGGCGGCCGGGAGCCGGGGCGAAAGCTCCAAAAGCCAAATCCCAAGCTCCAAAGAAGCTCCAAGGACCCACGTCCAAGCGCTCCGTCCGTTCCCGGATTGGTGAGGCCGCTCCACAGGCAGGGGTGACCGAAACGCTGGGCTCCCAACGCCTGCTTCTCTGCGGTCTGCACGGGAGCTTGGAGCTTGGGATTTCTTTGGAGCTTGGGTTTTGGAC